>CAISXT010000066.1 GCA_903889525.1 uncultured Opitutia bacterium | reverse complement strand
CAAACCCGGGAAACCCGGCCTCAAGGTCGGCGCCCGCAATACTTTCCGCGAATACGTCAGCGTCCACCTCGGCACTCAAGAAGGGGAATGGACCATTCTCGGCGACGACAACGTCTTGCTCGCCTATTCGCACATCGCGCACGACTGCGTGATTGGCAACCACCTCGTCATCTCCAGTCACTCCGCCGTCGCTGGGCACGTCCATGTCGGCGACCACGTCAATATTGGCTGGAATGCCGGCATCCACCAGTTCTGCCGCATCGGCGACCACGCGATGGTCGCGGCCTGCTCGAAGTGCGTCCAAGACGTCCCTCCTTTCGTCATCGCTGACGGCAACCCGTGCGAGACTAAGATGATCAATGCGGTCGGGCTCAAACGAGCCGGATTCACGGAAGAAGAAATTGCCACGGCCAAGCTGATGCACCGCCTCTTTTATCGCGACGGGCTCAACACCACGCAGGCCATCGAAAAGGCCCGTGCTCTCCCCGAAGCCTCGGGGCGTATCGTGCAGAGCTTCGTAGATTTCGCCGCTTCGACGAAGCGCGGCTTAGCCTAAGCTAGGTAGGCGCTTGCGCCGGCTAACGACTTTCCTAGGTTAGCGGGCATGAAAGCCCTTCTGCCTTCCCTCCTTGTGGTCCTTGGCTCCTTCGGCTCGCTCTCCGCGGCCATCGTCGAGAAACCCCTCGAATATAAATCCGGCGATGTCCTCTGCGAAGGCTGGCAGGCCTATGACGACGCCGTGATCGGCAAGCGTCCCGGCGTGCTCATCGTTCACCAGTGGACGGGCATCAGCGACCACGAGAAGGAAGCCGCGCACAAGCTTGCCGCGCTCGGCTACAACGTCCTCGTCGCTGATATCTACGGCAAAGGCGTCCGTCCGCAGCCCCCAGCCTCGGGCAAAGAAGCCGGTAAGTACAAGGGCAACCGCCCACTCCTCCGTGCCCGCGTCAATGACGCGCTCGACGTCCTCAGCCACGACAGCCGGACCGATGCTTCGAGGATCGCCGCCACCGGCTACTGCTTCGGCGGTACGACCGTAATCGAACTCGCCCGCAGCGGCGCCGCCATCAAGGGCGCCGTCAGCTTCCACGGCGGCCTCGATTCCCCGACCCCTACCGACGGCAAGAACATCAAGGCCAAGGTCCTCGCCCTCCATGGTGCCGACGACCCTTACGTCCCCGCTAAGGATGTCGTCGCCTTCGAAGCCGAGATGAAGGCCTCCGCGGTTGACTACAAACTCATCAAGTATCCTGGCGCCGTGCACAGCTTCACGCATAAGGCCGCCGGCAACGACAACTCCAAGGGCGCCGCCTACAACGCCGACGCCGATAAAGCGTCCTGGGCGGAGATGGAGCAGTTCCTGAAGGCCACGCTCGGCCGCTGAACGCCAAATCGGCACTGCGACAAAGCCGTGCTCCGACTACGATCATGAGACTTCCCCGATACTTCCGCTCTTTGGCCGCCCTAGCCTGCATGACTGCGGCCGCCTCGGCCGAGCCCATGAAGATTGAGGTAAGGCGCCTGCCGGACGCATCGGCTGCCGCGACCATGTTCCTGAATCCCGAGTATGTGGTCGCCTTCCCGGCCACTGCCAAAGCGACCGACAAGACCCCTTTGATGATTTTCCTCCACGGCGCCGGTGAACGAGGCACCGACCTGACCCAGCTGAAGTCAGTCCCGCCCATAAGGCACTTCGATCAACAGACCGAACAGCCTTTCCTGATCGTCGCACCACAGTGCGCCCCAGATAAGTCAGGCAAGAATGGCGAATGGCACTCCGAGGATCTGGAAGTCCTCTTCAAACAGTTAGTGAAAGAACAGCCCTTCGACAAAACCCGGGTGTATCTCATCGGTTACAGCATGGGAGGCTTCGGTACCTGGCTCTGGGGCTCTTCCCACCCCGAGCGCTTCGCCGGCCTTGCCCCGCACGCCGGCGGCCTCGGCTTCGGCGGCCCCCGAGCCGTGTCGCCCGATCTCACCGGGTGGGCCAAGCGTCTCGCCCCGCTCCCGATTTGGATCTTCCATGGCGACAAAGATGACGTCGTACCACCCGAACGCTCGGAACGCATGAACAGCTTGCTCAAGGCTGCCGGAGCCAAGGAAGTCCGGCTGACGATGTTGGCTGGCAAGGGCCACGGCATCACCGATAACCTGCGCGACCCCCAGCTCTACGCGTGGCTGCTGCGCCACCGCCGCGAAGGCGACCAGGTCGTCGAAGACCCCCTGAACCTTAAATGAAAATCCGTATCCAGCTCCTCCTCCTCACGGCCTTCGCCTTGGCGGCCGAACCCAGCAACGGCCTAGCGCCTGAAGTACCTGGCCTGAACGCTGCTGCAGTCTCCTACGCACTGGAATCCAAACTACCTGACCTCGAGAAGCCTTTCCTCAGCACCAAGCCGCAAGAGCTCAAGGACGGCCTCACGGTCGGAGAACTCCAAGGCGCGCAGAAAGACGCCGTCCTGAATTTCGCCCACGAGATCGCGGACGGTAAGCACGGCGAGATCGACAGTCTCCTTGTCGCGCACCATGGCCAGTTGCTCTTCGAGTCTTATTACCGCCGCGGACGCCAGAATTATCCGCACTATCAGATGTCGATCACCAAGTCCTACACGGCCATGGCCGTCGGACGCGCCATTCAACTCGGCCATCTGAAGATGTCGGACCTCGATCGTCCGGTGTGGTCTTTCCTGAAGGAACTGCAGCCCACGAAATTCGTGGACGGCGCCAAGGACGTGACTTTGGCCCAGGCAATGAACATGAAGTCGGGCGTCCGCGTCGACGACGCCAAGGTCGGCGAACTGGTCAAGAATCCTGCCGCCCTGAAAGGCCAGGGCCAGATCCAGGCCTATTTCCAGCACAGCGCGCCGATTCCGGCCGTGCCGCGCACCTTCAAGTACCAGTCCTCCGACCCCTGCATGGCTATGCAGGTCGTACAGGCCAGTGTGCCGGGCTCCGCCGAGGAATTCATCCGCAAGGAGCTCTTCGGTAAACTCGGCATCACGAATTACAACTGGGAGACCGACACTGTCAGCGGACTGCCTAAATCGGCCGCCGGCTCGGGCGTCCTTTCGCGCGATATGGTGAAATGGGGCCTGCTCGTCCTGGACAAGGGCAAGTGGCATGGCGAGCAGCTGATCCCCGCGGAATACGTGGCCAAGGCTACTTCGCGCATCAATCAGAATTCTGCCACGAACGGCTACGGCTTCTTCTGGTGGACCGATGACTTTAAAATCGGTGATAAATCTTACCACGCCATGGAAGGCCGTGGCGCCGGCGGTCAGTTTATCTTCATGTTCCCCGAGGCAGATCTGGTGGTCGTCGTGACCGCCCACCACAAAGGCATGGGCACGATGCTCAAGAATCTTCCGCCCGCCCTGTTGCCGGCGTTCCTTGCCCGATAGTCGGCCTATTTAATGGGGCTAATCATGCGACATCCTCTCTACCTACTTCTGATTCTGCTAACGCTCATCGGCTGCGGGCCGGCGGCCGTGACGCTGCGCGGGACGCCGTCCGAGCTGAGCGCGATTCGGAGTACAGGTGAGCGCACTTTCAGCGCGGGCGACGTGGTGACCTGGGCGCAGTTGGATGATCACTTCCGCGACCGCACGGCGAAGCTCGAGGTCGGTCAGGCCGACGGCAAAGCGCTGCTGGGACGACTCGTCATACTGGAGAACGGCGCTGAGGCGGCCGACTTCCTCAAAGCCCACGGCTGCGCCCAGATCTCCGGCCCGATCGGCGTACGCAAGTTGCCGAGCGCCCTCCAGGTGGACATCGAGCTCACCGGCAGGGGCGGCCAGAAGTTCATCCTGATCCTGAAGTCTGACGGCACGCCAGCCGGCGAAGGCTGAAAATGAAAGAGCCGCGGATCGGTTCTTTCCTGACGGGCCGACTTAGGCCACGCGCTCGACGACGAGCGGGGGCATATTCGGGCGCTTGGGAGCGAGGCGGTAGGCGTCGCGGAAGTACGGGAGCGCCGCGTCGACCTTGGCCTCGTCGTTGTAATGAATCATGATCAGCGGCTCGCCCTGCTTGACCTGCGTGCCGACCTTGCGGATTTCGGTGACGCCGACCGACGGGTCGAGCGTGCCATCCTTGAGGGTGGCGAGGAGGCGGACGCCCTGGGCAATTTTGCCGGCGTCGATGGTGTGCACGTAGCCACGCTTCGGGGCAGGCAGTTTGCGGATGAACTTCGCCTTGGGGAACTTCGAGGGATCATCGATCCAATCGGTCTTGCCACCTTGAGCGCGGACCATCGCCTTGAACTTCTCGAGGGCGGAACCGTCCTTGAGGTGCTTCTCGACGGTCTGCTTGGCGGAAAGGGTCGAACCAGCGACGCCGGCGAGGCGCACGACTTCCATGCCCAACTTGAGGACGAGGTCCTGCAGGTCTTCGGGTCCTTCGCCCTTCAGGAGGCGGACGGCTTCGAGGACTTCGAGGCCCGTGCCAACGGAGTCGCCGAGGGGCTGATTGATGTCGGTCACGAGGGCCACGCACTTGCGATTAAGCGAGCGGGCGACGCGGGTGACGATGCGGGCGAGCTGCTTGGCCTGCTCGAGGTCGCGGATAAAGGAACCGTTGCCCCACTTCACGTCGATCACCAGGCCTTCGCAACCTTCGGCGAGCTTCTTGGAAAGGATGCTTCCCGTGATGAGCGGGAGGGAGGGGATCGTGCCCGTCTTCTGGCGGAGCGTGTAGAGGATGTCGTCGGCGGGGGCGATTTCGCGGCACTGCTCAGTGACCGCGCAACCTACGCGTTCGAGCTGCTGGCGGAACTGATCCATCGTGGCCTTGCCCTTGAAGCCCGGGATTGAGCTGAGCTTCTCGACGGTCGAGATGCAGAATTCTTCGTCCTT
>CAISXT010000065.1 GCA_903889525.1 uncultured Opitutia bacterium | reverse complement strand
GTTACCCATACCGCCTTTGCCACCGGCAAGAAGGATGACGCGTTCACCGTGCTCGGTGAGTTCAGCCACGAGACGGTTGGAGCCCTCTTCGAGCACCTGCGTACCCGGAGGCACTGGCAGAATCAAATCGCCACCATCGGGGCCCGCGCACTGGCGCCCCATACCGGGAGCACCATTACGGGCGCGACGGTGAGGCTGCCAGCGGTAGTGCTGGAGGTCGCCTTCGTTACGGTCGCAGACCAGGACGACATCGCCGCCCTTACCGCCGTTACCGCCGTCGGGTCCGCCCTTCGGGATAAATTTCTCGCGACGGAAGCTGACGCAGCCGTGGCCACCGTCTCCGGACTTCAATACTACCTTGGCTTCGTCGATAAACATTTGCCCCTTAAGTAGGCCTCCCCTGCCCCGAGGGCGAGGAGGAAAGGCGACGGTTTTAGCGCTCCAGCCCGCGCGAACGACGCAACCAGCGCTCAATCGGCGAGAAGAAGATAAGGTCGGCCAATAGCCCGACCAGCATCACCACCGCCATCACACCCATCACCAGGTCCATGCGGTGCAAGTCGCGACCAGCGTTCAACAAGGCCCCCAGGCCGAAGCCATCGATGATTGCCACGAAGATTTCCGCCGCCATCAGCGAGCGCCAGGCGAAGGCCCAGCCCTGCTTCAGGCCGCTAATGATGCCAGGTAAAGCGGCCGGGAAGATCACGTGCGTCCAGAGATGCCAGCCGCGGGAGCCCATCGTCTGGGCGGCACGAAGATAGAGTGGCTGAACGTTAAGCACCGACTCCTGCACCGCAATGACGACGGCCCAGACCGTACCCATGACGACGACGAAAACCACAGCGGCTTCAGTCGGGTCGAAGGCGATGATCGCTACCGGAACCCAACAAACCGAGGGAAGTGTCTGCAGTCCGAGCGAAAGAATACCGATCGTATCGCGGGCGAGGCTGGAGCGGGCGCAGAGAGCACCGATGGGGATGCCGATGGCGGCGCCGATGGCGAAGCCGAGCATCAGACGGCGCATCGTGACCCAGGTAGCGGAGGCCAACGAACCGTCGCAGAGCGCCGACCAGAACCAGGCACCGATTTGCGTGGGCGCAGGAACGAAAAAGTCCTCGACGCGACCGGAACGGACGTACCACTCCCAGAAGCCAAGGACGAGCAGGCCGATTACGATCGGCACAAGGGCACGGGGGGATTTCATACGAGACCCTCCTTGGGTTCAGCGAGGTGGGCCGAAAGGGCCGTGGTAATATCCGCGGCCAAGGTGGCCAGGGCCGGATCGTTGATCCGGCGAGGACGAGGCAGGTCAATGTTGAAAACCTGCCGGACGCGTCCGGGGTTGGGCGAAAGGAGCACCACGCGGTCGCCGAGGCAGACCGCCTCACGGATGTTATGCGTGACCAGCACGATGGTCTTCTTGCGCTGCGTGAAGATCTTCTGAATATCGCCGTAAAGCTGATCGCGCGTCAGTGCGTCGAGGGCGGAGAACGGTTCATCCATGAGTAAGACGCGCGGATTAGGAGCCAGCGAGCGGGCGAGAGCGACGCGCTGACGCATCCCGCCGGAAAGTTCATGCGGGCGGGCCTTCTCCTTGTCACCGAGCCCAACGAGATCGAGATAGTAGCGGGCGGCCTCGGTCCGCTCGGCGTCGGTCAGGCCAGGCTTTAATCGCAAACCGAACATCACGTTTTCCAAAGCATCGAGCCAAGGGAAAAGCGCATCTTGCTGGAACATTACCAGCCGATCACGTCCGGGTTCGACCACATCGGCTCCGTCCAGTTTAATGGAGCCATCATCGACCTGCTCCAAGCCCGCCAGCAGGCTAAGCAACGTAGATTTACCGCAGCCCGAAGGTCCAACGAGCACGAGAAACTCCCCTTCCTTTACCTGCAGGCTAATGTCCTCCACGGCCGTGACGAGACCGGCGCGTCCGTTGAAACGCTTGGTCACATGTCGCAGCGTGAGCTGGGAATTGGATTCACTGGACGGGTTAGCCGGCATGGAGGCGAAGGATTAGCGGGAACGGGTAAAAGAATGGCAAGGAGTGTTACTTGCGGACGGGCGGAAGGTCATCGACCAAGGCTTGTAGTAATGGCTCAACCGGGGCTTCACCCGCCAGCAGGCCACAGCCTCGAGAGTCGGACTGGGCCTTGGCGAAGGCAACGGTCAGGCGGAGGAGGCGCGGGGCGGGCTCTTCGGGCTGGTCCCAGCGGATACGGCGTAGCGCGGGGGCGATGAGTTCGGCTTTCGGGGCGGCGGAGTGGGATTCGGCACCGAGGCCTTCCCGCGAAAGACGCTCGAGCAAGGCGGGGTCGGCGGACAAGCGGTCGCGCAGCAGGTAATGCGAGCGAACAAACGCCTTCACCGCTCCACCCTTGGCATCGAGAGCCTTCTGCGAGGCAGCCAGCACGGTGATGATCGAGTCGCGGTTCTCGACGAGTACCTGGCCGCCGAAATCATTCACCAAACGGGTCACCCAAGGCTCGACCGTCCAGGCTGCGTCGACATTACCCCGCTTGAAGAGAACGGTGAGCTCAGCATTGTGCGCCGGGATCACATGGGCATCGCCGCCGGCGATGGAGATATTGAGGCCGCCCGAACGCAGCCAAACGCGGGCATCGACGTCCTGCGTGTTACCTAACTGCGGCGTGGCGATGCGACGCCCGCGAAAATCTGCCGGCGACCGTAGAGTCGATCCTTGGTGGACTACTAAGGCGTTGCCGCCGGAAGCGACCGGAGCCAGGACGCGAATCGAACGTCCTTTGCTGCGAACGTGAGCATTGATCAATGGCGCGGCCCCCACGTAACTCACATCAATCGCTCCGGCCAACAAGGCCTCCATCGCGGAGGGCCCGGCGTTGAAAGAACGCCACTCGAGTTTCACTCCGGCCGGAAGATTCGGCTGATGGAAATCTTTCCCTTCTCTTTCTAGCTGGCGTGCCGCCAGCGCTGGGGCGTGCGTCAGATTAGGGAAGAAACCCACGCGCAAAACGACAGGCTCTTCGACTGCGACCAAGGAGGACGCGGCGAGAAGAGCGAGAATAAGGGATCGCATGGCGGGGATAATGGGCAGAGACGGACGGCACAGTTATTTATGACTACATTAGTTAAGTTATAATGATTAGAAGTCGAGCCTATTAAATACCGCATTTATACTTACCTAAATAACTATAATTAAATGACTTATATCAAAAAAGGCCCGACCATGAACCACAAACTCGCCCCGACGACCAGGGCCGTCGCGACCCAGCCCAGCATGCTGATCCAACGAGGCGCGACGAAAGCGCCCATGAACTGGGCATCGCCGGTCATGCGCACGAGCGGCCAGCAGGCGAAGCCGAGCTGCAAACTGAGGATGACCTGACTCCAGACGAGCAGGCTTCCCACCGTCTTAGCCTCCTTAGCCTCCCCAACCAGCCCGATGACCAGCAAGGCGGGGACAAGCGCCGCGAGGCGGGTCGATAAACGGACGATCCAGCCGGCCTTCTTGATTTTCAGGAAGCCTTCCAGGACGATTTGGCCGGCCATGGTGCCGGTGATGGTGGCGTTCTGACCCGAGGCCAGAAGTGCCACGGCGAAGAGCGTTCCGGCGAATGTCACCCCCAGCACGCGGTCCAGCAACTGATGGGCTTTACCGATCTCCGTCACGGCTTCGGGCAGGCCGTGGAACGCCGCAGCACTGAGCACCAGCAGGCCAGCGTTGACGAAAAACGCCAAGCAAAGCGCGAGCGTGGAATCCCAGGTGGCGAAGCGTATGGCCTCGCGGTGCTCGGCTTCCGTCTTCCCAAAATCACGGGAACCGACGATCGACGAATGCAGGTAGAGATTATGCGGCATCACCGTCGCACCGATAATGCCGAGGGCGACGAAGAGCATGCCCGGACGCGTAAGCACTTCCGGGGTCGGCACGAAGCCTTTGACCAGTTCCGCGATTGGAGGATTGGCGAGCAGGAGTTCGATGCCCACGCAGGCGGCGACGGTGAACACCAATACCGCGACGAGGGCTTCCAGCCAGCGATAGCCTAGGCGCGTCAGAGCCAGTAGCAGCAACACATCCAAGGCGGTGATAATCGCGCCGAAAAAGAGCGGGATGTGAAAGAGGATTTGCAACGCGATGGCCGAACCGAGGAGCTCAGCGAGATCGCAGGCGACGATGCCGATCTGGGCCGAGGCCCAGAGGAACTTCGAGACGCCGGGTGAGTAGCGTTCGCGACAGGCTTGGGCGAGGTCGAGGCCAGTGGCGACGTTGAGGCGCACGCAGAGGTGCTGAAAGAGAATGGCCATCAGGTTCGACAGCAGAATCACCCAAAGCAGCGCGTATCCGAACCGCGAACCACCCTCGAGGTCGGTCTGCCAATTCCCTGGATCCATGTAGCCGACCGAGACCAAGAAACCCGGTCCGACGAAGCCCAAGAACCGACGGAAAGCACTCAGGCGCGAGGCCTGGCGGGCTGGGGTCGGTTCGGCTGTCCTCATCAGCATTGAACATCACCGACAAGCACACCCTGTCAACCCGCCGTCTTCACGAAGGAAACGCCGGCCAAGACCGACCAAGCCACCGTCCGCCAGGCATGCGACCGAACCAGCTCGGCGAGAGCCGGCGACGCAGGCCCTTCCTGCTGAAGCCGCCGATGGCACGGCACGGACCAGGCGGCCGTCAACGCCCAGCAGATGAGCACGAGGCCAAAGCCAAAGCCACCGCCCGCGATGACGGTCAGCCAGAGGTGCCCCCCTAGTTGGGCGAGCAGCAGCGGCCCGACGACCCAACCGACCCGGCGCGTGTAAGCCTCATGCGCCTCGGCGAAGCCTTCGGTTCGCCAGCAGGAGAAGTCGGGATAAGTACAGAGCAGGATCAACCACGAGACTGCGGCCATGGCGACGTCGACGCACGCCACGCCGGATTGGATTAAATGAAGGTCCATGTAGGCACCGAAGTCAGTTTTGCCCTTTGCACAACCCGGCGAGACGTTAAACCCAAGTCATGCCCCGCCTTCTCTTTAGCCTGTTCCTCGGCGCCCTGCTCTCACTGGTCCCAGCCTCCGCGCAGGAGACCCCGCCTAACTTCGTCATCCTCTTCGCCGATGACCTCGGCATCAACGACCTCGGCTGCTTCGGGCGCAAGGATCAGAACACGCCTAATCTGGACAAGCTCGCCGCCGAAGGCGCGCGCTTCACGCAAGCCTACGCCGCCGCTTCGGTCTGCTCGCCGTCACGCGCCGGCCTCCTAAGCGGCCAAAGTCCGGCCCGACTGAAGATCACCACGTTCCTCACTGGCCGTAGTGACCGTGCCTCGCACCGAGTGCTTGCCGCGCCGATCAACCTACATCTTCCGGACGGCGTCCAGACGATTGCCCAGCTCCTCAAGCCGAAGGGCTACGCGTCGGCCGCGGTGGGTAAGTGGCACCTCGGGGGCAAGGGCCATCAGCCGACCGATCACGGCTTTGACGAATATTTCGCTGGCAAACCCAACCCGGGCGCGGAATCGCCGCAGGGCGGCAAAGGTGAACTCGGCCACGCCGACTATGCGGTCAAGTTCATCGAACGGAACAAGGCCAAGCCCTTCTTCCTCTACCTCGCTTTCGACAACCCGCACATCCCGCTCGCCGCACCGGCCAAGGGCATCGAAGCCAACGCGAAGTCCTTCCACCCGACCTACGCCGCGCTCGTCGAATCACTCGACGTCGCCTGCGGGCGCGTCTTGAAGGCCCTCGAGGATAATGGCCTTTCGAAGAACACCTTCGTCGTCTTCGCTTCTGATAACGGTGGCGTGCACATCTCGGAACTCAAGGAAAGCCCAGCCACCTTCAACGCCCCATCCCGCGCGGGCAAGGGCTTCCTCTACGAAGGCGGCATCCGCACTCCGCTCATCATTCGTTATCCCGGCCGCCTTGCTGTCCGCGAGATTGCCGAGCCGGTGGTGCTCGGCGACCTCTGCCCAACGATTTGCGCGCTGGCCAAAGTGCCCGCGCCCACGCCCCTTGATTTCCAGGACCTCTCGCCCCTGCTCTTCGACAGCAAGCCGCCGGCCGAGGCCAAGCCACGCGTGCTCTTCTGGCACCAGCCGCACTACATGAACCAAGGCGGCAAGCCCGGCGGCGTCGTCCGCGAAGGTGACTGGAAACTTATCGAGCAATATGAGGATGGTAGCCTCGAGCTGTATAACCTCGCCAAGGATCCGGGCGAGACCACCGACGTCGCCGCCACCGAACCGAACCGCGTCGCGGCCCTACGCGGCAAACTCGAAGCCTGGCGGCGCAGCGTCGGCGCGGAGGCGATCAAGGCTAATCCCAACTTTGGACGCGCCCTCTGGGAAGACTGCTTTGTTAAGACCGACGTCAGCCAGCTCAAGGCGCTACCGACCTCTGAGGCCATGCGTCCGCTGCTCGCCGGTTGGCGCAAGGCGATGGACAATGCCTCGACCGAAGGCACCAACGCGCTGATCTTCCTCGAGGCCCGCGACGCCCAGGTGAAGGCGACGAAGATGAAATACGAGGAGCCGCCGCACAAGGATACCCTCGGCTTCTGGGTCAACGCCGAAGACACCGCTACCTGGACCTTCCAAGCGCCGAAGGCCGGCACCTATCGCGTGACCGTGCTGCAGGGTTGCGGCAAGGGCAACGGCGGCTCCGTCGTCGCCCTCGATACCCGGCAGGGTTCGTGCGAATTCACCGTCGAAGAAACCGGCCACTTCCAGCGCTTCGTCCCGCGCGAGGTCGGCAAGCTGACCCTCGTCGCCGGCGAGAATGCGCTCACTGTGCGCCCAGTCAAGAAGGCCAAGTCCGCAATCATGGACCTGCGGCGCGTGATTCTCGAGCGCGTCGACTGAGTGCTCAGAGCGTCGCGAGCAACGCGCGCAATTCTTCCTCGGGCTCCTCGTGGCCTTGCGCCACGGCGAGCGCGAGCGCATCCACGAAGGCCGCCTTGGCCGCAGGCTTGTCGCCGACAGCCTGCAAGCTCTTGCCGAGCAGGATCTGCGGCATCATCCAATCCGCCTTGGACGCGACGGCGAGACGCAGGTGCTCGATGGCGCCAGCGGCGTCACCTTCCGTCAAAAGCGCCTGACCGAGGGAGAAACGGAACAGCGGATTCGCAGGGTCGGATGCGACGTGCCGATGGAAGATTTCGGAGCGGGACATGCTCAACCCTTTCGCTTGGCTGATGACTGACGGAAGATGACCAACGAGAGACCCGGGAGGCGGACCTCGATCGAATAAGGACGACCCTGGCACGGAATATTCTCCGCTTCGACGCCGCCGAGATTGCCGAGGCCCTGGCCCGCGTAGTGTTTCGAGTCCGTATTCAAGGCCTCTTCCCAGCGTCCCGGGAAAGGTACGCCGAGGCGATAGGTGCGCTCGACCGGCGTGAAGTTACCCGCGACCGTCCAGGCGCAATCGCGGCCGCGTCGTTCGAAAGCTAGGACGCTTTGCGCGCCGTCGTCAGCGACAAGCCAGTTGAAGCTTTCGGGACGTAACTCATTCTCGGCGAGGGCAGCGTCCGCGACGTAGAGCTTATTGAGGTCGGTGACCAGACGCTGCACGCCGAGATGAATCGGGTAATCGAGGAGATGCCAGTCGAGCGAGGCGTCGTATTTCCATTCGGCGAACTGGCCGAACTCGCAACCCATGAAGAGGGTCTTCTTACCTGGCCAGGACCACTGCAAGGCCAGCACACAGCGGAGATTCGCCGCCTTCGTGGCGTCGTCACCACCCCCCATCTTGCCGATGAGCGAGCCCTTGCCATGCACGACCTCATCATGCGAAAATGACTGCACGAAGGATTCGGTCCACTGGTAAAGCATGCCGAACGTGAGCTTATCGTGGTTGAACTTTCGGAAGAGCGGATCCTGTCGGAAATAGTCGAGCGTATCGTGCATCCAGCCCATGTTCCACTTGAAGTCGAAACCCAGGCCACCTTCGGGGACGGACTTCGTCACGCCCGGGAAGGACGTGGATTCCTCGGCGATCATCGCGACGCCCGGCTGGTAGAGGTGCACGAGTGCATTCACCTGCTTGAGGAATTCGATCGCCTCGATGTTCTCACGGCCGCCATAGCGATTCGGGACCCATTCCCCGGCCTTACGGGAGTAGTCGAGGTAGAGCATCGAAGCCACCGCGTCGACGCGCAGGCCATCGACATGGAAACGCTCGAGCCAGGAAAGTGCGGAGCAGACTAAGAAACCACGTACCTCGTGACGTCCGTAGTTGAAGATCAGCGTACCCCAGTCCTGGTGTTCGCCGAGACGCGGGTCGTCATGTTCGTAAAGATGCGTTCCGTCGAAGCGGGCCAGCGCAAAGAAGTCGCGGGGGAAGTGGGCCGGCACCCAATCGACAATCACGCCGATATTAGCCCGATGGAGGGCGTCGACCATCGTCATGAAGTCCAGCGGCGAGCCGAAGCGATGCGTCGGCGCGTAGAATCCCGTGACCTGGTAACCCCAGGAGCCATCGAAAGGGTGTTCGGACGGAGGCATCAGCTCCACATGGGTGAAACCCATCTTCACGCAATAGGCGGCGAGCTGTTCGCCGAGGTCGCGGTAACCGAGCACGCGGCCACCCTCTTCGGGGACGCGGCGCCAAGAGGCGAGATGCACTTCGTAGACCGACATCGGCTGCGTGCGCAGGTCGCGACTGCGACGGGCTTCCATCCAAGCCGCGTCGCTCCAGGCAAACTTCGAGAGGTCGCAGACGATGGCCGCATGGTGGGGATGGGGCTCGAAGTGCAGGCCGTAGGGATCCGTTTTCAGGAACGGCGTGGAGTCGTGCGGGCCGACAATCTCATATTTGTAGCGGGCGCCGGCGCCGAGGCCCGGAAGAAAAAGCTCCCAGATACCCGAGGCTCCGAGCAGGCGCATCGGATGGGCTCGCCCGTTCCATAGATTATGATCGCCGACGACCGAAACCCGCCGAGCCGAGGGCGCCCAAACGAGAAACGACACCCCGGTAACGCCGTCGATGGTACGGACATGCGAGCCGAATTTATGGTGGGAACCATGGTCGTCGCCCTTGCCGATAAGAAAGAGGTCCGATTCCGAGACCGTCGGAAGGAAGCGGTAGGGATCCTCGACCTCACGGACGGTGCCATCCGGATAGGCCACCTTGAAGGAATAGCGAAAATCTGGCGCCACCGGCAGTTCTAATTCAAAGACCCCGCTGGGGTGCAGCTGGACCATTGACAGACCCTGGCGAGCCTTAGCTTTCCATAATTCGCAGGTGACGGCCCCAGAGCAAAGCGACCGAACCACACAGCCTCCCCCGACCATGCCATGGAGGCCTAAGAAACGGTGCGGGGAGGTCTCAGTGGCGTCCACCAGGGAGGTCAGCTCTGCTGGACTGAGGCGCATGGCTGAACACTCCACCCTCGAGGGAAAATCGGCAAGCGCTCTTTGCCCGAAAATACTTGAGGGAAACCCTAGAGCGATAACTCTAGGGAGGATGCCCGGACGACGATTTTGGATTCTTGCTGCAACCTTCGGGCTGGCTCTGACGTGCGTTGCCGCCGATCCGGCACCGGCAGCCCCCAAGCCGGGCTTTACCTTACCCAATATCGAAGCCGATACCTTCGCCCCTGAAGAGGGTGGCAAGGTCATCGTGGCCTTGAATGCACGGCTCCAGATTAAGGACAGCAGCATTAACGCTAAGCGTATCCGCTTCGACACCCGCACCGGCATCATCAGCGCCGAAGGCAACGTCGTCTACGCGACTCGCTCCCTCCGCATCTTGGGCGAGAAAGTTATCGTCAATCCGCAGACCGAAACGCTCGACGCCTATGATGTCCGCTTCGGCCGCAGCCCGCTTTACTTCACTGCCGAAGAACTGCACATCGTCAAAGGGGATAAGACGATGCGCGGCGTCCGCATGTGGAATAGCGAACCTGACCCGCTGGGGATGGATCTCAAAATCCAGGAAGCAAACTATTCTGAAAAACAAGACTGGCTGAGCCTGCGCGGCGTCACCCCCCACTTGGCGGGCGTCCCGTTCTTCCACCTGCCTTACTACGGACAAGAGGGCTACCAAAGTATTCCGTATGACCTCTACCTCAACACAGGGAGCGAGGACCACCAGGGGCGCTTCATTCGCACCAGCTTCCTGATGCGCACCACGCCGACGCTTTGGGTCGGAGGCTTGCTGGATTACTACAGCAAGTCCGGCCTGCTCGTCGGCCCCTCCGTCCGCTTCGATAGCTGGAATAAAGCCGGCGAAGACTTCCAATGGAAAGGGCGTTTCCAGGCGGGCTACATCAATGACCGCGGTGACCTTGCGATCGATGACTATGGTCGGACCCCCGGACGCAACCGCGGCTTCGCGCTCGGCGAAATCAATGGCCGAGCCAACAATGGACTGGAAATCGCGGGGTCGATTTTTGCAGAGAGTGACCCGGGCTTCATCCGCGACTTCCGCCCCAACCTGATTAACCAAGCCGGCATACCCCAGGCCAACATCGAAGCTTCCCTGCCGTATGCGGGCGGCTACCTCTCGGCCAATATCACTGCGAAAGCAGATAACTTCCAAGATACGGTTCAGAAACTCCCTGAGCTCCGGTTTGACCTTCCGCAAAACCCCCTCGGGCTCGACGGATGGCAGCAGCGCAGCTTCATCAGTTTGGGCTATTTCTCCGAACGCCCCTCGGCCTCGCTACCCCTGGCCGCCTTCCAATCTGCGACACTGGCTAGTGACGCATGGTCCACCGCCCGGCTCGACGCCTATTACGGCATTAGCCGTCCCATCGTCCTCGCCGATTGGCTGACCCTCAAGCCCGTCGCAGGCGTCCGGACCACCGGATGGTCTTCCGGCATCAACGGCACTGGGACGGCCTCAAAGGTTATCGGCCAGGCCGGCTTTGACCTCGAAGGCCTCGCCACCGGCTCGTGGAATCTTGTCGCCGACAAGTGGAGCATCGACGGCATGCGCCACACCATTCGGCCCATCTTGCAATATCGCGTGATGCCCGGAGCTGATCGCATGATTGGCACGGTGCCGATGACGGAGCGTTCCGTCTCCAGCACCGTGCTCGAAGAAGTCGACCTCGCTGATCGCCTCGATGCCGCCGCCACCACCGATACTCAAGTTGCCCGCTTCGGCCTTCGGAACACACTCGAAACCCGCGACGCCAAATACGGCACCCGTGAACTTCTCCGCGCGGATCTCTTTACGGACTGGCGCAAAGGCGCGACGGCGGCCGAGACCGGCCGGAGCGATTTTAACGTCGCCCTTCAGTTGACGCCCGCGCCCTGGGTCACGCTCGGCTCAAGCCTCCGCCTCCCGAACGGCGGCGGCGCCCCCCTCGAATCCATCCAATCCCTCGGTTTTAATTCGGGCGATTTCTGGAAGACCTCCTTTAATTGGGTGGAGCTCCGCGATGTGACCATCGCCCGCCAGTTTATCTGGACCGGCAATGTTCGCCTGAATTCGATTTTCTCACTGGTCGCCGGACTCAATTACGACGCCCTCGCCAAACAAGCGTCCTATGAGACCATCGGGCTCGTCCAGCGCATCGGTAACTCCTGGGAGCTAGAATACGGCATCGACCAACGGCT
>CAISXT010000064.1 GCA_903889525.1 uncultured Opitutia bacterium | reverse complement strand
GGTGGGCGCGTTCCCAGCTCGGGAAGGTATTGGTCGAGAAGCGCGAGTGGACGAGCGCGAGGGCGGTGTCCATCGACTGATCCGCGAGGTCGGGGAAGTATTTGCCGACCTGCTCGGGCATGAGCATGCCCTTGTAGATGATGGTGCGGCAGGATAGGGAACTGGCGTAGTAGAACTCGTCCTTGCCGGTGGCGCGGATTTGGTGGTGGGCCTGCTTGCTCAGGATAAAGAGCTTACGTTCGAATTCCTGGTCGGTGGCGCATTCAGTGGGGCGGCCCAGGAAGGCCTGGCGGACGACGGGTTCGCTGGCGACGGCGGTCTGGCCAAGGGAGGCATTGTCGACGGGGACGGTGCGCCAGCCGAGGATCGAGAGACCGAGGGATTTGGCGAGCTCGGTAAAGGTGGCCTCGGAGGCGGCGCGGATTTTGGCGTCCGGCGACACGTAGAGCATGCCCACGCCGTAGTGGCCGGGCTTGGGGAGGTTGTCCGGGCCATTCTTCGCGAAGAACCCGTGGGGGAGCTGGAGCAGGATGCCCGCGCCGTCGCCGGTGTTGACCTCACAGCCGCAGGCGCCTCGGTGGTCGAGGTTCACCAGAATGGTGAGGGCCTGTTGGATGATATCGTGCGAACGCTTGCCCTTCATCTGGCAAACGAAGCCGACGCCGCAGGCGTCATGCTCAAACTGGGGGTCGTAAAGACCCTGTTTTTCGGGAAGTCCGGGATTCTTCATTTCTGGTGTAGGCAAAAGTGGTCGGATGGGCTGGCGGTTGAGCCGCCGGGGGCCTTGGCGGAGACCGCAAGACGGCTAAATCTAGTGGGCAATAATCCCCCCCTGTCAAAGGCAACTTGTGGATTGTCAGGACGGGGGTGGAGACGGGTTTTCGTACCACGAACCCGGGCGGACAAACGCACCTCCGCTTTTGGTTATTTTTGTTAGGAAAAAGCCCAAAGTGCGACACGCGGAGGTTTGCGCGGGCTGTTGGCAGGATGGGGTCGTCCGTCTGCGTCTCCCTTGACTTTGCCGCCCGCCGCCCCGACTACCCAAGCCATGAAAGCCGACAACGACCTTTACCGACAGTTGCGGGAGTTGCCGGCAGCACAACTTTGGAGCGAGGAAGTTCCGAAGTTTAATCAACTCGGGCCCAAGGAGCGAAACCAGCAGGTCGCCCTCGTCCGGGCGGTCGGGGTGGTTTTTTCGACCTCTCGTAACCCGGAGATGAAGGCAGCGGTGAAGGCATGGATGATTAGCCTCCTGCATGACCCTTCCGAGAAGATTCGTCGCTACGCCACCGCCGCCATCCCAAAGCTCGGTGGCGACGAGGAGTCGGAGCGCAAGCTGATCGACATCCTTAAGACCACTGAAGTCGACCGCGAGAAGAAGAAGGTGGCCGCTGCTTTGGAGAAGATTGGCGGGGCCGCGACCCTCAAGGCGATGGCTGGATCGGGTGAGAAGCTACTCGATGAGCAGAAGGTGCGCGCGAGCGTCGCCCGGCAGGAAGGACCCAGTAACGTTCGCTTAGATGCAGTCATCCCCAAGCAGGCTGGACTGCGACTCCATCTGCGTTGTCGCAAGGGCTTGGAGTCGATTGTGGCCGACGAGGCACGCGAAGATGAAGCCCGGGGTGGCAAGTTCCGTGTCGTGGAAGTGCGCGGGTGTTTCGTCGTCGTCGAGCCGAAGGACGCGTTCACCTTGAATGAACTTTATCAGCTCCGTTGTTTCGATACCGCTGGTTTCTCGTTGGCGTTCATTCGTCAGCCAGGTTCGCCTGAGGCGATGGATGTTTTAGCGAAGGCCATTGCCTCTCCGCTCTGCGAGAAGTTGATGGTGGCACTCACGCAGGGTGCCTTGCGTTATCGCCTGAGTATGGTCGCCGAAGGCAATCATGATGCCGCCGTTGCTTCCGTGACGCAAAAGGCTTTTGCGCTAAACCCCAAAGTCTTGAACGACCCGCGGGAGTCTCCGTGGTCCGTCGACGTGCATTTTGACGACCGGAGTGCCCTTGTGGAGTTGCGCCCGCGGGTCTCACCGAACCCCCGACTTTATTATCGTACCGATGCCGTGAATGCGGCGTCGCACCCGCCCTTGGCCGCATGTCTGGTCCGGGTCGCTGGTCGGCAGGATAAGGAAATCGTCTGGGATCCGTTCTGCGGTTCCGGTCTAGAGCTCATTGAATCCGCTTTGGCGGGCGGGGTAGGGCAGGTCGTTGGCACCGATATCGATCCGGCCGCCATCGCCATCGCCGAGGCTAACTTCAAGGCCGCCAAGCTGCCCGGTACCAAGGCCGCGTTCCATACGGCCGACTTCCGTGATATCGTGCGCATCCCGGAACTCGATCGCGGCAAGGTCTCGCTGGTCATCTCGAACCCGCCCCTCGGCCGCCGCGTGCGCGTGCCGAATATGCATGGACTCTTCACCGATCTCTTTAAGATCGCCTCCGAAGTCCTGCGTCCGAACGGCCGACTCGTCTTCATCAACCCGCTGCGTCTCTCGTCTGTCGATCCGACCCTGCGCCTGGAGTCCAGCCGCACCGTCGACCTCGGCGGCTACGATTGCCGTCTCGAGGTGTACCGGAAGCGCTGAGCTTTCTCGCCATGCGAGCCATTGTTTCATTCAGTGCGCTCGTTTTAGTTTATCTCTGTGCGGGTTGTGCTGACTCTCACCCGGAATTAAAAGAGGCCGAAGCCCAGCTCACCGCAATCCGGCAGGCTGGGTTGCTTAGCTCTGGTTCAGGTGCGGTTCAAATCGGAACGGTCAGGTTGATCCAGCCAGTCGCCACACGCTGGGGGCCCGCCGCTCAGCCATTCTGGTGGGCTGAACTTCAGGGGCCGGATGGTTCGGCCGGCTACCTTGCATGGCAGGCTAGTGGCGGTCGGCGGCTGCTGGACTTTTCTCTCGAAGGAGTGAAAGCGGTGACTTCGCCTTCGGCTAAGGCGATCGGCGGGATTCCGCCTATTCAGCAATTCGCGATAGCCGGCGCGGACGGAGTGGCCGTGGCATCCGGCTGTGTGCCGACCGCTGGTGCTAGCCTCATCGCTTTCTGGTCGCGGGAATCTAGTCTCAATTGGCGTGCTGGCGCGGACGAGCAAGCGTTGGTCTCGAGGGTACGCGCACGCATGCCGATGG
Source organism: uncultured Opitutia bacterium (assembly GCA_903889525.1). Lineage (GTDB taxonomy): Bacteria > Verrucomicrobiota > Verrucomicrobiia > Opitutales > UBA953 > UBA953. The sequence goes on along the minus strand of CAISXT010000064.1, from coordinate 851 downwards.
TTACGATTACCGATCTGGAAGGCTATACGGATGGCAAGATGTCTTTGGCCGGTGCATCGCCCATGAACCTCGCCTTGGCGATGCAGCAAGATGCTGACGAACGGAAGGTGAAGGTCGGCGTCGATTTCGCCTATTATAATCATGGTTTGTTATGCCGTGAGATTGTCGCTGGCCGACCCGTCCTCGTCTCGTGCGTGGTGTTAGTGCCGCGCAAGCCCACGCTCGCCTGGGGGCATCAGGTTGTCGCAGTGGGTTGGGCGAAAATTGGGGAGGAAAACTTCGTGGGAATTATCGATAACTTTTTCGAACCGCGCTTAGCGGGTTCGATTCGCTGGATTGCCAATGGATTCTGTCAGACCATGGTCACGGTGCGCCCTGAGCGCTAAGGTAACGCAAGCAGCCCACGACCGGGTGGTCGCAGGCTGGTCCTTCTCAAATGGTGGAGGTGGTGGGAGTCGAACCCACGTCTTCCTACCCTTACGTCGTAACTTCTACATGCGTAGCTTCATCATTGATCTCGATCGCGTTTGGGGATGAGCACCCGTGCGACCTATCTGTATTCTCACTTACCCCGGAGATAACAACTAGAGGAGGGGATCGCCCACGTTAACCGAGCTGATCCAGGACTGCAGGCGCGCCCTGGGGCTCGTCGCTGTACTTAGGCAGCGAGCGCGAGAACGTTGTCGTTCTCGAACGTGATGGTGTTTTTAGCAGTTATAGTGCTGCCCGTTGGATTTAAGAGGTTACGAACTACCCTCTGCATGCCGTCGCGATATCTTGGCGGGAATCGAATCCGGAACACCCCCGAAATGAGACGTCGGTCATTTGCGGGATCCGACTGAGAAGGAACG
>CAISXT010000063.1 GCA_903889525.1 uncultured Opitutia bacterium | reverse complement strand
GCCGCCGGAACCCATCCCCTTGCCAGCACCGATGCCGCCGCCGGCACCGCCGCCGAAGCCCTTGGAAGCACCGCCAGCCATCGCACCCGCAACCATGGAAGAGGCAGATGCAGAATTGGGAATGTCCGGTAAAGCGATTGAAGCCGAAGCGCTCTTGGAAGTAATCCGAGTTGTCGTCTTGGCCAGAGACTTGACGTTCTTGGGCTGGATCTTGTGCTGCGTGCTCTTCACGCGCTCGCCACCGGAACCACCACCAGCACCGGTTGCAAAAGTATTGGGGTCCTTCTTGGCGTTATCCGTGACCGTCGAGATGACATAAGCCGCCGCGATAAAGATAAGCACCCCGTGAATGGCGAGCGACACCGTAAGACCCCCGCCACCGATACGCTTCCAAAATGGGAGCTTCATGCGCTTGGAGCCAAGCGAAGCCGTTTCAACCTGCACGGGTGCGGCTGGCTGGACGGTCTCTCCAGGAGGGTTCGCAGGAAGTTCTTCGCTCATCGCTTAGGGGGTTCTGATATCTTTGCCTTCCCCCTCCCCGCTTCAACCCTTTTTGCCCCAAGGAATAGGCAAATCGGCCGCGCAGAACTGGCCTAAAAAATGGCTTGCGACTCGGGGTTGTCCCCTTTCTCCTTCGCTTCCCACTTATTGCAGGGTGGAGCAGCCCGGTTAGCTCGTCAGGCTCATAACCTGAAGGTCGTAGGTTCAAATCCTACCCCTGCACCCAATTTTAAATCGTTGATTGATAGTGGTTTAATCAACAAATCCTAAAAAGTCCGCGAATTAGTCTTGAAGACGTCCGACTTAATTGCACGGTATCAGGTATTAACTTTGTCCTACGGGACAATGGGGTAAGTAAGATAAAGCAGTAAAAAACAGGCGGCTTGCATAGGGGTATGCAAGCCGCCTCCATTTTAGGGGGTCGCGATTCTGACCAAAACAAAGAAGCCCGATCCACTTGGACCGGGCTTCTTGCTTTGCTGAAGGGCTGATTAGCCCCCGGTCATCTTCGTGATGAGCGCGATGAGCGGCAGGAACATTGCGAGCACAATCGTGCCGACCACCACGGCCAGGAAAACGATAAGGATGGGCTCGATGATCGAAGTGAGCGCGGTCACGGCGTTATCAACGTCTTCGTCATAGATGTCCGCGACGCGATTAAGCATCTCAGGTAGCTGACCCGTTTCTTCGCCGACCTGAATCATCGAGGTCACCATCTGCGGAAATAACTTCGATTGCTCGAGTGGCACAGAAAGCGCTTCGCCATCGCGAACTCGGTCATGCACTTTCTCCAATGCTTTCGCGATGACGGCGTTATCGAGGGTGTCGCGGGTGATCGTGATAGCCTGGAGAATCGGCACCCCGGAAGCCATCAAAGTACCGAAGGTACGCGCGAAGCGGGAGACGGTGACGACCGTGACGAAAGCACCGACCTTCGGTACTTTTAAGATGATGCGGTCAAAGAGCTCCTTACCCTTCTCGCTCGACAGAACCTGCTTCAGGCCAACGACGATCCCAACGATGATGACTGGCGTAGCCCACCAGTAAACCGTGAGAGCCTTGGAGATGCCCACGACGAACTGGGTCAACGGCGGCATCTGGGTCTTCTGGCCATCCAGCAACTTCTGGAAAGACGGGACGACCTTCACCATCAGGATGTAGACGATGATGATGGCGACCGACATGACGACGCCAGGATACACCATGGCGGATTTCACCTTCTTCTGGATGCGGGCGGCCTTTTCCCGGAATTTGGCCAGACGATCGAGAACCTTATCAAGCACGCCGCCGGCTTCACCCGCTCGCACCATGTTAACAAAGAGGCGGTCGAAGACCTTCGGATGGGCCTGCAGGGCCTCGGAGAGGTTATTACCCTGGGAGACGCTATCGGCGACATTGGCGAGGACCGCCTTGAAGGCTGGATTGCGCTCCTGCTTGGTAATCAGTTCGAGAGCCCGTAGAAGCGGCAAACCCGCGATAATCAGCGTCGCGAGCTGACGCGTCATGAGCGTGACGTCGTCGGACGAAACCTTGGCGCCGAAGAGCCCGGATAATCCCGACGACTTGGCGGCAGCAGGCACGGAGGTCGCGGCGGACGGAGACTTAGGGCCGCCGGCATTGGCATTCAATGTCGTGACCATCAAGCCTCGGGCCATGAGCTTCGCGCGTGCCTGCTCATCACTGGCGGCATCGACAGTTCCAGTGGTTTGGTTGCCGCCTTTGTCGATAGCGGTGTACTTATAGTCGGGCATAGGGGTGGCTGGGTAAAGGGTTAGGTGTACTTGAGAACTTCTTCGATAGTAGTGAGCCCGTCAAAGATGCAACGCAGACCGTCTTCACGAAGCGGGCGCATGCCGGATTCAATGGCCTTCTGCTTGAGCACCAAGGTCGGAGCCTTTTGCGTGATAAGCGTGCGGATATTGTCGTTGATAGACATCAGCTCAAAGAGACCTTGGCGGCCGCGATACCCGGCACGATTACACTCCGCGCAACCCTTGCCGAAGTAGAACTTCCTGTTGGAGATCTCCAACGTGTCCACGTCGAGCATATTAATGACGTCCTTGTCTGGCTCGTAGGCGGTGCGACAGGACTTACAGATACGACGGAGCAGACGTTGGGCGAGAATGCCTTCAAGCGACGCCGAGATAAGGAAGGGCTCGAGGCCCATATCAATCAATCGAGTCACGGCGCCCGGGGCGTCGTTGGTGTGCAGCGTCGAGAGCACGACGTGGCCAGTCATGGAGGCCTGCACGGCGATCTGCGCGGTCTCAAGGTCACGGATTTCACCGACCATGATGGTATCGGGGTCCTGTCGGAGGAAAGAGCGGAGGGCGGCGGCGAAGGTGAGCCCGACCTGATGGTTGATCGGAACCTGCATGATGCCTTCGACTTCGTATTCAACCGGATCTTCGGCCGTGAGGATTTTCATGTCCTCGGTATTCACCTCGCGGAGCGCGGAATAAAGGGTGGTCGTCTTACCGGACCCCGTCGGACCAGTGACGATGAAAATGCCGTTGGGGCGGCTAACCATCGCCCGGATGCCTTCCTTGATGTCGTCCTGCATCGACAGCGCGTCGAGGCTTAGGTTGACGACGGTCTTGTCCAGAATTCGGAGCACGACGGACTCGCCGAACTGGGTCGGCAGGGTCGAGACGCGCAAATCGATGGCCCGCCCGCTGATCGTGGTCTTAATGCGACCATCCTGAGGCACGCGACGCTCGGCGATATTCAGCGAGGAGAGAACCTTGACGCGAGCAATGACGGCCGAGGCGAGATTCTTGGGGGGCGGCGCCATTTCATACAAGGAACCGTCGATGCGCAGGCGAATCCGGAACTCATGCTCAAAAGGCTCGAAGTGAATATCCGAAGCCTTGGCCTTGACGCCCTCCTGGAGCACGAGGTCGACGAAGCGGATGATCGGAGCTTGGCTGGCCTGATTGACAACGTCCTCGTCGGTGACAGGCACGCCACCCTCCACTTGGTCAAACTCGCCCAAGAGGTCCTCCATCGAAGAAGCCGACGGCTCACCGTAAAAGCGGATGACCGCAGATTCCACCAAGGCCGGGTCGGCGACGGCCAACTCGATATCGCGCTGCAGAATAAAAGTAAGTTCGTTGACGGCCGAGGAGTTGAAGGGGTCCTTGGCGAGCAGCGTGAGTTTTCCCGCCTCATCGGAAACCGGGACCACGACGTATTTATGGGCCTGTGCCGGCTTGAGCAGCTTGACCAGCTCATCTCCGAGTTCGTGTGGGACGGCGGCATAAAACTGGACATGCAGGTGGTCCGCGACCGCCTGGAGAATGGTGGGACGGTCGGCCAGCCCGGCATCGACCATCGATTCGGAGAAGGACTTGCCGGTAAGGGAGTGCGACTCCCAGATTTCCTCGGCTTGGGGAGGCGAGACGAGTCCCGCCTCAAGGGCGATATCGCGGATCAGGTCACTGTGGTCGTCAAACATGGGAATAGAATAAGGGGCGGGAAAGTTTAGCGGGCCGTGGTCCCGGCCTTGAGGCGGTCGCGCATCGCTTCGGGGTTCTGACAGTAGTTGAAGACTTCTTCCTCCGAAACGAGGCCCTGATGGTGGAGTGAAAGCAGATCGCTGTCCAAGGTGCGCATTCCGCGAACGCCACCCGTTTCGATATCCGTCAGCAGCTGGTAGGTTTTCCCCTCGCGAATCTTCGCGGCGACGCCATCGGTGCGGAGCATAATCTCGAAGGCGGCGACCCGCTTGTCATCCTTGGTTTGCAGCAAGCACTGCGAGATGACGGCGGTCAGCGAGGTCGAAAGCTGGGCCCGAATCTGTTCGCGAGCATTCGCCGGAAAAGCATCGATGATTCGGTCAATGGTACGCGCGGCGCCGGAAGTATGGAGGGTGGCAAGCACCAGATGGCCCGTCTCGGCGGCGGTGACCGCAGCCTCGATGGTTTCGAGGTCACGCATTTCCCCGATCAGGATGACATCCGGATCCTGTCGAAGGGCTGCCCGGACGCCTTCGGCGAAGGATGGCAAATCAGCCCCCACCTCGCGTTGCGTCACCATGCAGTTCTTGTGCTGGTGCGTATACTCGATGGGATCCTCAATCGTGATGATGTGCCCCTGCTCATTTTCGTTGATCCAGTTGATCATGGAGGCGAGCGTGGTGGACTTGCCGGAGCCGGTCGGGCCGGTGACGAGCACCAAACCGCGGGCCCGCCGGAGTAAATCCTTAATAACGGAAGGGAGCCGCAGCTGCTCAAGCGTTAACATCGCCGAAGGCAGGAGCCGCAGAACCATGCCGTAGGCGCCGTGGCCACGGAAAGCATTCACCCGCAGGCGACATTTTCCGCGAAAAGAAAAAGCAAAGTCGCACCCCCCATCTTTCTCGAGGCGCGCGAGCTGGGAAGCCGGGACGACTGACCGCATCAGCCGCTCGGCTTCGACCTCGGTGAGCCCGGGACCATCCACGGAGACGATGCTACCATTGACGCGCAGACAGGGGGCGCGGCCCACATGAATGTGTAGGTCGGAGGCACCATTCTCGGTCATCGCCTCCAGTAACTGATTCATCTCGTAGGCCATCGGGATTAGATAATGTCGTCGGCCACGGTGGCGCCCATGACCTCTTCAATCGTGGTCATACCCGAGGCAACCTTGCGCTGGCCATCCTCGCGCATCGTGCGCATGCCCGCCTCGCGCGCCTTACGCCGCAGGTCGACGAGATTCGCACCGCCGTAAATCATCTCCTGGATTTCCTCGGTAATGACGAACATCTCAAAGACCCCTCGCCGGCCCTTATAGCCTCGCTCGCCGCACTTGACGCAACCAGCGCCCTTCATCGGGGTCGCCCCCGCCATATCCTGCTCAGACATACCGATGGAATAGAGCTCCTTGGCGTTGGGCTTGTAGGGCTGGGCGCAGGACTGGCAGATGCGGCGGACGAGTCGTTGCGCCAGCGCTCCGCGGAGCGCAGCGGAAACCAGGAACGGTTTGACTCCGATATCAACAAGTCGAGTGACCGAGCTGACGGAATCATTGGTGTGCAGCGTGGAAAAAACCATGTGGCCGGTGAGCGCCGCATTGATGGCGATTTCGGCGGTCTCCAGATCTCGAATTTCCCCGATCATCACGATATTCGGGGCCTGACGAAGCATCGCGCGAAGGGCGGCGGCGAAGGTCATGCCAACATCGCGCTTCACCTGCACCTGATTAATGCCCGCCATCTGGTATTCGACCGGGTCCTCGACCGTGATGATTTTTCGGTCCGGCTTATTAATGTAGTTAAGCGCTGAATAAAGGGTGGTGGACTTGCCGGAGCCCGTCGGGCCGGTCACCAGGAAAACGCCGTCGGAACCTGAGATCAGCCCCTGGAACTTTGCTTGATCGTCGGCGAAGAAGCCCAACTCCGGCAGGCCGAGCTTAAGGCCTTCCTTGTCGAGGATTCGCATGACAATGGATTCGCCGTAAACCGTGGGAAGGACGGAGACGCGCAAATCGATATCGCGGCCGCCCGTACGGGCCTGAATACGACCGTCCTGCGGGATGCGTTTCTCGGCGAGCGAAACTTCCGCCATCAGTTTGAGACGGGAAATCACGGAGGCCTGGAGGCGTTTGGGTGGGCCCTTCATTTCCTGGAGCACCCCGTCGATACGGAAGCGTACGCGGAAGCGTTTCTCTAGGGGCTCGAGGTGAATATCGGAAGCCTTGCGGCGAATGGCGTCAACGATGAGGGAGTTGACATAGCGGATGATGGGAGCGTCGTCCTCCTTGACGTCGCCACCCTGCGGGAGCTCTACCGATAAACCGCCCTCCTCGGACTTACCTAAAATATCATCGTAGGATACGCTCATCTGGCCGCCATTATAGCAGCGAGAGATTGCCGCCTTAAGCTCCTCGGGCGGGGCCAGCTTAGGATTCAGGGCCACCTTCAGCATCCGGGAAATCGAGTCGATAGTCTCGGTGTCGAGGGGGTCGGAAATAGCGACGACCAGTTCGACGCCGTCCATCTGCAGCGGCAGGATATTATGACGCTCGGCTTGGTCGCGACTAATCAGTTTGAGCACATCCTCGGCAGGGGCGATCTGTGAAAGATCCACCAGCTCCATATCGAATTCCTTGCTGAGCGCCTCAGTGATTTTAGCCCACGCCACCTTGCCGGTCTCCACCAGCTTAGCCAAAGCCAAGGTGTCGGGGTTCTGCCCATCGGGGATAGCGCCAAGGTCCGCCCTGGCCAGCGTCACGTCGGCGGGGGACACGAGCCCCTTGTCCTGAATGAATTGAATGACGTAGTCGTCGGCGGTCGTCACAGTAGGGAAGTCCGGAGCGGAAGATGGGGGTAGAAATGCCGTGCCTCTGGAAGAGGGACAGCGTGGAAAATAACCTAAAACAGGGAACCTTACCCGCAACCGCAAATTAAGCGGAAACCTAACGATTTTATCGACCGCGCAACTGGGTGACCAATCGCCCGACCTGCTGCCGAAGAAAAGAAAGCTCTCCATCGTTCCAAATCACAAAGTCTGAGCCCTTAACCTTCTGCTCAATAGGTATTTGTGAATTAATCCTCGCGGCGATTTGCGCCTCCGAAAGACCGCGAAGGCGTAACCGCCCCCGGCGAATGGCGTCAGAACTTGCTACGCAAACGACAGCCGAAAACTCAGCGCCTAAATTCTTCTCAAAAAGCAACGGGATCTCAACGACCGTATCGCCATTGTGCTGAGCAATCAGGTTTTGGCGCTGCCGGGCCACCTCGGGATGAGTCAACCCCTCCAGAAACACCCGCTCCGCAGGCTCGGCGAAAACCTTGGCGGCTATCCAAGCGCGATTAGGCAGGCCGACTGAATCAAGACAGTCGCGACCCCAGTGAGCCTGAAGCTGGGCGACGCAGGCCGGGGACTCGAGGACCTGCCTCGCCAGTTTATCGGCATCAATGACCTGAAAGCCCAACTCAGCAAAGAAAGCGGCCGCTACGGACTTTCCGCAGCCTATCCCGCCAGTGAGTCCGATGACCATGCCGTGAGCCTAGTTAGCTAGGCCGACGAGGCAAACCTCAAGCGGGGCTAGGCGCCGACTGCATCCCCGAGTCGGGCTCCGCCCGAGTCGGGACAGGGGAAGTCGTGGCGGCAGGGGCGACCACCTCAGGCGCCGAGACGATAGGCGTCTGGATAGCTCCAGTCTTAAGAATTTCCATGACATGCACGCCATCCAGGGTCTCGAACTCCAAGAGGGCTTCGGCGATCTTGCGATGGGCATCGGCGTTGTCGGCGATGAGTTTCTCCGCGCGGGCGTACTGCTCCTTCACGATAAGGGAGATGGCCTCGTCAATCCGGCGGGCGGTCTCGTCACTGTGATTCTGGGTGCGCGAAATTTCGCGGCCGAGGAAAACCGTGTCGGAGTTTTCGCCGAAGGCGATGGGTCCGAGGTCGCTCATCCCCCAGTCACACACCATCTGGCGGGCGAAACGGGTGGCCTGCTTGATGTCGCTCGACGCACCGTTAGAAATCTCCCCGGACACGACTTTCTCGCCGACCCGCCCTGCCATGGCCATGCAAATGTAGTCGAGCAGCCGCTTGCGGGTGTATCCCAAGATTTCCTTGGTCGGCATGAGCATCGCCATCCCGAGAGCGCGGCCACGAGGGATGATGGTGACCTTGTGGAGCGGGAGAGCGCCGTCGTCGATTAAAGCCTGCACCACGGCATGTCCGGCCTCGTGGTAGGCAGTGTTCTTGAGGTCGGAATCATCCATGACCTTCTTGCGCTCGCGGCCATAGGCGATCTTGTCGCGAGCTTCTTCGATGTCCGACATCTCCACCTTTTCGCGATTACGACGACCCGCATGGAGCGCACCTTCGTTCAAAAGATTAGCAAGGTCGGCACCGGACATGCCGGTCGTGATACGCGCGACCCGCTGCAAATCCACCGTGGGGGCGAGCTGAAACCGCTTGGCATGCACGGCAAGCACGGCCTCGCGTCCGCGTAAATCAGGAAGATCAACGAACACCTGGCGATCAAAGCGACCAGGACGCAATAGGGCGGCATCCAGCACGTCGGCGCGATTGGTCGCCCCGATCACAATCACGCCGGCCTGGCCATCAAAGCCATCCATCTCGACCAGCAAGGAGTTCAACGTCTGCTCGCGTTCATCATTGCCACCGCCGACACCGGCACCGCGCTGGCGGCCAACCGCATCGATCTCGTCGATAAAGATAATGCAGGGCGCCATTTTGCGGGCCTGCTCAAAGGTGTCACGCACCCGGGCGGCACCCACGCCCACGAACATCTCAACAAAATCCGAGCCGCTGATGCTCAGGAAAGGCACCCCCGCCTCGCCGGCGACCGCGCGGGCGAGCAACGTCTTGCCGGTACCGGGAGGCCCGACCATGAGCACACCCTTAGGGATGCTGGCGCCGATGCGCGTAAAGCGCTTCGGATCCTTCAGGAAGTCGACGATTTCCTTAACTTCTTCCTTCGCTTCATCACAGCCAGCAACGTCCTTGAAAGTGGTGGCCTCCTTATCATTGGCATTGAGCCGCGCCCGGGACTTGGCGAACTGCATCGCACCGCGGTTCGCATTCTTCAGAAAGCGATACATCATAAACAACACGATGCCCGAGACGAGCAGCGTCGGCAGCGTGCTGTAGAGGAACATGGACCACCCGGTCTGCTCGGCGACGTCCTTGAACGACTCCGTCGGAATCCGGGTGCGCAAGAGGTCGCGGTCCGCCGGCGTGAGGGAGCCATCGGCGGTAAACTTGTTATCATCTCCAGGCTTGGCCCCGGCAACTTTAAGCTCCCCTGACAGGTGCACCCAGCCTTCACCCGCACTGCGGTCACCGCGCAGCGAGAGACTCTGAATCTTGTCCTCCTTAGCGGCGGCCAAGACTTGAGAAACCGTCATCTTCTGAGGGGCGCCGACCGTGGCGGCGTTCGGGATATTAAAAAGGGCGATGATGGCGGCCATGAGGAGCAACCAGACCAACACAGGCTTGGCGTTCATGCGCGGCCCGTTGCGATTATCCTGATTATCGTTTTGGCTCATGGGCAGATGTTTTAATCTAAGCAGGGGCCAAGCCAAGTCAACCGGAGAGCCCCCTTGGTGGGCCCAGCCAAACGCGCAAATTCCGCCGGCGGCAATCCGGGCACCCAGAGAATCTGCCCTACAGCCATGACCACCGGCAACGCTTCCCGCTGGGTTGCAGGGATTTTCCGATTAATGAGATGGTCTGATAACTTGGCCGAGCCGGACGAACCAAGGGGCTGATAGCGATCGCCGTCCACGCGACCACGCCAGACCAGCGGCCCGGGCGGAGCGACAAGATACACTTCCTGGGTGGGCGAAATGTCTCCCCGGGACAGACTTGCCCACCGCACCTCGTCGACATCGGCGACCTCGGCCAGTAGCCCGCACTCGTCATCCGGCACACCAATGAGTAACGGACGTTCAATTTGACCATATACAGGAGAATTCTTCAACACCGAGAGGCACCCCCCCTGCACGCGCACGAGCAAACCGCGAACGGCTGACTGGGCGTCCTGACCGGCACCCAGCGCGGCCGTCAATGACTCAAGGGATGGGCCGCTCGGATCGAAGATACCATGGGCATAAAGGAACTCGCGGAGGCATTCTTGAATCAGGGCTACCGGACGGCCGCGGAGCTGAGCCACGGGCAGAGCGCCATCAACCATGACACAGCCGAGCTCCCGCGCCCACTGCGCCAGCGCCCTCTGCGATTCGCCGATGATGCGGGCCGAGCGAGCGAAACCAGCCTGATAACCTGTGCCGAGGGCCGCCTTTCCGCCTTCGGCCAACCAGGCCCGGATGCGATTGCGGGCCGCGATGGGCAAAATGTTCGTTGCATCCTCGCGCCAAGGGATGCCGGCGGCATGGAGGGCGGAGAGTAAGTCGTCCTTCATGAGGCCTGCGGCAATGAGCGGCCGCCAGCGGCGATGGCCGTCGCGAAACTCCTGCAAGGCCCGCGGTGCCGCCAGCCCGGCTAGCCCCGCACCGCGAGCGAGGCGCAGTAGTGCATTCTCGACGACATCATCGAGATGGTGAGCGGTGCAAAGAATTTCAAAGCCGATAGCCATTCGCTGTTCCGCGAAGAAACCATCGCGTGCCGTGCGGAGGTCTGCCTCCGAAGCAGCCCCCTCCCCTTCGCGTAAGCCCAGCACGCAAGGCACGCCGAGGGCGGCGCAGAGTACGTCCACGAAACGGGCGGCTTCCGCGGAGGCTTCGCCACGGACCCGGTGATCAAAATGCAGGACGCGCAGGCGCGGGCGCACGACTTCGTCCGCCCAGAGCGCACAGAGCAGGTAGATCGAATCCGCGCCACCCGAGACCGCGACCGCAATCGGGCCAGCCGAAGCCGGTGCGGACGGCAACCGCGGCAGCCGCATGGCGACCGCGCGCAAGACATCAGGAGTAGGCAGACTCATCGGCACGCGGTCAGACTACGCAGCGCCGAAGCCCTGCCAATCCAAAGCGGACGTCAGAACGACAGCGTTTCCTTGCCGTACCAGCGACGGAGCGCTTCGGGCACGCGGACGGTGCCGTCGGCCTGGAGATTGTTCTCCAAGATGGCGGCGAGGACGCGCGGCAGGCCGAGGCCGGAACCGTTGAGGGTGTGCACGAACTCGGGTTTTGCATCCTTCGAGCGGAATCGTATCCCGGCACGACGGGCCTGGAAGTCGGTAAAGTTGGAGCAGCTCGACACCTCGAGCCAGCGCTTCTGGCCGCCGGCCCAGACCTCAAGGTCATACTGCTTGCTGTGCGAGAAACCGATGTCGCCGGCGCAGATCATCAGCACGCGGTAAGGCAGGTTGAGCTTCTGGAGCAGGCGCTCGGCGTCGCCGCGCAGAAGCTCGAGCTCTTCGAAGGACTTGTCGGGGTGTGTCCACTTCACGAGCTCGACCTTGTCGAACTGGTGCAGGCGGTTGAGGCCACGCACGTGCGCACCCCAGCTACCCGCTTCGCGGCGGAAGCAAGGCGTGTAGCCGACGCGTTTCACTGGCAGGGAGGCCTCGTCGAGGATCTCATCGCGGAAGAAATTCGTAACGGGCACCTCCGCGGTCGGGATCAGGTAGAAATCATCCGTCTGCGCGTGGTACATCTGCCCTTCCTTGTCGGGCAGCTGGCCGGTGGCCGTGGCAGACGCGGCGTTGACGAGCAATGGCGCATGGACCTCGGTATAGCCGTTGGCGCCGGCCTCCTCGAGGAAGTACTGAATCAGCGCGCGGACGAGCCGGGCCATGTCGCCGATATAGAACGGGAAGCCCGCGCCGGCGACCTTCACGCCACGCTCGAAGTCGATCGCCTTACTGAACCAGGAAATATCCCAGTGCGGCTTGGCGGCCGCAGAGATGAGCTGTGCATGGTCGCCCCACTCGAGGATGACCTTATTATCGGCCTCGGTGCGACCTTCGGGCACGGAATCGTGCGGGATGTTCGGGACGGAAAGCGCGGCGGCCTTCATTTGCTCATCGGCTTCGGAGACCTTCTTCTCGAGTTCTTTCACCTTGGCGGAAGCGGCCTTCATCTCAGCGACCTTAGCCAGAAATTCCGGCGAACCCTTCGGCATCGCGGCCATCTCCTTGTTCGCGGCGTTCTGAGCGGAACGGGCGACCTCGAACTCGGCCACCGCGTGGCGACGGGCTTCGTCGGCGGCCAAGACGGCATCGAGATCAACCTGGAACTTCTTCCGGGCGACGCCCTTGCGGACGAGGTCGATATTTTCGCGAAGGAACTTGGGATCCAGCATGGTTCGACTTTGCCCAGTCCCCCCGCCCAAGGGCAACGGGGAAGTATCGCGCACCCTTGCCGCAAGGGCTTTCAGGAAAGAAATACATTGAGCCAAGGGCTGAAATCCTTTGCTTCCATCGACACCACCATGACTGAAGCTAAAAAAGACTCCCCCGCCCCGGCCCCTGATGCCTGGACCAAGTGGGTCGCCCTCTCGACCACCCTCCTCGCCGTGTGCGCCGCCTTCGCGACCCTGAAGGGTGGAAGCTTCTCTACGAAGACCCAGCTGGCCACCGTCAGCGCGTCGAACAAGTGGGCTTACTATCAGGCCAAGAGCCTGAAAGAGACCGCCCGCGACACCGAAAGCACCATCATCAAGGTGATCGAAGCCGCCACGCCGGCCCCTGAAGCCAAGATGATTGCCCGCAAGGCCATCGATAAGGCCGATGAAGAGATCAAGCGCTACAAGAGCGAGAAGGCCGAGATTATGAAAGACGCCGTCTACCTCGACGCCGAAGCCGCCTATAGCCAAGCACGCGGCGGCAACTTCGGCCTAGCGATCATGTTCCTGCAAATCGCCATCATGCTCTCAGCCATCGCAGCCTTAATGAAGAAGCAGTCTTTCTGGATTGTTGGCCTCTGCGCAGGGGCCATCGGCGTCGGCTTCCTCACCTACGCTTGGCCGCTCTACGAGAAGCTCAACCCTCCGCCCGTCGCGCCCGTCCATGCGGAGGCCCCTAAGGCCGCGAAGTAAGCCATCGCGATACTCGTAAAAAGATAAGCCCCGCAGCGCGAACTGCGGGGCTTATTTTTGGTGCTATGCCTCGGGTCAGACTCGGCTTGCCTCGGGGGCAAAGACTTCGTCAGAACTGAAGAAACGGAGGACCTCAGCTTCCGCTGCCGCGGGGCTATCGGAGGCGTGGCAAACATTGCGCATCATCTCGGTGCCGAAATCGCCCCGGATGGTGCCCTTGGGGGCCACTTTAGAATTGGTCGGTCCGAGTAACTCACGGACGCGGGAAATGACATTATCCCCGACGAGGACGGCGATAATCACCGGGCGCGAAGACATGAAGGCCTCGATTTCGGGATAGAACGGCTTGTCAGCGACGTGGGCGTAGTGCTCGCGGAGCTGGGCAGTCGTCAGGCGGGCCATCTTGCTTGCCATGATCTCGAATCCAGCGGACTCGAAGCGAGCCAGAACGGTGCCGCAGAGACGACGCTCCATGCAGTCGGGTTTAAGGATGATAAGAGTCTTTTCCATAGGTGACCCCTTCGGACTGAAGGGTTGTTCAGTATTCGCTTTTCGCCAGCGGTTGACAAGCCCGAACCCCCCAGGCCGCCAAAATCGGGAGATTTTAGGGTTTAAAAAGCAAACAAACCGCCTGGACCGCCAGCGCCTTGCCTTGGCCGATTGAATCCATGCCCTCATTGGTGGTGGCCTTCACCCCCACCTGAGCGGGTTCGATCCCGATGATTTCGGCCACCTTTGCCCGGATAGCTGGCACGTGGGCGAGCACCTTTGGGCGTTCAGCAATCAGCACTATATCAACATTACCCACCCACCACCCAAGGGCCTTGGCCTCGGCGACGGCCTTCTGCAAAATTTTAGCGGAATCTAGGCCCTTGAGAGCGTTGTCGGAATTGGGGAAATAATGCCCAATATCGCGCAGGCTGGCCCCGCCAAGAATGGCGTCGGCCACCGCATGAAGCAAGACATCCGCATCGGAATGGCCGACCGGCCCTACTTCGGAAGGAATCAAGACGCCGCCTAAAATGCACGGACGCCCTGCCTCCAGCGGATGGATATCGTAACCGAGGCCGACGCGGAAAGGTGGGACGGGCGGAGCCATGGCAGATCATTAGGCGATAAAGGGTCGAAAGGGAAGCCCTTGCACAAAACCCTTGAAACGCCCTCCCCGAGGGGGCATTTTGTGGTCCTGTCAGTCTTCAGGCGCGGTAGCCAAGTGGTAAGGCCGGGCTCTGCAAAAGCCCCATGCGTCGGTTCAATTCCGACCCGCGCCTCCAGTTTAAAATAAGCAGGGCGTCCCAGACCGGGACGCCCTGCTTCTTTCCTGAGACTGACCTTAGCGGACCGTCTTGCTGAGGTTGGCGACGCCGTTGACCTTCGAGTTCACGCGCAGACGCAGGCCGTTGAGGCGGATGAAGCCCGTGGCGTCGTCCTGATTATAAGCCTTGGTCGGGTCGGCCTCCATCGTGGCGATGTGCGGGTTGTAGAGCGAACGCGGGCTCTTGCGGCCGGCGACGTAAACGCAGCCCTTGTAGAGTTTCACACGGACGGTGCCGGAGACGTTGCGCTGCGACTCGGTGATCAAGGCCTGGAGGGCGAGCCGCTCCGGAGCATACCAGAAACCGTTATAGACGAGGGTGGCGTAGCGCGGGACGAGCGAGTCGCGCAGGTTCATCACCTCGCGGTCCATGGTGAGGGACTCGATTTGACGGTGGGCGAAGTGTAGAATAGTGCCGCCCGGGGTCTCGTAGACACCGCGGCTCTTCATGCCGACGAACCGGTTCTCGACCATATCGACGCGGCCGACGCCATGGCGGCCGCCAATCTTATTGAGGGTGCGCATGACGCCCAAGGGATCGAGCTGCTTGCCGTTGACGGCGACGCAGTCGCCCTGACGGAACTCGAGTTCGGCGTACTCGGGCTTGTCCGGCGCGTCTTCTGGGGAGACGGAGAGTTTAAACATGGCCTTGTTCGAAGGATGGAAGGCATCCATCCACGGGTCCTCGAGGATGCCAGCCTCGAACGAGATATGAAGGAGGTTGCGGTCGGAAGAGTAAGGCTTCTTGGCGCTGGCTTCGACCGGGATTTTGTTGTCGGCGCAATAGGCGATCATCTCGGCGCGGCCGGGGAAGTCCTTACGGAAGGCCTCATTGCGCCAAGGGGCGATGATCTCGAGATCGGGGGCGAGCGCGGCACAGGTCAGCTCAAAGCGAACTTGGTCGTTGCCCTTGCCCGTGGCGCCGTGGGCGATAGCGGTGGCGCCTTCCTTGCGGGCGATTTCCACCATGCGCTTAGCGATGAGCGGACGAGCAATGGAGGTACCCAGATAATACTGGCCTTCGTAGATGGCACTCGCCTGCATCATCGGGAAGATGAAATCGCGGGCGAACTCAGCCTGCAGGTCGTCGACGTAGAGCTTGGAGGCTCCCGTCTTCATGGCCTTCTGCTTGAGGCCCTTGAGTTCATCTTCCTGGCCGATGTCGGCGCAGAACGCGATCATCTCGGCGTTATGCTTTTCCTTGATCCAGGAAAGGAGGACGGAGGTGTCGAGGCCACCGGAGTAGGCCAGGACGATTTTCTTCTGCTTGCTCATGTGTGTATGGAAAAATTAACCGCGCGCGGCGGCGAGGTGGGCGAGGATGGCCTTCTGCACGTGCAGACGGTTCTCGGCTTGGTCGAAAATGATGCTCTGCTTGCCCTCGAGCACCTCGGCGGAGACTTCCTCTCCAGGGTGGGCCGGCAGGCAATGCATGAAGTAGGCGCCCGGCTTGGCCAGTCCCATCAGCTTCGCATTGACCTGATAAGGCTGCATGGTGCGCAAGCGCTCGGCCTTCTCGGCTTCCATGCCCATGCTCACCCAGACGTCGGTATAGACCATGTCCGCGCCCTTCACGGCGACCGCAGGGTCCGTGGAGAATGTGAAAGTCTCAGGGAGACCGTCCTTCTTCAACTGGGCGCGGATTTCAGCACCGGGCGCATAGCCAGCTGGACCAGCGAGGGCGATCTCGACGCCGAGAGCGGCCCCGCCGAGCACAAACGAGTTGGCCATATTACAGGCGGTGTCGCCAAGGAAGGCGACCTTCTTGCCCTTCAAGGATGCGGCAAACTGCTCCGGGCGACCAGGGGAGAAGCGCTCCGCCAAGGTGAACATATCCGTCATGAACTGGCACGGATGGAGGAAGTCCGAAAGCGCGTTGACAATCGGCATCGTGCCGCAACGAGCGAACTCCTCGAGCAGGCTATGTTCATGACAACGAATCACCATCCCATGCAGATAGCGCGAAAGGACGCGGGCAGTGTCCGCCACCGTCTCTCCGCGAGAAATCTGGAGGTCATCCGCATTGAGCATTACCGGCATGCCGCCGAGCTCATGGACGCCGACCTGAAAGGAGACGCGGGTGCGCGTGCTTTTCTTGAAAAACATGAGCCCCCATGATTGACGAGCCAGCGCCAGCGCATCGGACTTACCCCGACTTGCCTTGAGGGCGGCCGCGGCGGCGAAGACCTGAGCCGTTTCGGCCACAGTCAGATCGGTCTCCTTCAGGAAATGACGCATCTCGGAAAGCGTTTAAACATAGGCGACCGGCACCGTTTGGACAGAGGAAAATAAGGGAGAAAACCGCCTAAGCGGCCTTCCAGCCGACAAGCACCTGTCGCAGAATCGCCACTGACTCGGCCAACTCCTCGGGAGAGGCATTGAGCGGGGGCAGCAAGCGGACAGCGACGCCGCCAGCCGGCGCGGTCAACATCCCCGCATCACGCAAGGCAGTGACCAAGGGAACGGGGTCAATCGAGAGGATTACGCCGACCATGTAGCCAGCACCGCGAACTTCCTTCACCAGGTCGGGGCGCAGTTCAATGAGCTTGCGCAGCTCCGCATGCCAGCCAATCGACTGCTGGGCAACCTTCGCGATGAGTTTCTCGGATTCAATAATCTCCAGTACCGCCAGACCCGCCGTAGCGGCCAGCGGCCCGCCGCCAAAAGTGGTACCATGCGATCCCGCCTGGAAAAGGTCGTCGTGAGGCGGAGCCATCCAAATTGCCCCGAGGGGAAATCCTCCGCCTAAGCCCTTGGCCATGGCGATCGCGTCGGGCTTCACGCCCGCGTACTCGAAGGCAAAGAACTTTCCAGTCCGGCCGATACCGCACTGGATCTCATCGATCATCAAGAGCACGTTGCGCTCCCGGCAAATTTTCTCGATGCCTTGCAGAAAGGCTGGCGTCGCCGGATTCACCCCCCCTTCGCCTTGGATTGATTCAATCAAAACTGCGGTGGTGGTCTTGGCGTCGATGGCCTTATCCCAGGCCGCAAGATCGTTCAGCGGCGCGGTGGTGAAGCCAGAGAGCAACGGACGGAAACCTTTCTGAATTTTCTCCTGAGGGGTGGCGGACATCCCCCCGAAGGTGCGGCCATGGAAAGCCTTCTCGGCGACGACTACGCCGATGCAGGCACCCTCGAGGCCAGACTTACGCAGACCATGCAGCCGGGCGAGCTTGAGCAGTCCTTCATTGGACTCAGCTCCGCTGTTACAGAAGATGACGCGACCTGGTCCGCAGCGCAGCGCGAGGGCATGGGCCAGCTGACCCTGCGGTTCATTCCGGTAGAGATTGCTAACGTGGACGAGCTTGCCGGCCTGCTCGGTGACGCGCTTCAACCAATGCGGATGGGCATGACCGACGGAGTTGACCGCGATTCCGCCGGCGAAATCAAGGTACCGCTTCCCGGCGACGTCCCAGACATAAGCGCCCTGCCCCTTCACAAGCGTGATGGGGGGAGCCCCGTAGTTACGGGCGACGTTGGCTGCGTAGTGTTCAGCGGCCGGATCTGGGGAAGGTCCGCTCATCAACCGTGCACGATTTCCGTGCCAATCCCCTTATCGGTGAAGACTTCGAGCAACAATGCGTGGGGCACGCGGCCATCGATGAAGTGGACGCGCCGCACCCCTTCTTTCAGGGCCCGCACAGCGCTGTCGACTTTAGGAATCATCCCGCCAGCGATCACGCCCTTCTTCTTGAGTTCGTCCACTTCACTCACCTTCAGCGTGGTAATAAGCGAAGCGGGGTCTTTCGCATCAGCCAACAGGCCGGGGACGTCGCTCATGAAAATGAGCCTCCGCGCCCGCAGCGAATGTGCCACGGCGGCCGCCGCGACATCGGCATTGGTATTATAAGGATGATCCTCCGCGTCGAGAGCGATGGGGGAGACGACCGGCAGGAAGCCATCCGCAAGGGCCTTCTTAATCAGCTTCGTCTTCACGAACTTGATATCGCCGACAAAACCCATGTCGATGGGCTCACCCTTTTCGTCGGTGCCCATGAGCTTCTCGCAAAGGTTGACGTGATTACCCGGCATGCCGAGCGGATTGCCGCCCCGGGCTTTCAGTGATTCGCAAATCTGACCGTTGATTTCCACATTAAGGGTTTCCTCCACGATTTTTACGGTCGCAGCATCCGTGACGCGCATGCCCCCCCGGAATTCGGATTTAATGCCTGCCGCGTCCATGGCCCGCGTGATGGCCTTGCCGCCGCCGTGAACGACGACGACCTGGATGCCGACAGCCGCCAAGAAAGCGATGTCCGTGGCGACCCGGTCACGCCCCTCGGGATTTGGGTCATCCATAAAGCTGCCGCCATACTTCACCACGAAGGTGGAGCCACGGAACTTGTGGATATAGGGAAGCGCCTCGAGAAGGACCTCGGCTTTTTGCGCGGCGGGTGTGCTCATCTTTCGGTGCGAAGTGTCGGGACTAGGGTCGGCAGAGTAAACGGAAAACCTTACTCGCTCTTGTTGTAATTAACATACCCGTCGGTGAGGTCAGCAGCCAGGAGCCGGAACTTGGCGTCGCCCAGATTGAGCTTCAACCGGACCGCGAAACGAGCAGCCTTCACCACTAGTTTCCACTGGGGCTTGTTCTCTGGGAGCGGCTTGCCGCCGAGCACGGCGGGGACGTCGTCGTAAAAGATATCGAGTTTGGACTCGTCTAAGCCGGTCCGGGCGTAGCCGGCGGCATCCGCCAGTCGTCCCCAGTTCGGGTCTTCGCCATACCAGGAGGATTTCACCAAGAGGGAGTTGCCGATGGCGCGGGCGACCTTCTCCGCATCGGCCCGCGTGCGGGCGCCCTCGACCTCGACGGCGACGACCTTGGTGATTTTCTCCCCGTCGCCGACAATCTTCTCGGCTAGGGAAAAGCAGACTTTATCGAGCGCCTCTTGGAAAAGCTGGCGGAGGGCCGGCTCGGCGGAGGCGCCCACGACGACCCCAGACACCCCGGAAGCGAGCAGCAATACCGTGTCATTGGTCGACATATCTCCATCGACGCTGACGCAGTTGAAGGACTGATCAGAGGCAGACTTGAGCGACGCTTTGAGCTCCGCAGGGGAAGCCGACGCATCCGTGCACACAAACGCAAGCATGGTAGCCATATTCGGCTCAATCATGCCAGCCCCTTTGGCGATACCCGCGATCGTGACCGTCTTTCCCTGCCACGGGAAACGTACCGTCACCGACTTGGGCCGGGTGTCGGAAGTCAGGATTGCGTTAGCGGAACGCACGCCCTCGGCCGCATCCCGAGAGAGCCGCGCAGCTGAGATTTTGAGGCCTGCAGCAATCTTCGCCATCGGCAGGAGTTCGCCGATGCGACCCGTGGAGCAAACCAAGAATTGATCCCCGCCGGAGCCGACCGCGGCCGCCGCCAGCCTAGCCATGGCCACGGTATCGGCATCGCCCTGCTGGGAAGTGCAGGCGTTGGCGTTACCGCTGTTGCCGACGATGCCGCGAATCTTATCCGCCGAGACGGCTAAGACCTGCTGGCAGAACCGGACGGGCGCAGCTTTCACATCATTGGTAGTGAAGACGCCTGCGGCCGCGCAAGGCTGATCAGCGACCACGAGCGTCAGGTCGAGACGGTCCGTGCCTTTATTGCGGATATCACAGGCGGCCGCGCCGACCCGGAAGCCCGGGACGTCGGAAATCCCGGGCGAATCATTGGTGAATTCAATGGACATGAAAATTAACGGAGCCCTTCAGCCTCACCCCAGCCCATCATGAGATTCAGATTCTGAACGGCCTGACCGCCAGCGCCCTTGAGGAGATTATCAATGACTGAGGTAATAATCAGATTACCCGTGCGCGCATCGGCGACGACGGAACAGGCCACCCGATTAGTATTCGCGACATGCGCGGTATCTGGGAAGTCGCCCGACTTGAGCAACGTCACAAACGGCCGTCCCACGTAGGCCTGCTGCCATACGGCCTCGACTTGCGCGACCGTCACCCCCGCAGCAGGCACCACAATCGTCGTGGCGATCCCCCGGTGCATGGGCGCAAGATGCGGATTAAATTGAATCACGACCGGCTGACCGGCCGCGGCGGTGAATGCCTCCTCAATCTCGGCGATATGCCGGTGTCCAGGGATGCCATAGGCCTTCATCGAGTTGTCCCGCTCGGAGAAGAGCAGCCCCACCTCGGCCTTCTTACCGGCCCCGGAGACACCACTGGACGAATTGATAATGAGCCGCCCTGGCTCGGGCTTAATCAGGCCAGCACGCAAGAGCGGGACCAGCGGAATCTGGATACTCGTCGGGTAACACCCGGGGCAAGCGATCAGTTGAGCGGACTTCCAGGCATCATCCGTCTGCAACTCGGGAATGACGTAAAAAGCCTGCGCGGCGAGGGCTGGCGCTGGATGATCGTGTCCGTAATATTTTTTATAGTTAGCCAGGTCGCGCAGCCGGAAGTCCGCGGATAAATCGAGCACCCGCTTGCCGGCGGCCACCAATGGCTGGGCATATTCGGCGGCGACGCCGTGCGGTAAGGCTAGGAACCAAACCTCCACGTCGGACTTTGCGCACTCTTCGGGCGAGGAAGCCGAGAAAGCCAAGGTCGCCTCCACGACTCCGCGCAGGCGAGGGATTTCGTCGGCGACGAGCTTACCCGCGAGCGTGCGAGAGCAGACCGCAGCCAACTTCACCCGGGGGTGCCGGGCGAGCACGCGCACGAGCTCCTCCCCGGTGTAGCCCGAGGCTCCGACAATGCCGACCTTGGTCAGGTTGGGGGACATAGCTTGAGTGTGTGGTTATTAGATGACGATTGGCGGAATGGACACAGAAAACTGGGCAACAAAAAAGCCCCGGGGTGCCGGGGCCTTCGTGGATTCCTGTCTCGCCGCGGATTAACGCTTGGAGAACTGGAAACGCTTACGGGCACCAGGACGGCCGGGCTTCTTACGTTCGCGCATGCGGCCGTCGCGGGTCAGCAGGCCTTCTTTCTTGAGAGGGGCACGCAGGGTGGGGTCCATCTTCTGGATGGCACGGGCAAGGCCATGGGAGATGGCTCCGGCCTGACCGTTAGGGCCGCCGCCGATGACGAGGACGATCACATCCACCTGACCTTCGAGGCCGGCGGTACGGATGGGCAACGTGGCAGCCTTAACGAGGGCCTCGGTGTAGAGGTACTCCTCGGCAGGTTTACCGTTGATGGAAATGGTGCCGGTGCCGCGGGTCAGGCGGATGCGGGCCGAAGCGGTCTTGCGACGGCCGACGGCGGTGATGGCGGGGGACTTGGCGCTCATTGCAAAGAGGAGGATAGATTAACCCTTGAACGGGATCGGGTTGGAAGCGGCGTGCTCGTGCTTGTCGCCGGCGTAGACGCGCAGCTTAAGGAGCATGTCATTGGCGAGGCGGTTCTTGGGGAGCATGCCCTTGACGGCGTGGGTGACCAAGAACTCAGGGCGACGGGTGCGCATGGCGGCAGCCGTGCGACGGTAGGCGGTACCCACCCAGCCGGTGAAGAACATGTACGTCTTGTCCTCTTCCTTAGAGCCGGTGAGGCGCACCTTGTCGGCGTTGATCACGATGACGTAGTCACCCGTGTCGACATGGGGGGTGTAGGTGGGCTTGTGGCGGCCGCGGAGAATGTTGGCGATTTTGACGGCAATACGGCCCAGGACTTGGTCCTTGGCGTCAACGACATACCAGGTCTTGTCCTTGAGCTGCACGTTCTTGGCTAGCGTGGTCTTCATAAAGAGGGAAAGCGGGAACATGAGAAAGGGCCCCCCTCCGTCAACACTCGAATACACCCGTAGGGAGGTATGGGCAAAATAAGCCAAAAATAAGGGAGGCGCAGCCTAAACTGCGCCCCCCGGATTACCGTCCCCTTATAAGGGAGGGCTTAGAACTTGAAGTTAGCGAAAACGCGAACCCAGGCCGAAGAACCAGCGGTCGGGGCGCGGCCATCGGTGTTATAGGCCCAATTCACGCCAGCACCCAACACGGCACCCTGGCCAACGGCACGGGTAAGGTCAGCGGAGGCGCCCAAGTACTCATAGGCGTTCTTAACGTCGTAAGTGCTGGCCGAGGCGTTGCTGTAGCCGCCGTAAACCTTGGCGACAATATCGAAGCCCGAAAGACCGACGCTGGAACCAGCGAAGCTCTTGGAGCCGGCGAGCTCGAGCGTGTACTGCTTAAGATCGTTGCTGTAGTAGACGTAAGCCGAAGGCTTGAAAGCGACGGCGGACAGGGTCGTGCCAACGTAGATTTCGTTGTTGGAGCGAAGCTGCGTGAAACCGTTGGAAGCGAGCGTACGAACGGAAGGCGAAGTCAGGCGCTGGATGCCGACATCGAGGATACCGTAAGGCGAGTCGGTCTTGGCACCGAGGGTGTAGGTACGCTCAACGCCATCGGCGTTGAAGAAGTTAAGGTAGGTCGAGACGCCGGTGAAACCAGGGATATTGTATTCAATGGTGACGGCCGACTGCACGAGCCCGGCGGAGTCGGAACGATCGATGCCGCGAAAGACATTCTTTCCATTCCAGGAGACGCTGCCGCGGACGGCGATGTCGGTGTTAGCGGCGGCCACGGGAGCCGGGGCGTTCTGGGCGGAGGCGCCGGCAGCAAAAGCGGCGAGGGCGAGGGCGGTGAGGGTGTGCTTCATGGATAGGGTTGTGACTCTCTGTTTTGCCCCCAAAAAACCTGTTGGCAAGCCCCAAGGACTAGGGGATGGCCAACCAGATGATCTGTAAAAATCTCGAGTCGCTTACATCGACGCGATGATCGCGTCGCCAAACTCAGAGCACTTGATCTCCGTCGCACCCTGCATCTGGCGTGCGAAATCGTAGGTCACGCGGCCGCCGCCAATGGCACCATTGAGACCCTTCAGCACGAGATCCGCAGCCTCAATCCAACCCATGTAGCGGAGCATCATCTCGCCGGAGAGAACGACCGAACCCGGGTTGACGACATCCTTGTTAGCATACTTCGGCGCCGTGCCGTGGGTCGCTTCGAAGATCGCGTGACCGGTCAGGTAATTGATGTTGCCGCCAGGGGCGATCCCGATGCCGCCCACCTGCGCCGCCAGGGCATCGGAGAGGTAATCGCCGTTGAGATTAAGGGTGGCGATGACATCGAAATCGGTCGGGCGCGTCAGGATTTGCTGCAGGGTGATGTCCGCGATGGCGTCCTTGATGATGAGGCCCGCACCAGGCTTGCCTTCCGGAATCTTGCACCAAGGCCCACCGTCGATTTCCTCGGCACCGAACTCGCTCTTGGCGAGATCGTAGCCCCACTTCATGAACGCCCCCTCGGTGTATTTCATGATATTACCCTTATGGACGAGGGTGAGCGACTTACGCTTGTTCGCGATGGCGTACTGGAGAGCGGAGCGGATCAGGCGCTCCGAACCCGGGCGAGAGACCGGCTTGATGCCCAAGCCCACGGTCTCTGGCTGCTCAGCCCCGAAACGGATTTTCTTAAACTCCTTCGGGAAGTTGGTCTTGATAAAGTCGAGCGTCTTCAACGCAACTTCGGACCCCGCCTCGAAGTCGATCCCGGCGTAGATGTCTTCGGTGTTCTCGCGGAAAATAACCATGTCGACCTTACCGGGATGCTTCACGGGCGAAGGCACCCCGATGAACCACTGCACGGGACGGAGGCAGACGTAGAGATCGAGCTGCTGACGCAGGGCGACATTAAGCGAGCGGATACCGCCACCGGTGGGAGTGGTGAGCGGACCCTTGATGCCCACGAGGTAGTCGCGGAAAGCGGTCAAGGTTGCTTCCGGCAGCCAGTCGCCCGTCTGCTTGAAGGACTTTTCGCCGGCGAGGACTTCAAGCCACTCGATTTTGCGCTTACCAGCGTAAGCCTTGGCGACCGCGGCATCGATAACCCGAACGGAGGCGCGCCAGATATCAGGGCCGGTGCCGTCGCCCTCGATAAAGGGAACCACCGGATGATCGGGGACAGTCAGTTTGCCGTTAGCGATAGTGATACGTCCGGATGCAGGGGTGCTCATGAGGTCTAAGGCTAATAAGAAACCGTGTTCGGGGGGCCGATTTCAAGCCTATACGCTAACCGCGCCTCCAGGAATGTGGGAAAAAAGAAAAGGACCCCCTTGCGAGGGTCCTTGTTATAACCGGGGGTGCCGGCGCCATCCGCCCCGAGGGACGGAAAAGACTAGGAAGAATTACTTCTTCTTAGCTTTGGTGGCCTTCTTGGCGCTCTTCTTAGCAGCAGCCTTCTTTTTAGCCATAGTTGTGTCCTTTTTTTGGATCGTTGTTGGGTTTGAGGGCAACGCCTGAAGCGCCACCCTGACGATTCGCCCCACGCTCACCCGGGCGTTACGCGCCTGGCGGGTGATACGAGTACGGAGCTCCGACGGTACGCGGAAAGAAACCTGGCGCGACCGAGTGGTCTCCAGGGAAGGACGAGAGTCATCGAAACGATCGAGCGCGTGACGAATCACTTCGCTCAAGGTGCTGAATCCGGACCGATGCTGAAAGGCGACTGCTTCAGAGTGGAGCTTCGGGGGAAGCGACACGGTGATGAGACTTTCGCTCGGGGTTTCGGTTCGGTTCGTCACGTTGCGGTTAACTCTTAGTAAGATTGATAAGCATAAGTTGCGCTTGCGCAAGAGGAAACTTTGGTGTCGCGAAAGCGTGTCAGCCGATGCGCTAAAAATCCGTTCCGCCGACGATGCGTAACCGTGAAATCGATACGCTCCGTGAGCCCACGCAAGGTTGACCCGATGAGTTGGATGCACAGATTGACGGCATGCACGATCATCCTGCCGACCATGCTCACGAAGAAGCGGGCGAATGGAAAAAACTCGCCCTGCTGGCCGGCGCCAGCGGCGTCCTTGGACTGCTTTCATTGGTCGTATCGCGTATCGGCGGCGATAACGATCTGTGGGCACTCCTGCTCGTCGGCGCCTCCTGCTTGGCGGGCGGATGGGACGCGGCGATCGACGGGTGGGCCTCACTAAAGCAGCGTCGCATCGATGTTCACCTGCTCATGCTGGTCGTCGCCGCAGGCGCGTGGGTCGTCGATGCTCGCGCCGAGGGTGCCCTCCTTCTCTTCCTCTTCTCCACGGCGGGCGCCCTCGAGCATTTCGCCATGGATCGGACGCGCGGCGCCATCGACGCCCTGCTCGACCGTGCCCCTAAAAAGGCCCGCCTACTGGGCGAAAATGACACCGAAACAGAAATCTCCGTGGCCTCACTGCGCCCAGGCGACCGCGTTGTCATCCTGCCAGGCGAACTCATCCCCGCAGACGGCAAGGTGCTCGCCGGGGAAAGCGCCGTGGATGAATCCAACCTCACCGGGGAAGCCAAACCCGCCGCCAAGAAGCCTGGATCGGAGGTCGCTGGCGGCACCCTTAACACGTGGGGGCGCTTGGTCGTCACCGTGACGAAGGCGGAAGTGGATAGCGCCCTGCAGCGCATCGTTCGCCTCATCCGCGAAGCCCAAGAAAGCAAAGCCCCCGCGCAGCGCACCATTGACCGCTGGGGCGATACCTACGCGATCTTCACCCTATCCGCCTCCGCCCTCTTCTTCATGGGGCTGATAGCGATGACAGACTCGCCCATCACTGGAGGGCAGGGTTCGGCATTGTACCGCTCCATGACACTGCTGGTGGTGCTGAGCCCCTGCGCCTTGGTGCTCTCGGTGCCCTCTGCCGTGCTCGCGGCCATCGCCGCAGGCGCCCGTAACGGCATCCTTTTCCGCGGAGGCGCCGCCGTGGAGCGGCTGGCCGACGTCGACTGCGTCTGCTTCGATAAAACGGGCACACTCACCGCGGGTGAGCCGGAAGTGGCCGCACTGGAAGTCTTCCCTGCAGGCGCCGACCGGCAACGCGCACTCAACGCCCTCCTCTCGCTGGAGTCTGGCACGACCCACCCTTTCGCCGCCGGCGTGGTCAAGGCCTGCCAGAAAGAAGGTGCGGTGCAAATCCTTGTGACTGGTCTTTCCAATTCCCCCGGCCAAGGGGTCGCCGGCTCCGTCGCTGGCACCCGCTGGAGTGTCGGCACCCGCGAGTTCGTCGGCGGACTCGACCTGCCGCCCGCTCCGATGGCTACCGGCGCCATTGTGAGCGAAGTGTGGGCATCCGATGGCACCGTCATCGTGCGGGCTACCTTGGTCGACCAGATCCGCGGCGAGAGCGCCCCGACCCTCGCCGCCCTGCATCAGCGAGGAATCCGTACCGTGATGCTCACCGGCGACCGCGAAGAAGCCGCCTCGGCGGCGGCCAAGCAAGTCGGCGTGCAAAGCTATGCCTCCTCCCTCACCCCGGATGCCAAGATGGCTGCCATCCGTCGCTACTCAGCCGAAGGCCACGTCGTCGCCATGGTCGGCGATGGCGTCAACGATGCCCCGAGCCTCGCGGCAGCTGACGTCGCCATCGGCATGGGTGGCCGCGGGAGCGATGCCGCCCTCGAATCGAGCGACCTCGTCCTCACCGATGACCGTATCGGCCGCTTAGTGGACGCCATTGAGCTCAGCCGCACCGCCCGAGCGGCTATCCGCTTCAATATCATCGTCTCCATCGGTGCAGCCCTCGGTATGGCCGCCTATGTGGTCTTCAATCGCGCCCCACTGACCCTCGGCGTCGCGGTGCACGAAGGCAGTACGGTCCTTGTCTGCCTCAATGGGCTGCGGCTCCTGGGCTACCGACCCAAGCGCTAAAACAAAGACCCCGGGGATAGCCCCGGGGTCTTTTCGTTAAACTTGTCCGTCAGGTCAGCGTAGTTCCTTGCCGGCACCATCAAAGAGTTTGAAGGCTTCGATGCTGTAGGTCGGATCCGGCTTGGTGCCGAGGCGAACTTTGCAGGACTTCATCAGGTCGCGGAAAAACTCGCGGTCTTCAGTGATAATCCGCTCGAGATTGATGGGGTGCAGGAGAATGTTGATCTCCAGTTCATTATCTGGACCGACAGCTTCACGGAGACGCCGAATCGTGCTGAGCAGCTTGCGCTGGATCTCGACGGAGACCGTGCGGGGGTTCTTCACGATACCGCGCCCCTGACAATGGGGGCACGCCGTGTACATCGAGGTCGTATTCGACTCCGTATGGCGCTGGCGCGTCATCTGCAGCACGCCGAGCTGCGAGATCGGCAAAATTTGGTGCTTCGCCCGATCGTCCTCCATCGCTTCGCACAGCCGGTCGTAGACCTTCTTCCGGTCCTTCGGGTTCTTCATGTCGATGGTATCAATCATGATGAGGCCGCCGAGATTGCGGAGCTTGATTTGGCGGGCCGCTTCGGTCACCGCCTCAAGATTGGCCTGGGTGATGAAGTTGCCGTCCTTCGCACCGTCCTTACCGCGGTGGCCGCCGGTATTGACGTCGATAGCCGTGAGCGCCTCCGTCTCGTCGATGACGATTTCGCCGCCGCTCGGGAGTGGGACGCGACGCTGGAAAAGCTGCTCGATCTGCCGCTCGATATTGTAGCGCTCGAAGACGGGAATCGGGTCATTGTAGCGCTCGACCCTTGAACGGGAACGCGGAGAGACGACGCCGACTAGGTCTTGGACCAATTTAAAGTCCTCGGGATTATCGACGAGAATTCGGTCAACTTCTTCGGTCAGGAAGTCGCGGAC
The DNA here is from genome assembly GCA_903889525.1 of uncultured Opitutia bacterium. Classification (GTDB taxonomy): domain Bacteria; phylum Verrucomicrobiota; class Verrucomicrobiia; order Opitutales; family UBA953; genus UBA953. The sequence goes on along the minus strand of CAISXT010000063.1, from coordinate 15,290 downwards.
GGTGCGCTCAATGAGGCCGGGCTCCTGGTAGAGTAGCACGGGCTTGCGGTCGGGAGCATTAATCTTCTCGACGATCGCCTGCCAACACTTGAGCAGCACGTGCAAGTCGCGCACGAACCAGCGCGCCTGCTTGCCTTCGCCGGCGGTACGGATGATGACACCCATCCCCTCGGGAATGGTCAGTGATCGGAGGATGTCCTTGAGCCGCTCGCGCTCCTTGTCGTCCTCGATCTTACGGGAAACGCCGCACGCTCCGCTGAAAGGCATCAGGACGAGGTAGCGACCCGGCAGGGCAATGTTCGTCGTCGAACGGGGACCCTTCGTCCCGATCTGATCCTTCACCACCTGGATAACGATGTCGGAGCCGGACGGGAAGAGCTGCGGAATGTCATTCGCCTGATAGCGCGCCTTGCGCTGCTTCTGCTCGGCGGACTCGTTGTCGCGGATGAATTCGACTTGGGAGTCATTGGCAGCCGGGAGCATATCCCAATAATGCAGGAAGGCGTTCTTTGGCTGGCCGATATCCACGAACGCGGCCTTGAGGCCGGACTCGAGATTCTGCACGCGCCCCTTGAAGATCGCGCCGACCATCCGGTTCTCGCCCTTGTGCTCGATCTCGAACTTGTCGAGCACGCCGTTCGTGAGGAGCGCGACCCGCTTCTCGAGCGTCTCGGCGTTGATGACGAGCTCGCGGTAAACGGCTCGGTCTTTGGAGAAGTGCTTGACGATGCGCTGGAGGAGCGGGAGCTCCTTGCGTCGCTTGGTGGCCTCGTCGGCCAGTTGGCGCTGGTCGATCGGGGTGGTTTGTTCGCCGGTTTCGGGCGACTCGTCGTTAATATCTTCGGGTTCGGTATTGTCGGGCATCTCGGTCAGGCGGTTAAGCCGGTTGCCGGAGAGCCTCCGTCTTCGCCGCCACCGGACGAATGCCGGTGAACGCTCTGGACTAATCCAAGGAGCAAGAAACAGCTGAGAACGAAAGACCCTCCGTAGCTAAGGAAAGGAAGGGGGACCCCGGTGACGGGCATCAGATTAATGTTCATGCCGACGTTAACCACCACGTGCGTGCCGAGCACGATCGCGGCGCCAATGGCCAGCAATGAACCAAAACGATCCGGGGCTCGGGCCGCCGTTCGCACGACGCGCCAAAACAACAGAGCAAATGCGCCTATCACCAAGAGTCCGCCGGTGAGGCCGATTTCCTCGGCCATCCCCGAAAATAAAAAGTCGTTGTGGGCGGCCGCCTCCGGCAGGAAGCCGAAGCGAGCCTGGGTGCCATTGCCAAAACCCTGACCCGTGACGCCGCCGCGCCCGACCGCAATGACGGCTTGGTTCACATTCCAAGTCACCCCTAGGCCCCGCGGGTCAATCACACGGGGGGCGACGAATGACATGATGCGCTCGCGCTGATAATCCTTGAGGAGGAAAAACCATGCCTGCGCCTCATGGGTTCCACGTACTGCCCGGGCGGGGTCACGGTCGTCGGGATGAGTCTGCGAATAAATGGTCACTTTCACCGCATATTCCTTCAAATCCAAGGCCACGATTCCGGCTAAAAGCAGGGAAGCCACCCCGGCCACCACGAAGAACCTGTGGGTCAGGCCAGCGACAAAAAGCAGGATGAATGAAAGCGGCAGGTAGATGAGAGCAGAACCTAGGTCAGGCTGCACAAAAATCAAGACAAACGGGACTGCCGCGGCCCCGAGCACCAGTGCCACCGTGCGCCAATTCGCACCAAAAGAGCCGATAGGGGAACGAGCCAGCACTGCCGCGAAGAAAATCAGTGCTCCCACCTTGGCAAATTCGGAGGGCTGTAATGAAAACGGGCCGAAATCCATCCAGCGGCGGGCTCCATTGGTGCTATGAATAAATGACCCTAAATCCTTCTTCAACAGCGCGCAGATCGTAATCGGGATAAGCAACGTCACCGACAGAATGTAAATCCGCCGAGCAAAAAGCTGAATCTGACGGTAGTCGACCGACGAGACCGCCCAATACGCCACCCAGCCCAGTGCGATAAAAAAGATCTGCTTCTGGTAGAAGCTGGACTCACGGGCACTCCCCGCCGACTGGATGGCAACCACCCCAAGGGTGCTCAGGAGGAGAATCAGCACGACCTGGGTCCAGTCCGTCCGCCACGAATAATTGGCAAATTTGTCCCACCAGACCGCGGCCGGAGTCGGCTCATCGATAAAGTTTGGTGTCATGCCGAAGGCAACCCGCCTTGCCCCCTGCTGGCAAGGTCAACCTCCCGAAAGGGCTTGCGGAAGGGGCTTTGGACGCAAGGGTATCGACCCCGGACCTCCGGAAACCGCGACGACCATGCCTGTGGCAGCCGACCAAAGCATCCTCGCCGCCGTGGCGTTCTCTTCTGGAGCCATCGTGGCTTATGCCGTCGCCAAGTGGCGGGAAAATACCCTCGGCTCAATCCGGGACGCCCGCCTACGCACCGAGGTCGATTTTACCCGCCGCGAAGCGACCGTCGAGGCAGCTGAACTCCATTCCAAAGCCGAAGCCGAAAAACGTGAGGCCGCCGGCTTGAAAGCCGCCGCCGAGGACGAGGCTCGCACGGCCAATGAGATGCGCGCGGATAACGAGCGCCAAAGGGAGTTCCTGCAGCGCGAACTCCAACGCCTCGGTAAAATCTCCCCGGAAGAAGCCCGCCAACTTCTCCTCGAAAAGATGCGCGCGGAATACGGCGAAGAGGCTCAGCACCTCCGCCGCGGACTACTTGACCAAGTCGAGCACGACATCGACGACGAAGCTCGCCGCAAACTCCTCTCGGCGATGCAACGCCTCACGACGACGACGACGCAAGACGCCACAGCGATCTCGGTCTCGCTCCCCAATGAGGATATGAAGGGACGTCTCATTGGCCGGGAAGGTCGCAACATCCGCACCTTCGAACAGAGCACCGGGGCGACGTTGCTGATCGACGAAACCCCAGGTTTAGCTATCGTTTCCTGCTTCGACCCGGTCCGGCGCGAAATCGCCCGCATCGCCCTCGAGCGTATCGTGAAAGACGGTCGTATTTCGCCCGGACTCATCGAAGACTCCGTGCGCTCCGCTGGCGAAGAAGTCGTCAAGCACGCCCGCCGCCTCGGCCGCGAAGCGGTACGCGACCTTGGTCTGCCGCCGATGGATGCCACGGTCGAAGAACTACTCGGCCGACTCCATTTCCGTCTCTCCGCCAACCAAAACACGCTCGCCCATTCCATCGAGGTCGCACAGCTCTGCGCCATGCTCGCCGCTGAGATCGGCATCGATCCGATTCCCGCCAAGCGCGCCGGCCTGCTGCATGACTTGGGCAAGGCCATCGAAGCCGAAGCTGGAAGTAGTCACGCCCTCGCCGGGGCCGCCCTCCTCCGCCGACTGGGCGAAGACCTTCGCGTCGTCAATGCCGTCGCCGGCCACCACCGTGAGGTCGAAGCCGAAAGTCTCTACGCGCCGCTTGTGATGATCGCCGATGCCGCATCAGGTTCCCGACCGGGGGCACGCTCCTCCACCCTCGAGAGCTACGCCCAGCGAGTCCGCCGACTGGAAGAAGTCGCCCTCGCCTTTGAAGGCGTCCGGGAGGCCTACGCCTTCCAGTCCGGCCGAGAACTCCGGGTCATCGTCGACCCTGGCAAGGTGGACGACTTTGGGGCCACGGAACTGGCCCGGCGCATCCGACTTAAGGTGGAAGAGACCCTTTCCTACCAAGGAACCGTCAAAATCGTGCTTATTCGTGAACAAAGGTTCACAGAAGAGGCCCGTTGAGGGAGTTTCTTGTTGTTAACCTAGGGGGGTCTATTTATTCACATTCTTTCCGGGAGTCACTCCCGGCGCCTTTCGGCACCCCAAGGAGGTTCGTCCTCCGTCACCAAGGGTCCGACAAACCGCGACGCCGCCCCACAACGGAGCAGCCCGCATCATCCGGTCGGCCACAACGAAGGCCGCCCCAACACAAGAAACATGAGCCAAGAACAAACCCAGGGCCAGGAGCCAGTCTCCGCCCAACAGCCCGCCGCGGACGCAGGCGCCAATGAAGTCCGCACCCCCGCACCCCGTATTGCCGAAGCTAAGCTGGAGTCCGCCCACGCGGAACTCCCCCCGCTGTCTGTGATCGGTGCCTCCAGTGAACCCGCCGCCAAACCCGGCACCATCACGACGCCGAAGCAGTTCGGTCGCCGTGGTACGCCCCGTGGCGCCGCTCCGTCGGCCGCCAATGGTCAGGCTGCCCGCCCAACCTGCGGCGTCGTCGAAGACCCGTCTCAGCTAACTGAGAACCTCACCGGTTCCCTCGCCAAGCAGAACGCACCGGAACAGCGCGAGCAGCGTGAACCGCGTGAACGTCGTGAACCGCGCGCCGAAGGCGAGCCTGGTCCCCGCCGTGAACCGCGCGAACGCCGCCCCGAAGGCGCCGCCGAAGAAGGCCGCCAACCCGGCATCCCGCAGGGCGACCGCCCTCGGCGTGAGCCGCGTGCCGAAGGCGACCGCGGTCCTCGTCGCGAACCGCGCGCCGAAGGCGATCGTGGCCCTCGACCTGAAGGCGACCGTGGTCCTCGTCGCGAAGACCGCCCGCGTCGCGAAGACCGTCCGCGCATCCAGATCGAGCCCGTCGTCATCCCGGTCCAGGCACCGATTGGCTTCTGGGCTTCGGTGAAACGTAAAATCGCCACGCTCTTCGGTATCCCTAATAAGGCCGTCCTTATTCCATCCGGACGAGCCCAACAGCCCCGCGGTGAAAACCGAGGCGAACGCTCTGACCGCGGCCAGCGGGGTGGACGTGGCCGTGGCGACTTCCGTGGCGGCTCCCGCGATGGGAATCGCGATGGGAATCGCGGTGGCGATCGTGGCGGCTCCCGCGGTGGTCGCGGAGATTTCCGAGGCGACCGCGGTCCTCGCAACGGTCCACGCGAAGGCTGATTGAACCGGGGGCGCCAAACGGCGCCCCCGCTCTTTTACACGATGCTCCAGGTCGCACGCATCCGCGGTGGTCACGTGCTGCACGGCTCCCTCCGGGCCGCAGGCTCCAAGAACGCCTCCCTGCCGCTTCTCGCCGCTTCGCTCCTCACGGGCGAGACGGTGACGCTGCGCAACGTCCCCGACCTCAGCGACGTCCGCTACATGGCCGAAATCCTCGGCCACCAAGGTGCCGTCGTCACCAACCCCGAACCCGGCGTGTGGACCATCCGTGCGTCCACGATTACGCATCGCACGCCCTACGATCTGGTGCGCAAGATGCGCGCCTCCGTCTGCCTGCTCGGCTCACTCATCGGCCGCCTGCGCCATGCGGAGATGGCCATTCCCGGCGGCTGCGTGATCGGCCCTCGACCCATCGATCTCCACCTGAAGGGACTCGAGGACATGGGTTGCATCGTCAACGTGGAAGCCGGGCTGGTGCTGGTCGACGCCACGCGTGCTCGCGGCGACACGGTCTTCATGGGCGGCCCCATGGGGAGCACGGTCTTAGGCACAGCCAACATCGTAATGGCGGCAACACTCACCCCGGGCATCACCCGTATCGAGTGCGCGGCCCAGGAACCTGAGGTCGTCGACCTTTGTGAGATGTTGATCAAGATGGGCGCGCAAATCCGCGGCCACGGTACCAACTTCATTGAAGTCGAAGGCGTTACCGCCCTGCACGGCTGTGAGCATACGGTCATCGCTGACCGCATTGAAACCGGCACGTACCTAGTCGCTGGCGCCATCACTGGCGGCGACGTCACCGTCACGCACTGCAATCCCGCCCACCTCACGACATTCCTCGACAAGCTGCGCGAAGCAGGCGTCGGGGTAGAAACCGGACCCGACTTCATTCGCGCCTTCGGCCGGCCAACGCGCGCCGTCGCTATCGTCACCGAACCCTACCCCGGCTTCCCCACCGACCTGCAGGCCCAATTCATGGCCCTGCAACTTCTGGTGGACGGACGGAGCACGGTCACGGAAAAAATCTACCCCGCTCGCTTCATGCATGCGGCCGAACTCCAACGCATGGGAGCGGAAATCGCCATCGATGGACCGACCGCGGCCATCTACGGCGACCGGCCTCTTTCCGGTGCACCCGTGATGGCCTCCGACCTACGAGCCTCCGCGGCCCTCATCCTTGCGGCCCTCATCGCCACAGGTGAAACCTGGGTCCAACGGCTTTACCATCTCGACCGCGGCTACGAACGCTTTGAAGAACGACTGCGCAGCCTCGGGGCCGACATCGAACGCCTGCCGGTCTCCGAGCTACCCAAGGGCTTCGCCGAGGACTGAGGGTTGCCAATCCTCCGCGACTCCGCACCTTGCGCCCATGGCCCGTGCTAAGGATTCTCCCGATGAGCCCGCCCTTCCCGCCGGGAAGGAGGGCGTATCGCGGGCCAACCGTTCGCTCGATGCCTCCCTGCGCCCGCCGAAGCTCGATGATTTTGTCGGCCAAGCCCGCACGGTCGAACGCCTGCGCGTGATGATCGGCGCCGCTCGGCGCGAAGGCCGCACGCTCGACCACATCCTGCTGCACGGCCCGCCCGGACTAGGGAAGACCACCCTCGCGATGATCCTCGCCGAAGAGATGGGTCGCCCGATTCGCGTCACCTCCGGACCAGTCGTCGAAAAAGCGTCGGACCTCGCGGGCTTGCTCACCAGCCTGCAAGAAGGCGAGTTGCTCTTCATCGATGAGATTCATCGCATCCCCAAGACGGTCGAAGAATTTCTCTACTCCGCAATGGAGGACTTCCGCATCGATATCATGATCGACCAAGGACCGAACGCACGCAGCGTGCGCCTCGACCTGCCGAAGTTCACGCTCGTCGGTGCAACGACCCGCACGGGCCTACTCACCGCTCCCCTGCGCAGTCGCTTTACCCTGCAGACTCGCCTCGACTATTACACCCGCGAACAACTCCTAAGCATCGTGCGCCGTAATGCGGAGCTATTGCAGTTGGATATCGACCAAGGCGGCTCCGATGAAATCGCGCGACGGGCCCGCGGCACCCCGCGCATCGTTAACAATCTCCTACGCTTCACCCGCGACTACGCCCTTGAGCGGGCCGGCGGCAAAGCCGATGCCGCCGTGACGGCAGCGGCCCTCGAACTCCTTGAAATTGATCGCCATGGCCTTGACGAGATGGATCACCGCTTCCTTCGCGCCATGGCCGAGAAACACAACGGTGGCCCGGTCGGTCTCAATAGTATCGGCGCCGCGATCGGCGAAGACGCCCACACGCTCGAGGAAGTCCACGAGCCGTTCCTCGTCCAAGAAGGTTACGTCCTGCGCACCCCGCAGGGCCGCGTTTTAGCCCCCAAGGGCTGGCTGGCCGTCGGCCTGCAGCCGCCTTCGTTCTGAGGTCGGCGTTCTGACGCTGGACAACGGCGTTTTCCATCGGCTAAGGTCTGCACCTTAAAGCCATGGTAAAACGTTGGGTCATCAAACTCGGTTCCGGCCTGCTCACCCGCAAAGACGGCAAGGTCGACCGCGTCCAAATCGGTCGTATCGTCGATCAGGTCGCCGCCCTCAACAAACGCGGCATCCAGGTCGTCGTCGTCACCTCCGGCGCTGTCGCCGCCGGCATGACCGCCATGGGTCTCGATAAGCGCCCCAAAGAAGCCCGCGAACTGCAAGCCTGCGCGACCGTCGGCCAACCCGAACTGATGTCCGAATACGGCAAACATCTCCGCCGTCATAAACTGCTCGGCTCCCAGATGCTCCTGACCTACTGGGACCTCGACAGTCGTGCCTGCACCCGCAACGCCCGGGCAACGCTCGACCTCCTCCTCGCCCGCAAGCGCTTCATCCCGATCATCAACGAGAACGATGCCATCGCCGACGAGGAAATCAAAGTGGGCGATAATGATCGCCTCTCCGCACACGTCGCCGTGCTCGTCGGTGCCGACCTGCTCATCATCCTCTCTGGCATCCCAGGCCTGATGACGAAGTCCGACGGCACGGGCGACCTGATTCCCTCTGTCCGCAAACTTGACGATGCCGTACGCGCCCTCGCCGGTGGTGCCGGCTCCGAACGCAATGTCGGCGGCATGGTCACAAAACTGCTCGCGGCCGAGATCGCCGCCGAAGGCGGGGTCGATACCATCATCGCCAGCGGCCGCCACCCGAACGTGCTCATCGAACTCGCGGCCGGCAAGAAGCTCGGCACCCGCTTCTCCTTGCAGAAGAAATGAGCGACCTGCTCCAGCGCGTGACGGATATCGCCCGAGCCGCCAAGAAGGCCTCGCGGGCGCTGGCTCTGGCGTCGACCGAAACCCGCGATCGTGCTTTGCGCGCGGCTGCCCAGGCCCTGCGTACCGACGCGGCCTTCATCCTTGAAGCTAACGGCAAAGACCTCGCGGTGGCCAAAGCCAAAGGGCTCACCGAGGCGATGACCGACCGCCTCCGCCTCGACCACGCCCGCCTTGAGGATATCGCCGTAGCTTGCGAAGCGGTGGCTAAACTTCCCGACCCGGTCGGTGAAATCACCGAGGATTGGACTCGCCCCAACGGCCTCCGTATCATCCGCCGCCGCGTGCCCATCGGCCTCGTCGCGATCATCTTTGAATCGCGCCCCAACGTCACCGTCGACGCGGCGGCCCTCTGCCTCAAGTCCGGCAACGGCTGCGTACTCCGCGGCGGCAGTGAAGCCATCCACACGAACCTCGCGCTCGCGAAATCCTTCGCGACTGGCCTACGCGCCGCCGGCCTCCCCTCCGCTGCCGTCACGCTCCTCCCCTTCACGGACCGCGAAGCCGTGCCCGCACTGGGCTCCCTGCGTGGCATCGTCGACATCATCGTCCCGCGCGGTGGGCCTGGCCTCATCGAGGCCGTCGTCAACTCCGCCAAAGTCCCCGTCATCAAACATGACGCTGGCATCTGTCACGTCTACGTCCATGCGCAGGCTGACCTCGCCATGGCCCAAGCCATCGTGCTCAACGCCAAGTGCCAGCGCCCCAGCGCCTGCAATGCCCTAGAGACGTTACTCGTCGACCAAGCCGTGGCCGCTCAATTCCTTCCCGTCATGGCCTCTGCACTAGCGGAGAAGAAAACCGAAGTCCGCGCCTGTGAAAAGAGCCGCGCGCTCATGCCAAGCGCCAAGGTGGCGACCGAACAGGATTTCCGCACCGAGCACCTCGGCCTGATTCTCAACGTAAAGATTGTCAGCGGCCTCGAGGAGGCCGTCACCCACATCGAAGGCTATGGCTCCCACCACTCTGACGCGATCATCACGGCAGACGAAGCCGCGGCCCGCTCCTTCCTGGCCCAAATTGACAGTGCCTGCGTCTATTGGAATGCCAGCACCCGTTTCACGGACGGTGGCGAGTTCGGCTTCGGAGCCGAAGTCGGCATCTCCACGGACCGCCTGCACGCCCGCGGACCTATGGGGATTCGTGAATTGACCACCTGGAAGTTCGAAATCGTTGGCCAAGGTCAGGTTCGAGGCTAATTCGGTCGGTTTTCCGTTTGACAGACCCCCTACTGGAAACCTTTGTTACCCTTCCTTTTGGCTACCGGGGTGGTAGCTCAGTTGGTTAGAGCGCCGCACTGTCACTGCGGAGGTCGCGAGTTCGAGTCTCGTCCATCCCGCCAGCCAAAAGGGTTACTTTCTGACCGGTTCGCCGGTTTGGAAAGGGCTGGCTGGATGGCGTCACCCGACCGATGCCCATCCCTTGCCCGACTGTGTATCCTTTTTGCTTCCCCCTCTCCCCCGAGTGGACAGAAATCAGTCATCTCATGAGCAAAAAAGTCCTGATTATCGGCGCGGGCGGCGTGGGCAACGTCGTCACGCACAAGTGCGCCATGGCGACCGAGTCCTTCTCGGAAGTCATGCTCGCCTCCCGGAACGAGAATAAGTGCAAAGCCATCGCGGCGGATGTCAAGGCCGCCACCGGCCGCACCATCCACACGGCCGCCGTCGATGCGGATGACGTCAAGGCCACCGTCGCCCTGATTAAGTCCTTCGGCGCCGACCTGCTCATCAACGTCGCCCTGCCCTACCAAGATCTTCACCTAATGGACGCCTGCCTCCACGCGGGCATCCACTACGTCGACACCGCTAACTACGAACCGCCCCACCTCGCGAAATTTGAATACTCCTGGCAGTGGGCCTACCGCGAACGCTTCGAGAAGGCCGGCCTCATGGCCCTCCTCGGCTCCGGCTTCGACCCCGGCGTGACCAACGTCTTCTGCGCCTACGCCCAGAAGCACCTCTTCGATACCATTGAGACGATCGACATCATGGACGCCAACGCCGGCGACCATGGCTACAAGTTTGCCACCAACTTCAACCCCGAGATCAATATCCGCGAAATCACCCAGCGTGGCCGCTTTTGGGAGAAGGGTGAATGGAAGGAAACCGACCCGCTCTCCGTCAAGTGGGTGTACGACTACCCCGTTGTCGGCCCCAAGGACAGCTACCTGCTCTACCACGAGGAGCTCGAGTCCTTGGCGATTAACATTAAGGGCCTGAAGCGCATCCGCTTCTTCATGACCTTCTCCGAGAACTACCTCACCCACCTGCGCGTGCTTGAGAATGTCGGCATGACTCGCATCGACCCCATCGACTTCCAGGGCCATCAAATCGTCCCGATTCAGTTCCTCAAGGCGCTCCTGCCCGACCCCGCCTCGCTCGGCCCGCGTACCAAGGGCAAAACCTGTATCGGCTGTGAAATTACCGGCCTCAAGGACGGCAAACCCCGCAAGGTTTTCATCTACAATGTCTGCGACCACCAAGAGTGCTTCGCCGAAGTGAAGTCTCAGGCCATCAGCTACACGACCGGCGTCCCTGCCGCCATCGGCGGCGCGCTGGTCGCCAGCGGCCAGTGGCTGAAACCAGGAGTCTGGAACATGGAGGAGCTCAATCCTGACCCCTTCATGGACGAACTCAACAAGCGTGGCCTGCCTTGGCACGTCAAGGAACTCCCAGTCGCCTGAACGACGGTCACCGAAGCCCGCTGCAAAGCGGGCTTTTCGTTTGCACCGCCCACCGACGCTCCCAATTTCACCACCGTGTCCGACGCCCTCACCGAAGCCTTCCGCAAGGTCGATCTGAGCCAGGTCCCCAGCCCGTGCCACGTGCTGCACCGCGGCCTACTCGAGAATAACCTCCGCATCCTGCGCTCCGTGATGGACCGCTCGGGCGCCAAGATTCTCCTCGCGCTCAAAGGCTTTGCGCAGTTCAGCGAAGCCAAGCTCGTCCGCAAATACCTCGCAGGCACCACGGCCAGCGGCATTCACGAAGCCCTGCTGGGCCGCGAAGAATTTGGCGGCGAAGTCCACGCTTACTCTCCCGCCTTCAAGGACGAAGAATTTGCCCACCTCCTCCGCGTCGCTGACCACATCTCCTTTAACTCCCCTTCGCAATGGAAGCGCCATAAGGCCGCGGCCCTCGCCTCGGGTCGCAAAGTCTCCTTCGGGTTGCGCGTCAATCCCGAGCACGCCGAGGTCGACGTCGAGCTCTACAATCCCTGCGCCTCCGGTTCACGACTCGGCACCCTCCGCTCAGAAATTAAATCGGTGGCCGACCTCGAGGGCCTCGAAGGCCTCCACTTCCACACGATGTGCCAGCAAGGCTCCGATGTGCTCGAACGCACGGTTGCGGCCTTTGAGGCTAAGTTCGGCGAATTCATCCCACGGATGAAGTGGGTTAATTTTGGCGGCGGGCATCACATCACCCGCGAAGGCTACGACCTCGATCGCCTCGTCCGAGTTATCGCCGGCTTCCGGCAACGCTGGGGCGAGCACCTCCAAATTTACCTCGAACCCGGAGAAGCCATCGGCATCGGCACCGGCGTCCTTGTCGGCACGGTGCTCGACCTTGTCCATAACGGGCTGGATATCGCCATCATCGACATCTCGGCGACCAACCACATGCCGGACACGCTAGAGATGCCCTACCGAGCCGACATCATCGACGCCGACCTGCCAGGCCAACTCCCGCACACCTATCGACTCGGCAGCGTCACCTGCCTGGCGGGCGATGTCATCGGTGACTACTCCTTCCCGGCCCCGCTTAAAATCGGCCAAAGAATCGTATTTTTGGACATGTCCCATTATACCTTCGTCAAGAACACGACTTTCAATGGCGTCCCCTTGCCCGCGATCGCGAGCTTCGACCCGGCGGTCGGCCAGATTCAGCTGATTCGGAAGTTCGGTTACGCTGATTACAAAAATCGCCTTTCCTGAGCAGGGGTAGGCTCTTGACCGCTTGGCGGTTTCGGGCAATAAATACCGTAATCAAATCCTATGAAGCCTCGTGAATATATTCTCATCCTGATTGCCGCCGCCTTTGGCGGTATTGCCGTGGTCTCCTGGAGCGGCGAAGCCTCCGCCCTCTCCAATCTCGACGCGGCCCGCAAAACACACACCGAGTCCCTCCGTGCTAACGGCGCGAAACTTGTCGCCGCCGAGCGTAAAGCCGAGGAGTCCGTCACCCGTATGAAGTCCGCCCTAGCCTCCGAAAACGCCGCTTCCGCGAAAGCCGCTTCCTCTATCGACGGGTCCAAGCAGGCCATCGCCGATTTGGCCAAAGCCAAGGAAGACCTCGCCAAGGCTGCCACCAAAGTTGCTGAACTAGAAAAGGCCCGCTCCGAGGCCACCTCTCGCATCAACGAGCTCAACACCGAAATCGCCAATCTGCGTGACGGCTCTGAAGTCAAAGCGGCCGTCGCCAAGCAAAAGAAGGCCGAAGCTGACCTCGAAGCCGCCTCCGTCGCCCTCCGCGAAGCCAACGTCAAGGCGGCTGCCGCCATCACCAAGCAGGCTGAAGTCGAAGAAGAGAATCGTCGCCTCCGGGATCAGGCTAAGGGCTCCGACAACGCTTCGCCTAACTACCGCGCACTCTGAGCTAAGCGCTCAGTTGAGACAAAGCCCGACCGCTTGGTCGGGTTTTTTGTTGGCTGGAGTTGCCGCACGCCCTGCCTGCTTATGAAACCCTTGGATGCGCACGCACGGGGTTGAGGCCATGCCCCCATTAACCCATTAGCCGCCAAACCCCACCGACATAGGCTGGAGTTGCCGCGGCGCTTCCGCACCCAGTTGGCCTCGGTTTTATTCAGGCAGAGCCTCCGGCGAGATTTAGGGCACCCACCCTGAGCTGAATAGCGAGTACCAGAAACACCCATCGACGGACAAGACGACTGGGCTCGAGGAGAAGATGAAGGGTTGCCCCACTCCTGCCACCGCACCCGGGTCGCCGCCACCCCAGCCCCCGCATTATTCCGCCTGTGGATTCTTGCCTCGAGCACACTGCGCTCGTTCCGCCCATCGACCGCAACTCGGGGGCCATATGTATCGCACGATTGGCCGCCGAGGTAAGCGCCAGACACAAAGCAGCCGCCCGATGATGGGCGGCTGTCGCGGCGGGAACCCCGCCAAAGGAAGAGGGGCCGACTCCCGTCGGCCCCTCGATGAAGCATCCTACCGAAACCGACTTAGAACGCGACCTGAGCCTGGAGGCGGATCGTGTTCACCTTGGCGCGGTCACCCGCACCGGTGGTCACGAGACCAGCCGAGGTGAGCGTGTCCTTGAAGGTAGCCATCTCGTAGCCGAGCTGGATCTTCGCGTTGGTGCCGGCGACTTCCTTGCCCAGAGCATTGACGGTGAAGAAGTAGTTCACACCGATGTAGTAGGAGTCAGACTTGTTGAAGGTCGTGCCACCGAGGCCACCGACGCTGGCGAAATCGCGCTCGCCATCACCGATCTGCTGGCCACGGCCATCAGAGTCGAGGTTGGTGTAGCGGATGACGCCCTGCCAGTTCTGGGTGAAGTCGTACGCGAGGGTCAGATCATAGCCCTTAGGGGTATGGTCCGTGTTGTTCACGTTGGCGGCATCAGCGGACTGATTGACCTTCGTGTTCATCGACTCAGCCAGCAGGGTCCACTTGAAGTACTGGGCCTGAATGAAGGGGTTGTAACCTTCGATCTTGGCCGTGGACTGAGCGACCGCCGTGGCATTGAAGTAGGAAGCCTTACCGTAGTTCACGCCGACCGCATACTTCTCGTTGTCGCCGATCTTGTTGTTCCAGACGACGTTGGCGTAGAGGCCGAGATCATTGAGTCCCTTGTAGTTATTGAAACCTTGGGCAGAGTTGGTGACGGAAGCACCGTACTCGAGGCCGTTGGTGTTGGTGACGCTATTGTAGTGAAGGCCGAGGTGGTGGGCGCCGAAGCCGAGACGACGTCCGTCAGAACGGGTCGTGGCAGTGGCAGAACCGTTTTCCTGTTCGTTCCAGTAGCGATTGGTGATACCGCGCTCGACGGTGTAGAGCTTCGAGGAGGAAGCCTTGAAGAGCGAGGAGAGCGTGGACTCTTCATAACCCCAGGTCACCTTGCGGTAGCCGAAGTCGAAGGAGCCGTAACTGCCGGCGAGGGAAACCATCGCGCGGTCGATGCTGTTGGCGGTGTTGCCAGACATGTCGAAGACGACGTCACCGGAGATACCGGAACCGAGGTCAGCAAAGGTTTCGAGGTAAAGGCGGCGGATCAGGAAGGCGCTCTGGGCGCGGTAGTCGCTGGTCTTGACGCCGGTGGCGCCAACGGTCTGCGAGTAACCGAAGTTCTCGTACTGGGTCTGGAAGTAGCCGGAGAAAGTCAGGCGGCTGGTGGTGTCTTCCTTAGCCCAGACGCGGCCAGCTCCAGAAGCGGTGCGCGCGGTGGCGGCCTCTTCTAGGGTCTTAGCGCGGTCTTCGGCGGTGATCACGCCCTTCTTCACAAGGAGGTCGAGCGTGGCTTTGTCTTGGGCGTACGCAGAAACCGACGTAATGGCGGCAGCTGCGATGAGCATGGACTTGAGGGTGCTATTCATAGGTGTTGGTGCGGTTATGCGACGGGACTATCTCATCCCAATGTTACAGGATGATGTCGAAGTGGTGAAGAAAGTGCCTTAAACTCGCCACACTTAGACGGGAATCACGGTCAGAATAGCTGACTAAGACCCTGAAAAACGTCCGTAAACTGAGGAAACCACTCTAATTCGGCCTTAATTCGACCCACCGCGACAATTCGGTTGGGCTGGGTCCGCCCTCCTTTGGCCACGCGGGGGCCTGCGGGAGCGGTGGCATCGAAGATGGGCTCGGCCTGGCCGAGGCGTTTCGCAATCCACTTAGCAAGTTCAGCCTTTGTCACGGGCCGGCCGTCACCGACGTTGTAAACGCGCGCGCCCAGCGGGCCACCAGTGATTGCAGTGAGAATGGAAGATGCCGCATCATCGCGATGCAGATAATTAATAAAATGGTCCACGCGGCCGCCGATCACATTTTCGCCGCGGCGCAATTGATCTACAAGGTGATGACGCCCCGGTCCGTATAATCCGCCAAAGCGCAGCACGCGGGTGCGCTC
>CAISXT010000062.1 GCA_903889525.1 uncultured Opitutia bacterium | reverse complement strand
GAAGGCGCACAGACCGGGCAGGTAAAGCAGCGCTCATAGACGACCCCTTCGCGGGCGAGCCTGTCGAGCGTCGGCGTGCGGGCGAGCTTATCGCCGAAGGATCCCAGGAAGGTATCATTGTCCTCGCTGACTAACCACAGGATATTGGGACGCTCTGGCTCGGCAGCCCAAAGGGAAATGCTGGCGAATATCGATAGCGCGCAGAGCAATACACGGAGGTTCATGGGGTAAAGTTTTATGCACCCGATAAGGAACCGTGGAAAGACACAAAAAAGGCCGCCAGAGTGACCTTGAGGATTGCCAGCTCGAACGCGCGTCGGACGATGCCACCCATGTTCCCTCAATGGAAGCACCTCCTCGTCTGCGCTGCAGCCATCCAGCTCACCCGTGCCTCGGCCTGCTCCACCTGCGGCTGTTCGTTTAACTCCGACTGGGAATCCCAGGGCCTCGCGACCGGCTCCGGCTTCCGCTACGACCTACGCTTCGACACCTTTACGCAGAATCAGATGCGCTTGGGCACGGATATCGCCAACCCTTGGCCAGCGGCTGGCCATGAGCAGGAACTCTACACCCGCAATCATTACACCACGGTGGGACTTGATTATAGCCCGTCAGAAAATTGGGGCATCAACCTGCAGGTACCGTACATCGAACGCACGCACGCCACCAACGGCGTGATTGGCCTCGGCACCGATGATGGCACCTCGAGCGCCAGCGGCTTAGGCGATCTCCGCCTGACCGTCCGCTACCAAGGCTTCAACCCCGGCCATGACGTTGGCGTCCAGCTCGGCCTAAAACTACCTACGGGTGGATTTCATCAGACCTTCAACGGCGGTTCGCTCGCAGGCGATGCACTTGATCGCGGGCTGCAGTTGGGCACTGGCACGACGGACCTTTTGGTCGGCGTCTTCCGCTTCGGTCAGCTCGGCACGCAGTTCGATTACTTCGCACAGGCGCTGGCACAAGTGCCGCTGAACAGCCGGGAAGACTATCGCACAGGGAAGTCGCTGAATCTTAATCTCGGCTTCCGCTACCTTGGCTTCGGCAACGTCATCCCCCAACTGCAACTCAACGGCAAGATCAGTAGCCGAGATGCGGGCGCGAACGCTTCGCCCGATGACAGCGGAGGTCGCACGCTCACCGTGAGCCCTGGCGTAGCCTTTCCCGTCACCTCAAACGTACGCGGCTACGCGTTTTGGCAGCTACCGGTTTACCAAAACCTCAACGGCTACCAACTCGCCCCGAAATCTCTCCTGACAATCGGCGCTCGCATCGAATACTGAGGCCCAGCCACCCAAGGAGTTCGACCAAGGCCGCCCACCCGGGCGGCCTTTTTATTGATTCCCCTTTCGGCTTAAGGCGAATGTGTGACGATTGTCCGCATCTGATGCCAATCCGAAGGCATTTATGGCGGCGCATGGCATATATCACAAATCGGCGGCATAGCGCACTCATTGTGATGATTATCACATTACGGTGTATGACACAGCCGTAAGACAACGGCCGCTAGCCTGACATTAAACAAAGGTAGGATGCACGTCCCCAACCATGAAGACCATCGCCCGTTCGTTCCTCGTCGCCGCGGCCTCTGTCGCAGCGCTCCACGCCCAGCAGATCACCGGCCCCTCCAGTTCTAATTCGCCCTACGGCATCGTAACCGCCCCGGGCTGGACGAGCACCTCGATTATAACCACTGGCGATAGCGCTGGAAACGGTTATCGCGCCGGAGGCATCCCTGATGGTCTCGGCGTCTTCGACAATTTCGACGGCACCTTCACCATTCTGTCTAATCACGAGCTCTACGATAGTTGGGGCGTGACGCGCTCTGGTGGTGCCATCGGCGCCTACGTCTCCAAACTCGTCATCAAAAAGTTGGATTTCTCCGTCGTCTCCGGCAGCGACTTCCTCACCAGCAATGCCAATCTTTTCCTCTACAATCGCAGCACCGCTGCCTGGAGCTCTGGCACCTCTTACGCCATGTGGCGTCTATGCTCCGCAGACCTCGCCCCCTTATCCGCCATGTATAACAGCAGCTCCGGCAAGGGCTACAATGGACAGATTTTCCTGAACGGCGAAGAAGGTGCCGCCGCCACCACCGCCAATAACCTCCTTGGCAGCCGCGGCTTCGCCTGGGTCGCCACTGGCGCAGACGCGGGGAAGGTCTATGAGCTCCCCCATCTTGGCCGCTATGCGATTGAGAACTTGCTAGCCAACCCCTTCACCGGCGACAAGACCGTCGTCGCGGGCAACAACGACACTTCGCCCTACGGCCAAGTCTTCGTCTATATTGGCGACAAGAACAGTACCGGCACGACCGCCATCGAGAAAGCCGGCCTGACCAACGGCCTGCTTTACGGCGTTAAGGTTACTGGCGCCACCGGTTACACCGGTGCGGTCACCGCGGAAGTCGCCACCGGTATCGTCGGCACCTTCGTCTTGGCGAATACTGGTAACACCGCCGCCCTTAGCGCCGCAATCAGCGCTGCTGCTGGTAGCACGGCCGCGAACGCCATCACCGCGACTGGCCTCCAGACCGCGGCCACCACGGCCGGGGTCACCCAGTTCCTCCGCCCGGAAGACGGCGCCTGGCTCAACGCCAACACCTACCTCTTCAACACCACGGGTTCCAAGCCCACTGGCTTCACGACTCAGTTATCTTCCAAGGTCTACCGCCTCGACTTCACGGGTGTGACCGTCTCTGGCGGCCTGGTCACCGGCGGCGACTTCACCTCGGGTGGAAATATCTCGATGCTCGTTGATAGCGCAAACATGCGCGGCAAGGACGGCGCCACGGCCTGGATGTTCGATAACATCGGTATCGGTAAGGATGGCCTAGTCTACGTGAACGAAGACCCAGGCGCCAACGGTTACATCGCTAAGACTTGGATCATTGATCCTACCTTGGCGACTCAGGCCCTCCGTGAGTCCAGCGCCATCCAGGTGTTGGAATTCGATCGCAGCCGCTTCCTCGGCTCTGCCAATACCACGGTCACCGCTGGCGTCATCGGCACTAACACTGTCACCGTGGCTAGCACGGTTGGCCTATCCGTCGGCCAGAAAGTCAGCGCCACCGGCATCGTCGACGGCACCACGATCACCGCTATCAACTCCTCCACCGGCGTTGTCACACTGAGCGCCAACCTCACCGCCGCGTCCTCCGGCCGCTTCTATGCTGGCACCGACTTCCGCACGATCGACGAAGAGTTCACCGGCATTATCGACATCAGCGACATCATGGGCGTCAACGGCATCAACGATAAGTGGCTCCTCGTGGCCGCCCAGAACCACGCGATGATTCCCTCCGGCACCGATGCCTACGGCCTGGTCGAAGGCGGCCAGTACATCGCGATGCACTATACGTCGAACAGCGTCTCCCTTCCAGGCGGCGGTGCCACGCTGACCATGGCCGGCGACACCCTCGCTTCCAATAACGCGACGATCGCGAACTCATTCGTACTCAATAGCACCGGCGGCATCTTTGACATGACTGGTACGAACACGATTTCGGGCTCGATTTCAGGCACGGGCCAGCTCTGGAAATTAGGTACCGGCGAACTCATCTTGAGCGCCACCAACAGCTACACCGGCAACACCAACGTCTCCAATGGCATCCTCACTGTCAATGGCAGCATCAGCTCGGCGACCGTGAACATCTACAAGGGCGCCACCCTCAAGGGACGCGGCACGATCAACGGCAGCGTCAATAACTTCGGTACGGTTGCCCCGGGCAACTCACCCGGCATCCTGACCATCAACGGAAACTATATCGAAAACGGAGTGCTCGATATCGAGATTGGCGGCATCGGTGGTGCGGGCGTCAACCCCAACGGACATGACAAACTGGTCGTCAACGGCACCTTCACGGCGGCCCCGGCCGTGGCGAGCCCCGCCGCACCTGGCGCCACGCTGAAGATTACGAAGTACAACAGCTTTGACCCGATCCGCACGCAGAGTTTCCAGGTGATCAGCGCCAGCGCCTTCGCCGGCAGCTTCGCCACCCTCGACCGCAACACCCAGACCACGCAGGTCTTCTTCCAGCCGACCACGGGCTACGTCTACGGCACGGGCCTGACCGAGTCGCAGACCTTCTCTGCCTATGAGTCGACGATCACGAACCGCCAGGCGATCGGCACGGCCCTCTATGCCGACGGCCTCGTGAGCGGCACAATCATCGCCAACGGCGCCGGCTCCACTACCTCGACCGGCAAGG
>CAISXT010000061.1 GCA_903889525.1 uncultured Opitutia bacterium | reverse complement strand
TAATCGCCAACCCGGCATTGCGACTGGAAGTTGGTGGGACAAGTTAGCGACCCCGACGGAGCTGCGCAATGCGCCGATGAATCCCTACTTCACGAGCACCCGCGCCCAGCAGGCCTACCTCTTCGGCTATGACGGCAAGGCTCACGGGCCGGTCGGCTGGATTACGCGACAGATTCCGCTCAGCAGCCCAGTCCTGCCCATCGACCTGAATGGGGATAATGCCTACTGGGGAACTAGCGTGGAAGCCGGTAGCGGCGGAGCGAACAACATCATCCTCTACCCGATTCCCCGTCGGCCGATGCTTTCTCTCTCGCAGCTCGGCTCCGTGGCCTTCGCCCAAGCTAACACCGACCCTGACTTTACCGTCGGTTCTTCGTTCGCACACCCGGGCATCATCGACCTGACGAAGATTGTCGATTGGCCTGGACCTAAGGTGCTCACGCCGGGGGAAATCCTGGCGCTCGCGGCCACTGGCCAGGCGAAATATTGGATTCCGGAACATGGCTATGCGGGCAAGATGCTGGGCGAAGGCGTGATGCGGAATCGCTCCAACGTCCGCACCGACCACGCCTTTGCCGCCAATCTCACGCTTTGGGATTCCTACTTCTTCAGCGGCCTGAACCTGAGCGCCCCCTCCTATTCCGCGCTGGGTGGCATGTGGCCCCTCGGACCTAATCTGCCGACCGATTCCCAAGTGAAGAAAGATCAGGATGCCTACCTCATAGCCCAAGGCGTCGCCGACCCGACTTCCTTCACATCCGTGAAGAAAGCCCTCGATGCGGGTTACCTGCCGCTCGCGAATAAGCGCATCGCCTACGTACCCGACTACAAACCGGCCAGCGAAACGTTCCCCAAAGTCACCGAGTTCCCCCACCCGGCCTACATGGCATCGACGTCGCTCTATAACGGCGGCTTCAACGTCAACTCCACCTCCAAGCCGGCATGGAAAGCAGTGCTGGCTGGGATGAAGGGACAGGTGCTCCCGAATGCCAATGGCAGCTCGACGAGCGCCGCCCTGACCAAGTTCGCCCGAGCCTTTGAACCCACGGGCCTCGGCAAGACCAAGCCGTGGTCCGGCCACCGCGAGCTGGATGATAACGAAATCGACGCCTTGGCCTTCGCCGTGGTGAGCGAAGTTCGTCGCCGCGGACCGTTCATGTCGCTCGCCGACTTCGTCAACCGACGGCTCATCAACGATGACGCCTTCGGCTTGAAAGGCGCCCTGCAGGCGGCCATCGATGCAGCGGATGCAGGCACCTACCCCATCAATAAGACCGCCATCACGAACGGTGGCGGCACCTTCAGTGCCCCCGTGGGAGCTGATTTGCGAAACTTCGCCAGCTTAACCGCGCGACGGAACGAATACCCCGGCGGAAGCGTCAACGGGATTCCCAATAAGTACGACACGAACAACCCTTGGCTGGATGTCCCGAACGTGGATCGCTTCCCCTCGCTCCGCGCGATGAGCACCACCAATGATAAGTTCAAGGTCACCGCGGGACTAGGAGCCCCAGGCATCGTCACCCAACTCGACGTCCTCAACTCCATCGGGCCCAACCTCACCGCCCGCTCCGACACCTTTGTCGT
The DNA here is from genome assembly GCA_903889525.1 of uncultured Opitutia bacterium. GTDB lineage: Bacteria > Verrucomicrobiota > Verrucomicrobiia > Opitutales > UBA953 > UBA953. The sequence continues at coordinate 9,749 of CAISXT010000061.1, read as the reverse complement.
GCGCGCCTTCGGTGAAGCCCTCGACGGGAAAGGCGAATCCATTGGCAAGGCCTGGGTCGAAGTCGTGGTGCAACGCTCCACGGAATACATCGGCGTCGCCGGCGCGGACCCCAACCGTCGCAAGCTCGCCTATCGCAATAATACGGGCACGACCACGTCCGACTACGACACCAAGCCTCTTCTCGAGAAATACGAAAAACGCCCGAGCGCGACCACCTTCGATGACGCCAACTTAAATCGCGTCTTCGGTCGACGCTTCAAGACCGTCAATCTCCGCTGGCTCACCGCCACTGAAATCTAATTCCATGATCCGCACTCTCATGGCGGCCGCGCTCCTAGGCGGCCTCCTCACCCTCCCGACGTATGCCGCCGGAGACGCTAAACCGAATGACACGACCGGCACCAAAACCGGCGGCGTCAAAGCCCAGCCTAAAACGGACAACGGAAAAATGGCGGCCGCGAAAAAGAAGGAGAAAGAGGAGCATCACTGCAACCTGCGGTTAATGTGGTGGCAGCTGCCTAAAGACTCCCCAGAACTCGGCCTCCAGGAGGAGAACGAAGTCGTGCCCATCGGCATCTCCCAGATGCAGGTGAACGGCATGATTGAATACCACGGCGACGCGGTGGTGCAGATCATGCGCAAGGCGCCCTCCCAGCAGGTCGACAAGAAGGGTAAGCCCATCATGACCTGGCTGCCTTATGCCGTCCTGCCCCTGAGGAACGAAGACACGGATGTCTGTGCGATCCTCTTCGACAACGGTAAGGGCGGCGCCAGCAGCCGCCTCTTCGACTTCAAGCCAGCCGCTTTCCCCTTTGGCTCACTCCAAATCGTCAACCTGACGCGCGGCAAGGTCGCCTGCTCGCTCGACGGCAAAGTCATCATGGCCGAATCCAATCGCGCCATTCTCTCCAGCAACTCCTTCGTGGAACGCGCCGCGCCGCAAATCTCGCTGGCCGTCATGGAGACCGGAGGCGAAGAACACCTCCTCTTCACTTCGCGGATGATCATGAGCAACACCGTACGCTCGCTATTCTTCGTGATCGAGCGACCCAGCGAGGATGTCGACGGGCGGTACGAAGTGACCAGCATCGTGGATATGAACCCCGCCTTGAGCGGCGGAGAAAAACCGGTCGGCGACAATCCGCCCACCCCGAATAAGCCAGCGATCAAGGGACCAGGCGAACCGAAGGCGGCCGGCAAGAAGGCATCCTAACCGTCCTCCTGCGGCCGGCCCCATTCATGACCCAGCCCCTCTTCCGGCTTATGCTCTCGGCTCCCTTACTGGCGCTGACCGCACTCGCCGCTGTGCCGGGATCCGTGGATCCTGGTTTTACTTTCAGGCTCACGACCTCTTGGGCCGATCAGCCCACCGGGGAACTCTCCGTCGCCATTCAACCGGGCGTCGGTAAAATCAAGGTGAACGCCCAGCAAGGAGGCATTGATTACCCGACCCTCGCGCCCCACGGCAGCAGCCTCAACGTAACGCTGATTCCCGCGCAACCGCGCAGCCCCTTCCTGGTCGCCAAGCTACTAATCCCCGCCAAAGGGGATGATTTCGCACTCATCGTGGGGAGCCTCTCCGCAAGTGCGACGAGCGCCTGGCTGCTCCCCTCCGACCTAGCTCAGTTCCCCGCCGGTAGCACCTACGTCATCAACCGGTCGGCGAACTCGATCCGTATCTTTATCGAGGAAGATTCCGTCATCATCGAGAAAGGCGCGTTCAAACTGCACCCGCTGGTAGCGAAGAGTCGGCTCGTGGCTCGCCTCCGAATCGAAGCGCTCTCGGGGCCGACTTGGACGACAACCCGAAGCAACCGCGTAATCATCAGCCCCGATCAGCGCATGGTTCTCCTCATCGGGCCGTCCCAAAGTAACTCCGAACCCTTTGCCATTAGCGGGGTGGTTGACGCCAATTCGGGCTCATACCTGAAGCCCATCCCCATCAAAGAAGCGCCGCCGCGTCCTGCTCAGCCAGCCAAGTAACTCGGCCGGCGTGGGCGCGAAGCACCTGTCCGGGGTGTAGAGCGGGATCAAACGGGCCAGCCGCGATGAAACTAAGGGCCGCAGCCTTAGCGGCTCCGGAGACGAGCACGACGATAGCCGCACACTGGGCGAGCCCCGCTTCAGTGATAGTCAGGCGCCAGCCTCGACCAGGCCATTCGGTCGCGGTAAAGCGCGGCGCGTCTTTCTGGCCAATCAAGGGACACTTCGGCCAGAGAGAGGCAATATGGGCGTCGTCGCCCAAGCCAAGGATGCAAAGGTCGAAAGCCTTGGACGGCGAATGCTGCGTCCAAGCGACATCATAAGCCACCGCGGCGGCGGCCGGCGCGAGCTCTACCGGCCAAGGAAAGCGGCGAGCGGCAGGGACACCGAGAGCGTCTAGCATGCCCCGAATGGCGTGCCCGAAGTTAGAATCATCTGAAGCGAGTGGCACACAGCGCTCATCACTCACATGCCAATCGATGCGAGCGATAGCCTCGGGGCTCAAGGCGCCGGTCCGGACTACCCAAGCATAGAAAGCCTTGGGCGTGGAGCCACCACTAAGGCCGACTGAGGCGGGACCACGGGCAGCGAGGGCATTGATCCGGGCGGCCAGTTCGGTGAAGGCCTCTTCACGAGTCAGGATGCTCACCGTGCCGGCGGAAGTGACGATGTCAGGCATGGGAGAGAAGATAACGGAGCAGAGTATGGAGTATCGAGTATAGAGTATGGGACGAAGCAGGTGGCGGCGGCTGGGCGCTCAAAGGGAAACCGGAGATCGGATATTTAGCTGGGGCTTGAGGTAGGGGCGCGACGGCGTCGCACCCCTACCTAGGAAATAAGAAGGGCGTCCTTCCGGACGCCCTCATTTCTCTAGCCCTCTGATCATCGGGCACCCTGTCCCTCCGGTAACGCTTACTGGCAGGCCTCGCAGGTACCGCCGTTGCGCATAGCCTCAATCGAGCAGGCCTTCACTTCCTCGGCCGTGGATTCCTTCTTGGCGGCCTTTTCGACGGTGGCCTTCTCGATATTGGAGGCACCGAGGGTGCGGAGGTAATAGGTGGTCTTGAGACCCGTGCGCCAAGCGTACTGGTACATATGGGAGAGCATCTTCAAGTCCGCCGTCGGGAGGAAGAGATTCAGCGACTGAGCCTGGTCGATCCACTTCTGGCGACGGGCGGCGGCGTCAATGAGCCACTTGTTCTCAATCGTGAAGGCCGTCAGGTACTTGTCCTTGATGATCTGAGGAATCTCCGCGATGTCCTGCAGCTCGCCGTCGAAGTACTTAATCTGCTCCATCATCTTCTGACTCCACAGACCCAGCTTCTTCAGGTCGCGAACGAGGTAGCCGTTGAGTTCAGTGAACTCACCGGAGAGGTTGCTCTTCACGAAGAGGTTCTTGTACGTCGGTTCGATGCAAGGCGAGCTACCCACGATATTGGAGATCGTGGCGGTCGGGGCGATCGCGAGGACGTTGGAGTTGCGCATACCGCTCTTGGCAATCTTGGCGCGGACCGGCGCCCAGTCCATGAGGCCGCCGCGCTTGACCTCGATCGGTTCGCCGCGCTCCTGCTCGAGCAGGTCGACGGTGTCCTGAGGCAGCAAGCCGCGATCCCATTTCGATCCCTTGTAGGAGCTGTAGGTGCCACGTTCAGCGGCCAGATCGGCGGAGGTGTCGTACGCGTAGTAGGCGACGGCTTCCATGATCTCGTCGTTAAACTCGACCGCGGCGTCGGAGGCGAAGGAGATATCCCGGCGATAGAGACAGTCCTGGAGGCCCATCACGCCCATGCCGACGGGGCGGTGGCGGAGATTGGAAACCTCGGCGGCCTTGGTCGGGTAGAAGTTGATATCGATGACGTTATCGAGGGCACGCACCGCGACCGTGACGGTCTCGCGGAGCATCGCATGGTCGATGCTGCCATCGGCCTTAAGATGGGAATCGAGGACGACGGACCCGAGGTTGCAGACCGCGGTTTCCTCGGCGCTCGTGTTGAGCGTGATCTCCGTGCAAAGGTTAGAGGAGTGAATGACGCCGACGTGGTCCTGCGGGGAACGGACATTGCAAGGGTCCTTGAAGGTAATCCACGGATGGCCGGTTTCAAAAATCATCCCGAGCATCTTCTTCCAAAGTTCGAGGGCGGGCATCTCCTTACCGAAGATCTTACCCTGCTTGGCGAGGGCTTCGTAGGCGACGTAGCGTTTTTCGAAGTTGGCGCCGAAGGTCTCGTGGAGATCTGGGACTTCGTTGGAAAGGAAGAGCGTCCAGTTCTGTCGATTCTTGAGGCGCTTCATGAACAAGTCGGGAATCCAGTTCGCCGTATTCATGTCATGCGTGCGACGGCGGTCGTCGCCGGTGTTCTTACGGAGCTCGAGGAAGTCCTCGATATCATTGTGCCACGTCTCGAGGTAGGCGCAGCCAGAGCCGCGGCGCTTGCCGCCCTGGTTGACGGCGACGAGCTGGTCGTTGTGCAACTTAAGGAACGGAATAATGCCCTGCGATTCGCCGTTGGTGCCCTTGATGTAGGAGCCCGTGCCGCGGACAGAAGTCCAAGAGCCACCGAGGCCGCCAGCCCACTTGGAGAGGAAGGCGTTTTCCGCGATACCGCGAATCATGATGGACTCGATGGTGTCGTTAACCTGGTAGAGGTAGCAGGAGGAGAGCTGGCTGTGGAGCGTGCCGGCATTGAAGAGCGTCGGAGTCGAGCTGCAGAAGCGGCGGGACTTATAGAGCGCATGGAGGCGGATGACCCATTCCTCGCGATTCTTCGGCTCCTGCAGGAAGAGACCCATTGCGACGCGCATCCAGAAGAACTGGGGCGTCTCGAGGCGGCGGGCGGGCTTCACCGTCTTGTCGATGATGAGGTAGCGGTCATACATCGTCTGGACGCCGAGTAGTTCGAACTCGAGGTCAGCCATCGGGTCGAGGGCCTCCGCGAGCTTGGCGAGGTTGTACTTGCGGAGTTCTGGGGAAAGTCGGCCGATCGCGATACCGCGTTCGACGTAGGCGGCGAACTGCGCGCGATGGAATTCGCGGAGCTGGGAAACGCCGTCGCGGACGATGCTCCAACCCAGAACTTCTTCGTAGATATAGGACAGGCAAATGCGGGCGGCGAACTTCGCGAAGTCGGCGTCGACCTCCACGAGGCTCTTGGCGTTCAACTCGATTGTCTTACGGAGATCGGCCTCCGTGATTTCATTGAAGACTCCGCGGCGCAGTTCGGATTCGATTTCGTCGACCGTGCGGACGAGTTCGAGCCCCGAAGAAGCAAAGGCGATACGCTTGCGCAGCTCGTCGCCGTTCCAGAGATAGGTGGAGCCATCGAGGCTCTTGACGAGAATCATCGACTCCTGACGATCGTCGATGACGGGCGGCAAGGCGGCCTGCTCCTCGCGCTTCTTTTGGCGGAAGGCGCGGTACAGAATGTAGCTCTGGGCGACCTTATAGTGGCCCTGGCGCATCAGCTCTTCCTGCACGAGGTCCTGAACCTCCTCGATGCCGATGATATTCTGGTCGGAATCCGCGACGCGGCGGGTGACGCCAGCGGCAACGCGCACAGAGGCAGCAGGGTCCTGAGAGAGGGAGAGGAAGGCGAGGCGGACCGCGACGGTGATTTTGTTCGGAATCCACGGCACGATCTGGCCGTTGCGGCGCATCAGACGGGTCGTGATCGAGACGGGCTCATCGGGTGCGGCCCCGTTGCTGCCCCGGGAGAACAGCAGGCTCTTCGCAACGTCATGACGATTATAGCGCACGAGGGCGTCTTCGATCGCCTGGAGCACGAGGGTCTCACTGACCTGCGTCCCGGACTGGGAAAGGTGACGGGCGACGTCGCTGGCGATCGCCGCGACGAAAAGACGGTTCGATTCGGTGTAGATTTCCTGCTCTTCGCGGGCGACGAGAAGGTCGGTCAAGGCGGCGCCGACGATATCGGCGATCATCGCGGCATCCATGCCGGGGGAGAGCGGTGCGGCGGCACCGGCGGCGGCGGCCGGCAGGGATTCCCGCCAGTTGAAGCGCGGCTTGGAGTCGGCGGGGGAGCGGACGGCGTTTTTAAGGGCCACGTCTTCGCGGAAGAAAGGGAGTTCGGATTTCATGAATTACGGTGAAGGGTGAGAGGGTGAGAGAGATTGAAGATGATGGCAGATGGGAAGGGATAGCGCCGGCGGTGGCCGGTGCATATTTTTATTATCAGAGAGGTGTGGAGGGTAAGAACAGGAAATGTGCCAACTCGGACGCGCGGTGCATTGCGTCCGAATTTGGTCACGACGCGATCAAAGTTCGTCGTCGTTAACGGTGCCAAGTGCACCCTGCTTCTGGTATTCGGTGACGCGACCTTCGAAGAAGTTTTGCTCCTTCTTGAGATCCATCATTTCGGAAAGCCAGGGGAAAGGATTGGTCGTCTCGGCCATCAACGGGTCGAGCCCGCAATTGCGTAAACGGCGATCAGCGATGAAGTCGATGTACTGCTCGAATTCCTTGGACGAGAGGCCCAGTCCGTTGACGGGCAGGCAGTCGCGGATGAATTCCTTCTCGAGCGACACGGCGTTCGCCATGAGCTGACGCAGTTCTTCTTTGAAGGCTGGCGTCCAGACATCGGGGTTCTCCTTGACCAGCTCGGCGAGCAGGTTGCGGAAGAGGTCGATGTGGTTGGATTCGTCGCGCAGCGTGTAGCGGAACATCTGGCCGATACCGGGGAATTTATTCTGGCGAGCGAGTGACAGCACCATGCCGAAGAGGCCGTAGAACTGCGTACCTTCCATGCACTGGCCGAAGAGGAAGATGTTATGCGCAAGCGCCTGCTTGTCCTCGAGCTTGGTGAGGTCGAGTTTACGGCGGAGTGCGCGAGAATTATTGACGACGAAAGCCGCCTTGTTGGCGATTGTGGGAATGTCCTCGAACATCGCCTCGCACTCGTGCGGATTGATGCCGAGCGAGGAGATCATGTAGACGAGGGAGTCCGCGTGGATGTTCTCCTCGTGCGCGTGACGTCCCAGGACGAGCTTGAGCTCCGGGGCGGTGACAACCTCGCGGACGACGTGGATGATGTTATCGCCGACGATGCCTTCCGCGGCGGAGAAATAACCGATGGCCATCTTAACGATCCAGCGATCAATCTCGCTGATCTGACCCGTCTGGTCGCGCCATTGTTCGCAGTCCTTCTGCATCGGGATATCCTCCGGCTCCCAATGGTTATTCTTCATCGTCTTGTAGAGATCATATGCCCACTGATACTTCAGCGGGAGGATGTTGAAGAACATGGTCTCGCGACCGTTGATGACGCGCTTGTTGGCGAAGGCTTCCTCGGCTTTGGTCTTATCGAGGACGAAGGTTTTCTGGCCGACTTTGATGGTGATGGTTTCCATGGACTGGAGAATAGGGAAAAGGGATGTTTAGGGGCCGATGGGGGCCGCTCGTAAAGTGGTATGCATGGGAAATAATACTAGATGTAGGGTCTGCAAATTTATTTCACCGCTACATCTAGTGTTTTTACGCAACCCACTGACAATCGGCCACTTCGGGCAAAAACTTTATTCACAATGGGTGTTTTTAACGGTTTTTTGATGAGTGAGGCCCTTTAGGGGGAAGACCCTAACAAAATCGGGCCAACCCCGAACCTGCAAACGCCACTTGTTGGTGTTGCTCACGCTATTCCCCGGGGGTGGCAGCGGCCGGGGATTGCGGCCGGACCGGGGCCGCCCCACCTTCAGCCTATGACTTCGGTCCCCCTTAAAGAAATCCGCCTACTCCGGCGCCTCCCTGCCCTACTCGATGCGAGTTGGACGCCCGAAGGCCTCGCGGCGCGCGGCTGGCGCGGCGGCGTGATGGCGGGATGGCGAGTAATCGCCACGACCTGGCATGGAATCCGCGACAACCGCCTACCGCAGCAATCGGCCGCACTGACATACTACACCTTAATGTCACTCGGGCCGCTCCTCGCCCTCGCACTCACGGTCTCCGGCTACATCCTTTCGCACTCCGAAGGTAAGCGAGATAATCTGGCGAAACAGGCGATTGTCGCGGCCGTCGAATATGTCGCCCCACAGGTTGTCGCGCAGGCCGCCGCCGCCGCACCCGGGCATCAGGCAACCCTGCGAGAGATCAATAAAGACCTCGACGGACTCGTTGATAGCATGTTGACGAGTGCAAGGAATGGCCAAGCGGGCGTGATCGGATTGCTCCTCATTCTTTTCTTCGCCGTGATGATGCTGAGCCGCGTGGAAGATGCACTCAACGGAATCTGGGGCGTGCGTTATGGCCGTAGCTGGCGCGATCGCTTCGCCAATTATCTCCTCTTCCTCGTGCTCTTCTTCTTAGTCGGAGCGACGACCCTGACAATGCTTTCGGCCTCATCCATTACTTCAATAATCGGGAGCGACACCCAGATGATTACCGAGTGGGCGGAGCGGGTTCCCGGCGGTGCTCGCCTTATCGCGTTCATCAGCGGCAGCGGCCCAGTGCTCATCTCACTGGGACTACTCACGGCGGCTTTCGCAGCCTTCAATCGCATGATGCCGAATGTACGTGTCCGCTGGAGTGCCGCCCTCCTCGGCGGGCTCACCATTTCTCTGTTGGTGACCATGAACCATCAACTGGCCGCACTCTATGTGGGTAAAGTGACCCAGTTCCAGAGCTTGTACGGAGAACTGAGTATCATTCTGGTACTCATGTTCGGCTCTTACCTAACCTGGCTATTTGTACTCATCGGAGGACAGGTGGCCTATGCCTATCAAAACAGGCGCGCCTTAGCCCGCCACAAGGCCTGGGAAGGGCTTAGCCACCGGGCGCGTCGCACCCTCGCCTTTGTTTGCGCGGCAGAAACCCTGCGACGCTACCGTGGCGGCAAGCCTGGCCCCACAGCGGAGGATATCGCCGACGCGGCACGCGTCCCGGCGACCGTCGCCGAGGGCTGCCTCCAGATGCTCCGGGCTACGAACCTCTTGGCGATGGAGAGTCCGACTGGCGGCCATCGCCCTGCCCGGCCGCTTGAGCCCATGACCGTCGGGGAGCTCTGGGCGCTCGTGGACATGCATTCCGCTGGGGCCGAAGGGGAGCCTGATCTCACCTCGGATCCGGCAGCCAAGGAATTGCTATCGATTGAACGGGCCCTCCTGGAAACCGCTGGTTCGCGCCTCACCTTGGGTGAACTCGCCAGCCGCGGGTGAACATCTGCTCGTTGGTTAGTCTCTGGACCCTCGACTCCGCGGGCGAAGGGCTGGGGAGACCGGCCTGAGCCGTCTGGAGGACGCCGCGCCGCCAAGGCAGCAGGCACGACGGGGCCGGCCAGCAGGAGTCATGTCCTGCTAGCCGGCGCGAACCGTGTAAATAAGGGGACCCCGATCTCCTTGCGGAGACCGGGGTCCGTGAACCTGGCGATGACCTACTCTCGCACACCAGCGGGGGTGCACTACCATCGGCGGCTGCATGCTTAACTATCGTGTTCGGGAAGGGAACGAGTGTTTCCATGCGCCCATGATCACCAGAATGTGTCCTCGGGTAGCTCTCTGATGGGTGATCATGAGATGGTTTTCGCCAGGGGCGAGCTACCGTCATAGGGAAAGATAAACAGTTTGCGCATATTAAAACTACTATTCCGTAATGCTATCGGCCTAGACGTACTTTAAAACGGCTAAGAAGCCAATTGCAGATCAATCGAACATTAGTATCGCTAGGCTCAACGTATCGCTACGCTTACACCGGCGACCTATCAACCAGGTGGTCTACCTGGGTTCTATAGGGAGATCTTATCTTGGGAAAGGCTTGGCG
>CAISXT010000060.1 GCA_903889525.1 uncultured Opitutia bacterium | reverse complement strand
GGTCGAGGTCTTCGGCCAGCGCCTCGACGGCCTCGGCCAGGAGGAGCTCACAGCTTTCCGTCGTAAGCACCTCGGCTTCGTCTTCCAGTCGTTCAATCTCATCCCCACGCTCACCGTGATTGAGAACGTGATGGTGCCGCTCCTGATTCAGGGCCGTCCTTTCGACGAGGCCCACGCCCGCTCGCTCGCCATCATCGAGAAGGTCGGCCTCAAGGGTCGCGAAGAAGGCCGCCCTAACGCGCTCTCTGGCGGCCAGCAGCAGCGCGTCGCCATCGCCCGCGCGCTCGTCCACGAGCCACCACTCCTCATCTGCGACGAACCGACCTCGGCCCTCGATAAGGACACCGGCGGGCACATCATGGAACTCGTCCGTGACCTTTCCCGCTCCCCGGAACGTTGCGTGGTCGTCGTTTCGCACGATCATCGTATCTTCCGCTTCGCCGACCGCATCGCGGAGATGGAAGACGGCCGCATCAGCCGCGTGGTCGACGACCCGAAGCTCCTCGATGCGACCCATCTCTGATCCTCCTTATGTTTAAGAAACGCATCCTGCTCTTCGCCCTCGCCCTCGCCGGCGCCGTCTCTGCTTGGCAGCTCACCCGCGGCACGGCCAATGAGGTGCCGATCAAGCCACCGCCCTACGAGCCCGCCACCCGCGATAAGGACGGCCTCATCGCCGCCGCCGGGCTTATCGAGGCTGCCGCCGAGAATACGCTCCTCGGTTCGCCCACGTCCGGCACGGTCGCCAAGGTCCACGTGAAGGTCTGGGCCAAGGTGAAGGTCGGCGACCCCATCCTCACGCTCGATGATCGCGATCTCCGTGCTCAGCACGCCGTCCAGGTGGCTGCGGTTTCCGCCGCCGAAGCCACCGCCGAACGCGCGGAAGACGCGGCTCGTCGCTGGACCGGCATCAAGGATAGTGGCGCGGTCTCCGCCGCCGAATTATTTTCCTACCAGATGGCCGCCAAGGAGGCGAAGGCTAAGTACGCCCTCGCTAAGGCCCAACTCGAGCAGACGGCGGTGTTACTCGATCGGCTTGTGCTCCGTTCGCCCATCGACGCGACGGTGCTCCAGGTCGGCGTGCGCGTCGGCGAATTCGTGGCCGCCGGAGCCAAGGCTCCGGTCGTCCTCGGGGATATCTCCACCTTACAGATTCGTTGCGACGTCGACGAGCAGCTCGCCACGCGGATGCGCGAAGGCCTGCCGGCTAAGGGCTACCTGAAAGGCGAGACCGCCCTCGGTGGTGGCAAGGACCGTTCAATCGCTCTGAAATTCGTCCGTATCGAGCCCTTCGTCATCCCGAAGGCCTCGCTCACTGGCGCGAGTGTCGAGCGCGTCGACACCCGCGTGTTGCAAGTAATCTATCAGTTTGACCGCCCGCCCGGCCGCGTGCTCTTCGTCGGCCAGCAGATGGACGTCTATATCGATGCCTCCCAAAATGCTCCGGGTAAATAAGACCTTCCTCCTCGCGGCGCTGGTCCTCGCGGGCTGTGCGCACGATCCGATGGCGAAGCCGAAGGGGCCCGCCACGCCTACCGCGTTTTCCCAGGGAGGCGCCGTCGCCGATGCGAAGTGGGCCGAGGCTTTCGGGGACCCTGCTTTGCTCGAACTGATCGCGCAGGCACGTAAGAACAGCCCGGACCTAGCCATCGCCCGCGCCCGTCAGCGTGAAGCGGGGGCCTTGCTCGCCTCCGCCAGTGCTGGCGATCAGCCCGCCGTTTCCGTCGGCGCTGGCTTGGAATCCTCCCGGATCTCGCTCGACACCGGTCGCACACCGGTCGGCTTCGGCATCCCGCGCCGCACCGACGTCGGCGCCGCTGGCGTGAAGGCCTCTTGGGAACTCGATATTTGGGGGCGTGAAGCCGCCAGGACGAAGGCCGCCGACGCCGATTCGCGCGCAGCCAAGTTCACCGTCGAACAGGCGAACCTCGCCCTGTCCGCCGAAGTTGCCCGCCTCTGGTTCGCTGTCCGCGGCGCCCGCGAGCAGCTCGCTTTCCTGGAGACCGAATTCGCCACGCGCCTGCGTGAGATGGAGATCATCGAGCAGACCGTGGTCGCGGGCTTACTCGACTCCGATCCGCTTTCTTCCGCGCGTCTCGCGGCTGCCCAAGCCAAGGTCGATGAAGGCCTCGGTCGCCGCCGCGCCGCCGCCGCCGAAAATGCTCTCCGTGCTCTGATCGGTTCCGCCCCTGGCGTCCAACTTCCTGTAGCGAAGGGTTCCGCCGCGATGCCGGCCTTCGGCGCGGGCGTGCCCTCGGAGCTCTTGCTTCGGCGTCCTGACCTCGCCGCGGCGGCCGAGCGGATCGACGCCGCGCTCGCGCGCGAAGGCGCGGCCATCGCCGATTTTTATCCTTCCGTCACGCTCAATGGCCAGGCTGGCTGGCAGGCCGATCCGGCTTCGCGCGTGGGCCGGGGCTCATCGAGTTTCTGGGCGCTGACGCCGTCGGTAGACTTGCCGCTCTTCGACGCTGGTCGGCGCGAAGCCAATCTCGAAGTTGCGCGCGCGCGCATTGACGGCTCCGGTGCCGAATGGACCAAGGCCGTGCTCGGGGCCTTCCGCGAAGTCGAGGACGCGCTCGCCGATCTGCGCGAGCTCGCCCTGCAGGAAGAACTGACCGCCCGGGTGCTCACGGCGGTGCGTGTCCGGCTCACTAATGCCGAGGCCCGTCGCCAGGCCGGCCTCGCGAACGAGAACGACAGCCTGAGTGCGCGTCGCGACGAAGCCCTCGCCGCGCGTACGCTTTCGATGGTCGTCTGGGAGCGCCGCCAGGTCGCGGTGCGACTCGCGGCCGCCACCGGCGGCGGTTGGTCCGCGAAGTAATCGCGCTAAAAAAGAAGGGCGTCCTTGCGGACGCCCTTTCTGTTTCCTTCCAGGAGCTTAGGCCTTGATCTGTGGGCGCTTGGGGTCTGGCCAGTCGATGTGGAAGAACTCGCCGCGGGGCTTGTCCTTGCGCTCGTAGGTGTGGGCACCGAAGTAGTCGCGTTGACCCTGCAGTAGGTTCTGCGGGAGGTTCTCGGTGCGGTACGAGTCGAAGTACGAGAGCGACGAACCGAGGGTCGGCACGGGGATGCCGTGCTTCACCGCGAGGGCGATGACTTTGCGCCAGTTCTTTTGCGCCTTCTTGACCGTTTTCTTGAAGTACGGGTCGAGGAGGAGGTTGTCCAGCGAGCGCTTCTTGGCGAAGGCTTCCGTGATCTTCTGGAGGAAGCGGGCGCGGATGATGCAACCACCGCGCCAGATCTGGGCAATCTCGCCGAAGTTGAGCTTCCATTTATATTCATTCTGGGCCTCGCGCATGAGCTGGAAGCCCTGCGCGTAGGAGCAGATTTTAGAGCAATAGAGGGCATCGCGGATCTGTTCGATGACCTTGGCTCGGTCGGGATTAGTCATCGCGCGCTTCGGGCCACGGAGGACTTTGGCGGCTTTGACGCGCTCATCCTTCACGGCGGAGAGGCAGCGGGCGAAGACGGCTTCGGCGATGGTCGGAGCGGCGACACCCATGTCGAGGGCGTTAGCGCTGGTCCACTTGCCTGTGCCCTTCTGGCCGGCGGTGTCGAGGATGACGTCGACCAGCGGCACGCCGGTCTCGGGATCCTTCTGCTTGAGGACCTTGGCGGTGATTTCGATGAGGAAGGAGTTCAGGTCGCCCTGATTCCATTCTTCGAAGGTGGTGCCGATCTCGTCGGGGGTCATCCCGAGGAGACCGCGCATGAGGTCGTAGGCTTCGCAGATCATCTGCATGTCGCCGTACTCGATGCCGTTATGGACCATCTTGACGTAGTGGCCGGCGCCGTCGGGGCCGATATGGGCCACGCAGGGGACGCCGCCCTTGATGGGCTTACCCGGCTTGCCGCCGGTGAGCTCAACGCCCGTGACGGCGTCGACCTTGGAGGCTACGGCTTCCCAGATTGGCTTAAGTTCGGCCCACGCCGCAGGGTCGCCACCGGGCATGAGGGACGGCCCGAAGCGTGCGCCTTCTTCGCCGCCGGAGACGCCGGAACCGATGAACCGGAGGCCCTTGGCCTTGAGTTCTTTTTCTCGGCGGATGGTGTCGGTCCAGAGGGCGTTGCCACCGTCGATGATGATGTCGCCCGGCTCAAAGGCCGCGGCGAGCTCGTTGATCACGGCGTCGGTCGGGCCGCCGGCCTTAACCAAGATGACGGCCTTGCGGGGCTTTTTGAGTGAAGCGGCGAAATCCTTGATGGTCGGGCAGCCGATGAGCTTGCCGGGGGTGCTCGGGTTTTCCTTCACGAACTCGTCGGTCTTGGCGGTCGTGCGGTTATACACCGAAATCGCGAAACCGTGGTCGGCGATGTTGAGGGCGAGGTTCTGACCCATGACGGCCAGACCGATGAGACCAATGTCGGATTGCATATGAGGCCTTAATGCGAACCCCGGTGGGCAGGCATGGCAAACAAGAAAAGCCGTGTTTTCTGTGAGGTATTGCCTAGATTGGTCGGCATACCCCGCCGTTGCATGCCTTTACGCCTCGCCATTTTACTCTTCATGACGGCACCGGCATTCCCCGCCGGCGTCTCAGACGACCCTGCCAAATATGCGGCTGAAATCGTCAGCCGACACGGCGGCGCCGATCGTCTGCTTAAGACGTTCAGCATGGCGGAGACCTACAGCACTAATGGTGGGAAGAAGAATAGCGACCGGGTCTCGAAGCTGCAGCCGCCGCACCTTTGGTATCTTGGCCAGACCGAACGGGTTTCCGAATCAGGCAAGGGCTCCGTCTGCCAAGATGTCTGGATGTGGACGCTCGGCCCATTGGCCGATCCGAAGACAAAACTCTCCGCTGCGCCCGATGCCGCGGTCGGCGGACGCAACGCCCATGCTCTCAAGGTGAGTGGTACGATCGAGCCAGCTATCGTTGCCTATTTTGATGCCGAGACCTTTGGCCTCGTGCGGATTGATTGGAAGGGACAGCAATTCGTCTTTTCAGAACCCAAGGTGTTCGATGGGGCCACGGTCCCCACCCATTGTGTCCTTTACGGCAAGGACGGCAAAGAGCGGATCCGCACCGATATCCGCGCCATTACGCGTTTGGCGACCTTGCCCCCAGTGCCGCCATCCGGAAAGTAGGGGAGCCCGCGGGGCTTTGACCTCGCCAGACCAAACGCACCGCTTTTGATGGTCGCTGTCATGTCCCAACTCGTCGGCAAACGTATTACCCTCGGGGTCACTGGATCGATCGCCGCCTATAAGGCCGCCGACCTCATCTCCCAGCTCGTCAAGTATGGTGCCGAGGTCCAGGTGGTTATGACCAAAGGGGCCACGCAGTTCATCACGCCCACGACCCTGCAGGTGCTTAGCCGTCGCCCGGTGGGCATTGATATCTGGGCCGAAGGTACGAACTCGGTGCCGAGCCACATCGAGATCGCCGACACCACGGACCTACTGCTCGTCGCCCCATTGACCGCGAACGTGATGGCGGAATTCGCCCACGGCCTCGCCCCTGATTTGCTTACGAGCATCTACCTCGCCACCCGTGGGCCCGTCCTGCTTTGCCCGGCGATGAACGGCAAGATGTATGAACACCCGGCCACGCAGGCTAACCTGAAGGCCCTTCGTTCCCGAGGTCATGCGATCGTCGAGCCCGCGGAAGGCATGCTCGCATGCGGCTACGAAGGCCTCGGCAAGCTTGCTCCGGTCGACGAAATCGTCAGCCGCGTGCTGTCGATTTTAGGTTGAGGACGATGAATCCCCGTGCTCTTCGCCAGCAATTAGAGGCTTCGGCGAAGGCTCTCGGCTTTGATGCGTTCGGCGTCGCACCGGTCGATGCCGACGTGCGGGCGGACTATTTTAAGAAGTGGATTGCAGATGGCATGCATGGCGAAATGGCCTGGCTGGCCCGTAATCCCGATCGACGTACGGACGCCCGCAAGGTGCTACCCGAGGCCCGTAGTCTCATCGTGGTGGGCCTTAATTATTATCAGCCCCACCCGCCGGCCGGTTACCGTATCGCGAAGTACGCGCTCGGAGCGGATTACCATGATGTGATTCTCGCCCGCTTGAAGGAGCTTTGCGAAGTAATGCAACAACTTGGCGGGGCCCAGAAACCGTATGTCGATACGGGCCCAGTCCTCGAGAAGCCGGTGGCCGCCGCCGCCGGCCTCGGCTGGCAGGGTAAGAGCACGATCCTCATTCACCGCGGGGCGGGGACGTGGCTTTTCCTCGGCGTCATCCTGACTACCCTCGAGCTCGAAGTTTCCGCCACCAAGGAGCCAGATCGGTGCGGCTCATGTACGCGCTGCATCGATGCTTGTCCCACGGCTGCCATCATCGCCCCTTACAAGTTAGACGCCCGCAAGTGCCTGGCCTATTTGACGATCGAGCATCCCGGGGCGATTCCCGTGGAGTATCGCGAAGCGGTGGGCGACCGGGTTTTTGGCTGCGACGATTGCCTGGATGTCTGTCCGTGGAATAAGTGGGCGGTGACGACGCGTGAGGCACACTTCGCCCCACGGCCACATCCCCCCCTCCGTGAGACATTGGCTTGGACCGAGTCGCAGTTCATGCAGCACTTCAAGGGTACACCCGTCGAGCGCCTGGGGTTACACCGCTGGTGGCGCAATGCCCTGACCGTCCTCGGCAATGTGGGAACAGGGGAGGACTTAGCCGCGGCGACGGCCCATTTGGAGAGTGCCGACCCTATGGTCGCTGAGCATGCGGGCTGGGCGGTCGCTCGGTTGCGAGCCCGCTGAACCTCGTGTTGCTTCGGACACACGGGTTGTCCTAATTGAGAGCCGTGACCCTTCCTCAAGCCTACTACGCCCTCGCCGCCTTCCTGCTGGTTGCTGGCTTTCTGGTCTTTACGGGCTCGCCTATCCTGCGGACCTTTCGGCGTTCTAAAGTCGCTACGTGGGTGCTGGGGCTGATCGCGATCGCCTGGTTTGCTTGGTGGTTACAGACGGGGATGCCGCCCGCAGATTTCGCCGGCCTCCCGCGACTCCCCGTGCAGGTAGTCTTCCTCGGGTTCAGTTTTCTCGCCTTCTACTTCATGCCGGACTTTCTTTCGGTCCGTGCTTTGGCGGTCATCATGCTCTTCCTCGCTCGAACCACCCTAGATGCAGGGTCTCGACAGCTCCCTGCCAGCCTGCTTGAGGCCTCCGTGAGTTACGGATTCTTGGTGTTGTTCGGTTTTTGGTGGGCTTCCTCGCCGCCGGTTTTTAATCGCCAATGTGACTGGGTGCTGGCCACGCAAGGCCGCCAGCGTGCCGTGGGCGGCTTCATGCTCATCCTCGCGGTCGCTTGCTTGGCGCAGTCGTTTCGCGTGTCGTGAGCCGAGCTTTGCTCATCGTCGTTTCAGGGCCCGCTGGTAGCGGCAAGACGACGCTATGCGCCCGCCTGAACGAGGCTTACCCTCGGGCGATTCGTCGGGTCATCACCTGCACCACGCGCGCCCCCCGACCCGGTGAAGTCGATGGCGTGGATTACCATTTTCTTTCCCGGCCAAACTTCGAGCAACAAGTCGCCGCCGGGGTTTTCCTCGAGCATGCCACCGTGCACGGCAACCTTTACGGCCCACGCGCGGTCGATGTCGCGGCACACCTCGATGCTGGCTTTGACGCGCTGCTCAATGTCGACGTTCAGGGCGCCGCGACCATCCGGGCCAAGGGGGCCGTCGATGCGCGTCTCGCCGCCTCGCTCGTCACGGTTTTCATCCGCGTGAGCGATCCGATCGAATTACGCCGCCGCCTGACTGGACGCGGGACCGACCCAGTCGACGAAATTGATCGGCGCGTCGCGGCGGCTTCGGAAGAACTCCTGCAGGCCGGCACTTACCAGCACCTTATCGAGAGTGGTTCCCGTGAGGCCGATTTTACGGCGCTCGATGTTATCTACCGCTCGGAGAAACTACGCCATCCATGATGGAGAAAAGCGATATTGCGGGCGTCCTCGACGAGATCGCGACCTTCATGGAGTTGACGGGCGAGAACCCCTTCAAGATTCGTGCCTACTCAGCCGGTGCCCGCATCCTTGAGAATATGACCGAGGACCTCGGCGAGCTCATCGCCAGCGGTAAGCTCGCCGACATCCCTGGCCTCGGCGAAGCGTTGGTCGACAAGATCACCACACTCCGTCGCGATGGGGTGCTCCCTTTCCACCAGAAGCTCAAAGCGTCCATCCCGGCGGGCTTACTCGAGGTGATGCAAATCCCTGGCCTGGGTCCCAAAAAAGTGCGCGCTCTCTGGACGCAACTGGCCGTCGAAGACCTCGCGAAGCTCCAAGAGGTTTGTGAAGCGGGCGCCGTCGCTGAACTTAAGGGCTTCGGCGAGAAGACGCAGGACAAGATCCTCGAAGGCATCAAGAACCGCATCGCTTACGGCAAGCGCCACCGCTGGTACGAAGCCGCTGCCATCGCTGAGCCCATCCTTACCGGTCTGCGCGCGCTGCCGCAGGTCTCTCTCGCCGAATCCGCTGGCTCGCTTCGCCGTGCCCGTGAGACCGTCGGCGACCTCGACTTCCTCGTGGCCTCGGCGGAGCCCAAGCCGATCATGGATTGGTTCGTCGCTTATCCAGGGGTCAAAGAGGTCACCGCGCATGGGGAAACTAAATCTAGCGTGCGCTTCGAAAACGGCCTGCAGGCCGACCTCCGCGTCGTGCCACCCGAGCAGTTCTATTTCGCGCTGCATCACTTCACCGGCTCCAAGGAGCACAACGTCGCCATGCGCCACCGCGCGCTTGGTCGCGGCCTCAGCATGAGCGAGTGGGGCTTCAAGTCCGTCGACGACAAGACGGTCGCGCCCGGCGCCACGAGCGAAGAAGAGGTCTTCCGCGCGCTCGGCCTTCCGTGGATTCCGCCGGAACTCCGCGAGGGCAATGGCGAGATTGATGCCGCTGAAGCCGGCAAGCTGCCCAAACTCGTCCAGCTCTCCGACCTGCGCGGCGTCTTCCACAATCACACGACGGAATCTGATGGCGACCACACGCTCGACCAAATGGCTGCTGCGGCCGAAGCCCACGGCTGGGAATACCTGGGCATCTCCGACCACTCGAAGTCCAGCTTCCAAGCCGGCGGCCTCGACGAGCCTCGTCTCGCGAAGCAGCTCGAGGACATCGCCCAACTCAACGCCTCGAAGAAGTATCGCGTGCGCGTGCTCTCCGGCAGTGAGGTCGACATCCTTAAGGACGGCACGCTCGACTTCACGGATGACGTGCTCGCTCGCTTGGACTTTGTCGTGGCCTCGGTGCACAACCTTTTCACCTTGGACCGCGAGGCGCAGACGGCCCGCATTATCAAGGCCATCGAGAACGAACACGTTGACATGGTCGGCCATCTCACCGGCCGCCTGCTCAATAAGCGCGAGCCATATGACGTCGACATCGTGAAGGTCATCGACGCCGCCGCGGCGAATGACACCATCATCGAACTTAACGCCAACCCCTGGCGACTTGATTTGGATTGGCGTTGGTGGCGCCGAGCGGCGGAGAAGGGCGTACTTTGCTCTATCAATCCTGACGCGCATGACATCAATCAGTTGGCTTTCGCCGCCCACGGCGTGCGCATCGCCCGCAAGGGCTGGCTGACGCCAGAGCAGGTCCTCAACACGCGATCGCTGCCCGAAGTACTCCGCTGGCTCGGTCGCTAAGGCCTCCTTACGGCTCGCCCTGAGGGTCGGGCCCGTCCTATCCTCCGACATGTTGCACGATAAGCGCCGTCTGCTCCTCATCGCTGGACCTTGCTCTCTTGAATCGGAGTCCAACTGTCGGACCGTCGCCACGGAGCTCAAGGCCTTGGCTGCCCGCCACCCGGAGCTGAACATTATTTTCAAAGGTTCCTATGATAAGGCCAACCGCACGTCGCTCGGCGGTGATCGCGGCCCGGGCATGCAGGCCGGCCTCGACCTCCTCGCGATGGTGAAGAAGGACTACGGGTTCAACGTGCTCACCGATATCCACGGGCCGGAGCAGTGTGAAGTCGTCGGCAAGGTCGTCGACGTGCTGCAGATTCCGGCATTCATGTGCCGCCAGACTGACCTCCTCGTCGCGGCCGCCAAGACCGGCAAGGTCGTCAACGTGAAGAAGGGCCAGTTCCTTTCCCCGTTTGAGATGCGCTTCGTCGTCGATAAGCTCGAAGGCGCCAAGGCTGCCGAGATCTGGCAGACCGACCGCGGTACGACCTTTGGTTATCAGAACCTCGTCGTCGATATGCGCTCCTTCCCGATCATGGCCGGCTTCGGCCACCCGACGAT
>CAISXT010000059.1 GCA_903889525.1 uncultured Opitutia bacterium | reverse complement strand
GGCACGTACAGGGCGAGGAGTCGGTCGACGCGCACATCAGCTTTGCCGGCGGCGGTGAACGTGACGGCTAGGCCGGGCGCGTCCTCCGCCGAAAGGGTGAGGGCGAGCGACGCGGCAAGCAGGCAGAAGAGGCGGCGGAAGGGCATAGGTCGACTTCAGTCTATTGGGTGGATATTCTGGGAGGCAGGCAAGCCCCCAACAAAAAGGCCCGGCAAATGCCGGGCCTTTGTTATAGGGCTTTCGCCTTACTTACTTGGCGAAGCTGCGGTAATCCTGGCCTTCTTTTTCCGGGACCACGTTGATCGTGCTGCCGATGTCGTCCGGGACGCGTGTTCCGTCGACGGCCTTCACGTTCATCTTGATGCGCATCTGCATCACGGGCACGAGGCCGGGGACTTCGAGGAAGACGGACTTGCCGTCATCGGAGAGCTTCACGGACTTGATGGCGACGGGCTCGGTGCCTTTCTGGTCAGGCTTGCTGACCTTGTATTCGGCTGAGCCATAGTTGCTCGACCAGAGGTAGTTATACTGCTCGATGGACCAGTTCTGCAGGTCGGAGGCGGTCTTCTTATCGAGGGCGCCGGTGAAGCCGATGGTGATGCCTTGCTTGGAGACGTGCAGCGACTCCTGCATGGTCACGGACTTGCCAGTGTAGCGTACGCGCTGGATAGCCCCGTCCTTGACGCCGTTGGTCTGCCAGCCCTTGAGGCCCGCGACATAGAGCTGTCCGTCGATCGGGCTGAAGCGAGCGCGCATCAGGCCGGTGGCGAACTTGAGCGGGAATTTAACGACGCCGCCTTGGGGGATATCACCGACCCGTTCCTGCAGGACGGCGAAGAGCGAGGATTTCCCGTAGGAGAGGTAAAGCATGCGACCTTCGAAAGGACCCCACTTGCCTTTGTTGGCAGGGACCCAGATTTGGCCACCGTTGGAGTTATCCATGTCATACGGCACCCAGCAGAGGTGAGGGCTGTACTTGGTGGGAGGCGTGTTCTGGTGCGAGAGGTCAGGGACTTCGATGAACTCGCCAGGCTTGGAGAAGTGGATGTAATCGACGGGGACCCAGGTGCCCTGGTTGTCGCCATTGGAGATTTCATCGTTAGGTCCCACGCCCATGCCGTTGGGGGCACGGATGCCAGTGGCGTGGACTTCAAATTTCTTACCGTCAGGGGATACCTTGAAGATACATCCGTGGTGGTTGCTGAGAGGACCCCAACCGCGGCCTCCTGGATTCACGGGTCCGCCCTTGAGGAAGTAGAAGTTGCCTTGGGAGTCCGTCTGCAGGTCGAACGTGAACTCGTGGAAGTTCGAGGTGACCTGGACGTCGTTGTTGAAGTTTTCGTAGAAGTCGGCTTCGCCGTCGTTATTGAAGTCGTGCAATAGGGTGATCTGGTCGCGGCCGAGGACGTAAATCTGCTCATTGACGATCTTGAGGCCGAGGCCGTGGAAGATGCCCGTGGCGTAGCGGTGCCAGGTGATCTTGCTGAGTTTCTCGTCGGAGAATTTGCCAATCCACACATCGCCGCTCCAGGTGGCGAAAGCGATGCGACCATCCTTGAAGAAGTCGATGGCACCGACGCGAATCCAAGAGTTGTAAGGATTTTCCGAAGGCACGGAGACGGTGTCGACGACGTACGGGGCGTTCAGGATTTCCGCGAGCTTGTCGGTGAGCGCCTGTTTCTGGCCGGAGTCTTTCTCGCCTTCGATCTGGGATTTGAGGCTGTCGATTTGCTTGGTCTGGTCGGTTTCGCCGAGTACGCCTTCGGTGACCACATCCTTGGTCCAATGGGCGGGGCCGCCCTTGGTGAAGGTACGGAGGTCAGCCGCAGCGGCGGTTTGGGCGGTGATCTTCCGGAGCACGTCGCCAGCGTTGATGTTGCCGTGGGCGAAGGAGACCTTGAAGGAGGTGCCGGCGGTGACCTTGGCGAGCTTCAGGGAGAGGAAGTTTCCGTTGACGCTGAGGGCGGAGCCAGCGGGCAGTCCGTTGACGGTGACGGTGGTGAGCTCGTCGGCGGGCTTCACCAGTGTCGGGGCATTCTTGGCGACCTTGGCATCGGTCTTCTTGGCTGGCTTCTTGGCGTCGGCGGTCGGCATCGGCAGCTCCATGCGCACGATGGCGTTCGCAGTGTCGGCGAGGTCAGCCTTGCCGCCGTAGGGGAGGTCCATGAGGCGGACGGAGGAGCTGAGTTCGCCCTTCACGACGGTGAAGGAGCGGCTAAGGACAACGTTGGTGCCGATAGTTTCCATCTCGGCGCTTTCGAGAATCTCCGCATTGCCCACGCTGTAGGCGAAGACGACGCGGTCGCCATGCAGGTATAGGCCCTGATATTTCGCGTGTTCGCGAGGCAGGGGGCCGAGCGCAATGGTGGCGGCAGCAGGGCCGACGGGCAGGGTGCGCGTTTCGGCGAAGGAGCCATTGAAGCTCCAGCCGGGGCCGGGGTTGGTTTCGAAGAAGATCTTGGCACCGGCTGCAGGGCTGGGGTTCGGGCCGTGGCCACCGTCGAAAGCGACGCCCTTAAACTTCATCCAGCCGCCCGTCCAGGCGCCAGCGCCACGGAGGGTCTCGGTGTCGAAGGCGTAGCCCGCATCACGGTTGCCGAGGTTAACCATGACCGCCTTATTGGCGGCGCTGCCACGCTGTTTGAAGGGGCTTTCGCCCTGGGTGTTATCGATGGAGGCGGCCAGGAAACGGCCGTAATCCATGGCTTCCCACTTAGGGAGGGGCTTGGCGTCGGGCTTCTTGGCCTCGTCGGCGGCGAAGGCCGGGCTAGCCACAAGGGCGAGCAGCAGGCTGATGCGTGTCAGGGTATTCATGTGATTGGAAAGGGGTAGGCTTAAGGGGGTAGGGGAGTCAGAATTGATGAAACCACCCCCCGCTGTCCATCGTATTGGAGCGATCCGCGGGCGGGAAGTTCCCTTCGAAGATGAAAGACGGCGGATCGTCGATAAAGGCGGCCGGCGGAGGGCCTCCGGGCCTCTTTGTCGCTAGGCTCTCCAGCACCCCGGGAGGTGTTGATCCAGCACCCCGACGGCCTGTAGGGTGGCCTGGATGATCGTCGGGCCGACAAATTTCATCCCGCGCTTTTTAAGTTCTTTGGAAATCTTTTCGGCCAGGGGCGAAGTGGCCGCGGGCTGGCGGGAGCGACGTACGAGCGGCTGGCCGTCGACATGCGACCAGAGCCAATTCGCAAAACTGCCGTACTCTTTCTGCAGGACCATAAATGCCTGCGCATTGAGTGCGGCGGATGCGAGTTTGCCGCGATGGCGAATCAGTCCGGCGTTCTGCATCATTAAGTCAACTTTTCGGTCATCATATTTCGCGACCTTCCGGACGTCGAAGTTCGCGAAGGCTTGCCGGTAGTGTTCGCGCTTCTTCAGGACGGTAATCCAGGAGAGTCCCGCTTGGGCGCCTTCGAGTATCAGTTGCTCAAAGAGCAGTCGGTCATCGTGCACGGGCACGCCCCATTCGTCATCATGATAGGCGATGTAAAGCGGATCGTCGCCGCACCAAAAACAGCGAGCCTTCGGCTTGGCCACGTCAGCTCTTGGTCGAGAGCCCGCGAATCCAGGCAATCCAGCCAGCGGGCAGGCCACGAGCGAGCGCACCACGTAAGATCTTCTCATGGTAGAGCTTCGAGGGTAGGTGCGGACCCGTGGGATCTACGACTTTATAGGCCTGACAATCCAGCGGGCAGTCTTCGAGCCCGGCTTCGAGCACGGTCAACTTGATCCGCTTATAGGGGGTGCCTTCCGCGTCATCCATGCGGGTCCAATCGGAAGCAGTCATTTCATAGACCGCGCCCCAGACGCCCGGTGAGTCTGTGTCTTCCACGATGTCCGCCGCGCCGCCGCCCCAGGTGGTACTCGGGTGCGTGAAAGCGAGGCGATGCTTGGGCAGGAAGGCCTTGCTGCGGTATTGTGAGCCGGGGCAACGGCGCTCCATCTGGGTGGAGTCCAGATTGGAGCCGTAGGCGAAGTAGTACCTGCTCATGCGAAGGGATAGGGACTTTGCCCATCTCGGCCGGAGATGCAATCATGCAACCACACTTGGGGTCCGGGGACATGGTGAGCGGCTGCGAATCAATCTCAGGAATAGCCGCCCAACGTCCGTGTGGCTGGCTGTTAATAACTTGCAGACTAGGGTTACGGCTTTGCTTCTCAGCATGCCAGCAGTTCCCCTTGCGCCCGCTTCGCAGCCGTTCACCAGACCAGCCGACCCCTACAAATTCTTCAGAATTTGCGCGTCAGTCCCACGTAGGCGGAACGGGGCTGGGCACCATAGCCGAGGGCGGCCGGCGGGGCGGTCTCCCCGAAGAGGTTCTCCACGCGCAGGGAAATCTCGGTCTGGTCATTCCAAGCGTAGCGAACCCAAAGCCGGCAGAAGGTGGCGGTGGGTAGGTCGACGCGTGCAAAGGTGTTCCAATCGTAATCCACTCGACCTCGCTGGACATTCACCGCCGCCCCGAAGGTCCAGGTTTCGTTCGGGATAATTTCGGCCCCTAGCGAAAGCACGAGATGCGGACGACGTAGGAGCGACTCTCCGGCGGTCACCATCCCGGCGTAATCGGTCAGGGCTTTGCTTTCGAGATAGGTGGCGGCCCCAAAGACGCGTAGTCCCTTGGCTGGGCGGGCCGAGGCGCCGAGCTCGATGCCTTGCGTGCGGGCCTTGGCGATGTTGAAGGTCTTCCAGTCGGCCGGATTGTAATCAATCAAGTCGGTCAGGTTATTTTGGAACGCGACTAGCGTCCAGCCAAGGGCGTTAGGTACCGCGTCCTCGTGGCGTAGCCCGATCTCATAACCTGTGTTCGCTTCGGGGCGCAGTGCCAGTCCACCCGAGGTGCCATAGGCGAGGTCGTTGGCGGCTGGTGCCCGGTAAGCCGTCGCGGCTTTCGCGTGCAGGGTCAGTTCTTTGCTGAGCGTACGGGCGTAGGAAATTTCCCCCGTGGTCTTACCTTCAAAATCCGAGAAGCTGTCCCGACGCACCGAAAGACGGAGGCGATCTACGGAAGTTACCTTCCAGTCGGCACGCGTCCAAATACCGAAGCTTTCCATGGTGTCCTTCCAGTTGGTGGAGCCAGCGGCGAGTGCTTGTTGGTCGTAGCGTGAATTTTCATAACTCAAACCGAGGCCGAGCGTCAGGGTGCGCTTCACTTTCCAGTCGGCAAACGCGGTGAGCTCATCGCGGTTGAGGTTGAATTTCTGATAATAGAGGTAGGGTGTGGCAAAGCTGTCCACGCCATCCAGCCGGCTCGTCACGGTTGAGCCACCGTGCGACCAGAAGGCCGCCGCGCTCAAGGTGTCATCATTATATCGTAATCCAGGTGAGAGCATCCAGCCACGATCTTTCTCCCAGTCGTTCGGGTCGCCATTGGCCGGATTGCTCGTCGTGGACTGGCCGGGCAGACCGGCGTTCCCTAAGTCAACCGAGGCAATCACATCGAAGACAAGATGGGGTGAGAGGCGCCATTCGCTTTTCAATAGGCCGGTCCCGGCATCGCGTGCCCCGTTCGTGCGCCACCCATCGTCGTGCGATGAGGTAAAGGTGAAAGCGGTCCCCTGGGTTGCGGGATTCTTCCCTTCGGCGTTATTCGTCAGGTAGCTGAAGCCGAGGGAGGCGCGACCAAACGAACCCGCCTCGAGATTCAGCGTGCCGCCCGTTTTGTCAGTGAGCGGATCGGGCAGTCGCAGGTCGACGACGCCACCTAAGGCGTTCGCTCCGTAAAGCGTCGAGGAAGGTCCGCGCATGATTTCCACCGAGGAGAGGCCGAAGATGCGATAGCGCCCGATTTCGTAACTATTGGAAAAGCCCTGGGGGAGGCGCCGACCGTCCAACAGGACGGCCGTCTGTGACGAATTGGTGCCGCGGAGGAAAAGAGAGCCGACGGAGCCTTCGCCGGATTGCTCCGTGGCATAGACTCCGGGGACGGAGCCGAGCAGTCCGGTTAACGTCGTTACACCCGCTTCACTCGCCGCGGCGACGTCGACCCGGGACACGGAAGGGGAGGCGTCCGCCAGTGGGGCCGCCTGTCGAGTTTCCACCACCACGGTCTCCGGGAGCCGCGTGGGCGCCTGGGCGAGGATGAGTGCCAATAAAGAGATCACCCGGGCACAATCCCGGCCCCTTTCGGACGTTCAACCTAAAAGGGGCTGGAGAAAGTCGGCGGGATTGTCATCATGTATTTCCGATGGGCTCTGATATTACCAACGAACCTGATCTCGGCGCCGTCCGGCAGTTCTCCATCTTCGTCGAAAACAAGGTCGGCCGACTCAATGAGCTCGTGGAATCCCTGGCCGGTGCCGATGTGCATATCATGGCACTTTGCCTCGTGGACACCACGGACTCGACCATCATCCGCATTGTCGTCGATTACCCGGAGCGGGCCGAACAGATTCTCGATGAACACCATTTTGCGCATGATGACGTCCCCGTCGTCGCGATCGAGCTGCAGTCCGAAGCACAGTTGAAGGACGTCACGGGCGTTCTGCTTAAGGCTGAGATCAATATTCATTACGTGTACCCGTTCCTCTTCCGACCGAACGGCCGCTATGGCCTCGTCGTGCGCACCGAGGCGCAGGAACTCGCCGCCTCCGTCCTCTCCCGCCACGGTATTACCGTGTTGGGGCGGAATGATATTGCCCGATAGTGTTGCTGTCGGGCAATGGGGGCAGCCGTGCACCCTGTCCCTGTGTCCCCGCGCGAATCCGTCGCACTGGGTAGGGACAGTACCACGTGCTGTCCTAGTGCCTGCCACTGTATCGGGTAGGGACGGCTGTCCCCAGCCGTCCGTTCGCGGACAAACACACGTACCTCCTTCGACTTAATATCCTCTCTGGGCCAACGGCGGGTTGGGGACAACCCGCCCAACCAAGACAACTGACGCGCGCCCGCTTCGCAGTAGTGCCCATCTGCCTTTGCTTCGCAGCCGTGCACCCTGTCCCTGTGTCCCCGCGCGAATCCGCCGCGCTGGGTAGGGGCAGCACCGCGTGCTGCCCTAGTGCCTGCCACTGTATCGGGTAGGGACGGCTGTCCCCAGCCGTCCGTTCGCGGACAAACACACGTACCTCCTTCGACTTAATATCCTCTCTGGGTCAACGGCGGGTTGGGGACAACCCGCCCTACCCAAGACAACTGACGCGCGCCAGAAGTATGCCAGCCTACTTCGCGGGCAACTTCTCCACCTCCACTGCGGGTTCCTTCCCCGTCGGCACGGCGAGGACTACTCCCCGTTTCCCGCCAGTGCTCGAGTAGCCACCAGTAATAAGTGCCACGGCGTTGCCTTCGACGGTGTGCGCGAAGTCTGCGCGACCGAGCTCGGCGGTCGCGCTACTCTTGGCTTCTTTGATGGCCACCCACTTGCCGGCGGGGTTGCGGATCCAGAGATTTGAGAAGAGGCACTTGCGCTCAGTTTGCCCGTAGGAGCCGGACCAGTCTTCCACGAAGGAGTAGAGGCCATCGATCTTGGCTTCCGTCTTCGGTCGGCGGAAGGCGGTAAGGAAACGCCATTCACCCGTTTCGGCGAGTTTCACCCAGGTTGAATAAATCGCCGCATCGCCGTCGGCCTTCACGCCGAGGAGGAATGCATAGGTGGCGTTATCCTTCCAGGCGTAGGGCAGGTCGCTATGGCCACCAGAGCCTTCGTGGTCGAAAGCCGAGGCGTTGACGCCTTCGCCCTTGGCGACGGTCGTGACCACGAGGTTGCGGAGTTCTTCGGCGCTGACCTTCTTGACGTCGTTCTTCACGTAGCCGTTGTCCCAGAGGGAATAAATAAACACGCGGTCCTTCGCCTCGGTGCCGGCTGTCTTACGCTGGAAGCCGAAGTAGCCGTGGCCGAAGCCGAGCACACAATTGTAAGTAGTCGGTGGGCCAGGGAGCGATTTCGCCTCCGCGTAGGCCCATTGGGCGGTCTCGCCCTTAGGCAGGGCGTAACCGAAGTGCACCGATTGTGCGTTACCGTTCGGTAATGCCCAGATTTCCGGATTGGTCGCGCCGTTTAAGAGCAGGCCGTTAAGCGTTACGGTTCCTGTGGACTGGATAGCGTCGAGTGCAATCAGGTAGGTGCCGGCGGCGGGGAAGGTGAGGGCGATTTCCTTCGCGATGGCAGGCTTGCCCGTGCCCTCGAGTTGGACTGGAAATCTGACGGTCTTGGCCAAGGCATCGACTTTGAGATTATTAATTACATGCACGTTCACCGTCGCCTTGGCTCCGGCGCTGGCGGTGTAGCGTACGGCGACTTTCTTGACGCCGGGTTTCTCGACGACGACGGGGATAAGTAGGCGCCCGCCCGCTTTTTGAATCGTGGCGGCGCCGACGCCGCCGCGATCACCAACCGAAATTTCCGGCGATTCCGTGTACGCGGTTTTAAGGTGTAGCAGGGGCGTGGCCGTCGCCTTGGCCTCTTTATGAGCTGCACACGTGAAACGATAACCATGCACGGTCACCGAACCTTTGCGTTCCTTGGCTTCGAGTTGCAGGAACGCCGGGACTGCTGCGAGGGCGTTGAATGTGCCGAGGGCAATCCACTCAGGTTTGCCCGTGCCCTCGACTTTGGCGTCAGGGCTAAAGGCCTTGCCCGCAATCTTGCCAGTGAGCGTCGCCGTTTTGCCTTTGGGCAGCGAGATCGACGCTTCGACGGACCATTCGCCTTTCTCAGTGAAGCTTACAAAGGCGAAGACGCCATGGTCGCCGTTGAATTCAGCCACGGTCTGGCCGCTGGCTTCGCTGAACTTCGCGCCGAAGCGACTCGGGCTGGTCGACTCAAGGCCCACCTCATTGGCCACCAAGGCCAGGCAGGGGAGGGTGAGCAGGTACGTAAAGAAACGCTTCAGGGGCATTGGCTCGTTTTAATGAATCCTTCATGCGTGACCACCCCTTTAATCGAGCGGTAAATGAAGGATACAGGCACGCCGTAGGTTGGGGTAGGGTCGGGACCGCGTCACGACAGTGTCTGCTTGTCTCGAGGTAGGGACAGCACCACGTGCTGTCCTCTGTC
>CAISXT010000058.1 GCA_903889525.1 uncultured Opitutia bacterium | reverse complement strand
CGTCAGCCGCTGATGCGCATGATCATCTGGGTCTTTTTCCCAGCCATGATCTTCTCGCGCGTGAGCGGTAATCCGCTGATCGCTTCGGGCCCGCAGGCTTTGCTGTATCTCGGTGCGGGCTTCCTGATGATCGTGGTCGGCTACGCCGTCGCGATGGCCATCGGCTTGCTCTTCAAGGTTCCGGCCGGCACGGCGCGTCGCACCTTTGCCTTCTCGGCTGGCGTCAATAACTTCGGCTACCTCGGCATCCCGGTCACGGCCGCGTTGTTCGACAAGGACGTCGTCGGCGTGCTGCTGGTGCATAATGTCGGCGTCGAGGCGGCAGTCTGGACGGTTGGGGTGGCGATGCTTTCCGGCGAGTCCCTGCGCCACGGCCTAAGGAAGCTCTTCCAGCCGATGACCGTCGCGCTGTTCTTGGCCCTAGCCATCAATTTCGCCGGCTTTGGGAAAAGCGCCGCCATCGTCTTCGCCAGCGACCTTTGCCTCGCGGTCGGTGATTGCGCCATCCCGATTGGGACGCTGCTCACGGGCATCTACCTGCACGTGATCATCAAAGACTTTCGCCTGGTCTCGGACGCTCCGGCCTCCTTGGGCGTGATGGCCGTTCGTTGGTTGCTGATGCCGCTACTTGTCCTGGCTGCGGCAGGCTGCTTGGTGACCGATCCTTCCTTGCGCAAGGTGATGTTGGTGCAGGCGGCGATGCCTTGCGGTATCTTCACCTTCCTAATCGTTGAGATGTTCAAGGGCGACGTGCTGGTTTCCCTACGTTGCTCGGTGATAACGATGCTCTGTTGCCCGTTGGTCACGCCGCTGTGGCTTTACCTAGGGGCACGCTGGCTGGCCCTGGGTTCAGCGTAATCTTTACTTGCAGGCGTCCCCGACTACTCTCGCTGTCTGTCCCTGTGCGCATCCTGCTCGTCATTCTTGCCGTCGCCTTAGCCGGTTGTGCTACCTATGTTGAAAAGGACCCACGTGTCCGGGCCTTCGGTGAAGAGGCTGAGTTTGAGACCGCCGCCCAAATCGCCAAGGCGGCGGGGGTGGATACACCTAAGGACATGCTGGTCTGGAAACTGGACGAGGCGACGGCGCTTCGGGCCGGCGGTAAGTTAAAGGAAAGCTCGAAGGCGTTCGAAGAAGTGGAACAGGCTTTTCGGGCGGAGGAAGAGCAGCCAGGGTTTTCCGTTTCGGGGTCCGCCTTGGCGGCGTTCAGCAACGGCTATGCGCAACCGTACCGCGCTAAGCCTTACGACCGGATCTATGCCTCCACCTATCAGGCTTTAAATTTTCTCGAACTGCATGACCTCGCTGCTGCGCGTGTGTCGATGACCCGGCTTCGCTTCGTGCAAGAATCCTTCGGCGCCGGCCAGCTGTACGTCACGCCGAAGTCGGTAAAGTCACAGTATGACCTGGTTAAGGCCAATCAGGATGAGCGGACCAAAGATGGGCTGAGTCTGATTCAAGATGATCTCGACGGGTTGACCCAAGGCGGGACTTACGACGATGCCTTCAGCCACTGGCTGCAGGGCATGTTCTTCCTTCGCTTGGGCGACGGGGTGGCTGATTTGGAAAAAGCGCGAAAGGAATTCACGGCTGCCGCTGGCTTGAACGCCAAGCATCCGGCCTTTAAGCGCGACCTCAAGGATTGTGCCGGGACGGGCGAGAGTCAGGGCAGGGTGGTCTATGTGATCGCCGAGACGGGTATGTGTCCGGAGTGGCACGAGCAACGGGTGGATATTCCGCTCTTCGTGGTGTCGTCTCGCGTCCCGTATGTCGGGGTGGCTTTGCCGGCCCTCCGCCCCTCCGGTTGGCATTATAATTTGAAGTTACAATTGGACGGCCAGAGTGTGGCATTAGACTCCGCCGGCCGCCCGGACTCGCTCATCGCTAAGCATTTTGCGGCGGCGCTCCCGAGCTTAAAGGCGGAGGCTTTTACTGCCGCCGCCGTCAAGGCCACGGCCAGCTACCTGATCAATAAATCCTCCGAGGAGGCCGCAAGTCGCCCGAATAGCGGCACGGGGGCGGGGCTTTGGGCGTTGGCGACCAAGATGGGTACTGGGTTGTACGCTTATAAATCCACCAAGGCGGACCTGCGCAATTGGTCGCTCCTGCCCGCCGCGTTTTCAGTCGCCCGACTTGATGCCCGGGTAGGCCAGAAGCTAACCGTCCCGGGCCACCCTGAGGCGACCCTGGTCCTGCCCGAAGGCAAGGTTCTGCTTGTAAGCATCAAGTCCACGCAGGAAAATCGTCCCATCGTCCTCCGCTGCACCACTCTCGTCCCATGAAGAAAATCATCCCTCTCCTTGCATTCGGTTTCTTGACCGGTTGCACGTCCATCATCCAGACGGGTGACCGTATCGAGCGTGGCCTGACTCCGCCTGATGCCGTGAACTATGCCACGACTCGTCCTGAGGGTGGTTTCACTCCGCAAATTAACGATAACCGTTTCGGCAACAAGATCGAGCTACTCGCGGCCCGTAAGTCCAAGACCGATGGGGGCTACGCCCGGGTTCAGTGGGACCTGCGCAATGGTTCGTATATTGGTCAGACCGCTAACATCAGTTTTGAATGGTTGGGCTCCGATGGCTCGGTGACTGAGAGTCAGCCTAATTGGATTACCACCCCGCTTGAGCCTGGTGCGCTCACGACCGTGACCGCCACGGCCCTTAAATCGACGTCCGTCGAATGCCGCCTCCGTATCCTCTCTCGATAAAACCACCCTATGAATAAACTCTTCCTACTCGCCTGTGCCGCCCTCATCGTCGGCTGCGACACCCCCGCCACCTACAAGGACCCGAACGGACGTGACTTGGTCGTCAGTCTGGAAAAGGTGAACATTCAGGACTTTGCCACCGCTGGCTCCCTGATGTTGCAATCCATGGTCAGCTCGCCGGCCTTTTCGAAGGGTGCGCCCGTCTTGCAGCTGGGCACGATTACGAACGACACCGCCAATAATTTCGACACGAGCCTGCTGCTATCGAAGCTGACGGTTCCGCTCGTCAATGCTGGCCGGGTGACCCTCCTGGAGAATGACGCCGTGGCTAATGCGGCTCGTGCCGCCTCGGGTTCTAGCGCCAACGTGCCGAAAGCCGAATACGTCCTCAAGGGCAAGATCCTCGAAGACCGAGCCAATGCTGGCAGCACCCGCCAGAACTCATACATCTTCCAGTTGACCCTGGTTGAGGTGAAACGAAGCGTCGCGGTCTGGACTGAAGAAAAGATCGTTACCAAGCAGGGGTCAAAGAACTCCATTGGCTTCTGATATTCCCTCGCCAGTCGGGCAAGGTTTTCCCAGCCTGCATTCCTCCGGATGCAGGTTGATTTTTTGATTATTGGCCAAGGCTTGGCGGGCTCTTTGCTCGCCAAGGAATTGTTGCGTCGCGGCCGCACGGTGCGCGTCGTGGATGATGGCTGGAAGTCAGCCGCTTCTCAGGTCGCAGCCGGTTTAATGACGCCGCTGACGGGACGTCGATTCTCCCTGACCAAGGATTACCCGACATTATTCTTGTGTGCGCGGGATCACTTTACCCCGCTGGGGGTTTTTCATCCTACGGATGTCTACCGTTTGTTTGTTGATGCCGAGCAGAGGACCCGTGGGTTGAAGCGGGCGGAATGCTCGAGCTGTAGTCCCTTTATCGCTCGAATCACCGAGTCGAAGGGTGAGTTAGATCCGGAGCTGACGGATGGTTTCGGTGGTACTCTCATGCATGGTGCCTGGGTTGATTTACCTAAACTGCTCGCCGATGTGCGGCGCGAACTCCAGGCGTCGGGCTGCTTGATCGAGGCGACGTTTGAGCCCTCCGAGGCAACGTCGGCGGCGGCGGGCTTGAGTTGGCGCCATAATCTTTACGGGGCGATTGTGTACTGCGACGGGTATAAGTCTGCCCTGCGTGGGCCGTTTACTTATCTGCCCTGGCAGCCGGCCAAGGGGGAGGTGCTTACGTTATCGTCGGATGCACCGCAGAAGCCTTATGTCCTGAATCGTGAGGGTTGGGCTTTGCCGATGGGCGATGGCCGTTGGCGCACAGGGACTAACTGGCAGTGGGATCAGCTGGATGAGACTCCGTCTCGGGCCCAGCAGGATAAACTCTTGGCGAGGTTTCGCGGCTATTTTACTTCATTGGTGCAGGTGGATGTCATGGATCATTCGGCCGGAGTGCGCCCATGTACGGCGGACAATCGTCCGTTCCTGGGTACTCACCCGAGTGAGCTTCATACGCACATCTTCAATGGACTTGGCCCGCGCGGGACGGTTTGGGCTCCGAGTCTAACGACACAGATGGCGGACTATTTAATCGAAGGTAAGGCCTTGCCGGAGGAACTTTCGATCAACCGACACCCGCCAGCTGCGAGCGGCGCCTAGTCCCTCGTGGCAGGCGCTTAGCGCTGGAGCTCGCAGAGAATCGTCTTACGGCCACGCACGACGCCCTCGAAAGCGACGACGGCGGTGACGCCTTGGCTGGCGACAGCGGCGTATTGTCCGCCGACGGCATAAGTTTGGGGAGCGGCGTTGCCTCGCTGAAGCATCAAGGAGCCTTTCGACTCCCAGAATACCAGCGGCGTCTTGCCGACGAAAGTAGCCACCGGCTGGGCCGCCGCATCAGCGACCTTACGTTCGATTGTAGGATTCTCACTCGAGAATACGGTCCGAAGGCGTTTCCAAACCGGCAGACCTTGGCTGTTTTGGTCATAGGTCAGGCCGCCGCCATCCATGGGGCACGCGTTGAGCATCCAAGAACCCTGGCCCAATTTGCGAGGTGGCGAGAAGCTAACGCCATCCTTGGTCTCCGTTAGGTAGAGGTCGCGGGCGCCCTGAAGTAAGTTGCGCCACATAATGCCGATACGGCCATCTGGGGCGAAGGCTACGCTGGGCGCGCAGCATTGGCAGATCGGGCCTTCTGGTGAGGCGTAGACCAAACGATCTTCACTCCAATGGAGGCCGCCGTCTTCGGAGAATTTGCCCCACAGGCTCATCTTGCCTGTTCGCAGATCCAGCCAAGTCAGGCCGATGCGATTCTGGCCGTTGCCTGCCAAGGCCTGCAGGCCTTCGCGGGCGGAGAGCGGGACTTGGTTCAAGGCTGGCTGCTCCTGCCATTTGGCTCCGTCCGGTGAAGTCCAAGCGTGGACATTGCCGTCGGTATGCGAGATGGCGGTAATGAGCAGCAGATTCTTAGTGACGGCGATACGGGGTCCGCGGCGCATGCCGAGCGCGAGTTTATCCAAGGTAGCGACGCGGTTAGGGGTGCTGAAGGAGGCGCCATCTTTCGAAGTCACATAGAAGAGGGTGCTGCCCTGTCCGAAGACTAGGTGGATGCGGCCATCGGTACTCAGGGCGACTTGAGGTTGGATGGCGCCGTTAAAATCAGCCGGGACAACTTCGATGGGCGCGGCAAAGGCGAACGTCAGACCTAAGATGCTCCCCGTCAATAACGTGTGGAGCGCGCGCATCATCTTATTTCTTTTTCGCCGCCGTCTTCTTCTTGGCCGGGCGGTCTTTGGCGGCGGTGGAGACGAGATGGTCGACCGCGAGGAGGTAACCCGAGAGGCCTAGTCCGGTGATCACGCCTTCGCAGGCGGAGGCCGTAACGGACTTGTGGCGAAACTCTTCGCGCTTGTAGATATTAGAAATATGCACCTCGACGGCCCGCATGCCGCTGCCGGCGATGGAATCGCGCAGGGCGACCGAGACGTGGGTATGGCCACCGGGATTAATGACCAAGAACTTCACGCCCTTGTCGGCCCACTTCGCAATCGTGTCGATGATTTCGCCTTCGTGATTGGACTGGAAGAAACGGGTCTTCACCCCGGCCGTCTTAGCGTGCTTCTCGATCAGCTTCTCGAGGTCGGCGAGCGTCTGGGTGCCATAGACTTCCGGCTCGCGCTTGCCGAGTCGGTCGAGGTTGGGGCCGTTGATGACGCCGATTTCCATGGAGAAGGACTAGGGATTGGGATGGCTGGAGCAAGATGGAATCCCGTCTCCGTCCCATGCCTTTAGCGCTTTGACAGGTCTCAGGGCTATGGCTTAATGAGGTGATGCTGTATTTAGCGTCTCTCTGTTGCGCCTTTGCGCGGCAGTAGAACAGCCGCCGTTGCGTGTGTTCGCGCCCTCTGAGCAGGTGGCTTCGGTCGCCTTGGGTAAGACTTTCGAAGTCGCCTTGATCTGCAACCCGAGCACCGGTCGATACTGGGAGGCCGTGGGGATTCCTGCCGGCTTAGAGCAGGTGGGCCAGTCCAAGAACGAGGCTGTGCCTCAACTTTATCCATTGAAGGTGATACCGAGCCGCCCGCGTATTGGCGCACCTATGTTGAGTGTTTTTACTTTCCGGGCAAAGTCCGCCGCTGAAGGCGCCATTTCCTTCAGGATGGCCCACGAGTCGGGATTCCAGACCGCTGAAATCAAATTCATCGTCACGGGGAAATAAATAGCCCTCGGAAACTTCCGAGGGCTTTGTTGGGCGTTCGGCCGTAATCCTTACTTCAGGATCTGGCGGAGGACGTAGGGCAGGATGCCGCCGTGGCGGTAGTATTCGCCTTCGATGGCGGTATCGATGCGGGCGACCAGTGCCGCCTTGTCGACCGTGCCGTTGGCGCGACGGATGACGAGGGTGACTGGCGTCTTCGGCTTGATCGGGCTGGAGAGGCCTTCGAGGTCGAAGGTCTCGGTGCCATCGAGATTGTACGAAGCGGCGTTCTTGCCGTCGGCGAATTCGAGGGGCAGTACGCCCATGCCGAGGAGGTTGGAACGGTGGATGCGCTCGAAGGACTGCGCGACCACGGCGCGGATGCCGAGGAGGGCGGTGCCCTTGGCGGCCCAGTCGCGGGATGAGCCCATGCCGTAGTCGACGCCGCCGAAGACGATCATGCCTTCGCCGCGTTGGGCGTAGGTCTGGCAGGCGTCATAGATGGCCTCGACCTTGCCGTCGGGCTGGATCTTCGTGAAGCCGCCTTCTTTACCGTCGGCCATCGCGTTCTTCACCTGCGTGTTGGCGAAGGTGCCGCGGGTCATGATGCGGTCGTTGCCACGGCGCGAACCGTAGGAGTTGAAGTCCTTCTTCGACACGCCGGCCGCGAGGAGGAACTTGCCGGCCGGGGTCTCTTCCTTGAAGGCGCCGGCGGGGGAAATGTGGTCGGTAGTGACGGAGTCGCCGAGGATGGCCAGCGGACGCAGTTTCGCGAGCGTCGGCACCGGCGGAGGCGTCATCGAGAAGCCCTTGAAGAACGGCGGCTCCTGGATGTACGTGGAGGATTCCTTCCAGCTGAAGCGTGCGCCGGTGCCGCCTTGCACGCCCTTCCATTCGGCGGTGGCGTTGGCGAGAGAATCGGCGGCGTACTTCGACTTGAACATCTCGGGCTTGAGGCCTCGTGCGACGTGGTCGGCGATTTCGGCCTGGGTGGGCCAGAGGTCTTTAAGGAAGACCGGCTGGCCGTCCTTGCCCGTGCCAAGCGGTTCGCTGTCGAGGTCGATATCGACGCGGCCGGCGAGGGCGAAGGCGACGACGAGGGGAGGGGACATCAGGAAGTTTGAGCGGACCGCGCCGTGGACGCGGGCTTCGAAGTTACGGTTGCCCGAGAGCACGGAGGCCGTGACGAGGTCGCCGTTCTTGATCGCGCCTTCGATGTCGGCATCCAGCGGTCCGGAATTGCCGATGCAAGTCGTACAACCGTAGCCAACGAGATTGAAGCCAAGTTGGTCGAGGTAGCCCGAGAGCTGAATCTCGTTAAGGTAGTCGGTGACCACGCGGGAGCCGGGGGCGAGCGAGCACTTGACGTTGGCGTTAACCGTCAGGCCCTTCTCAACGGCCTTCTTGGCGACGAGGCCGGCGGCCACCATCACGGAAGGATTCGAGGTGTTGGTGCAGGAGGTGATTGCCGCAATTACGACCGAGGCGTGCTTGAGCGAGCGGCCCGTGGCGCCGACGGCGGCGGAGGTGTCGCGATCAGCGGCGGCCTTGCCGAAGCCGTTCTTATCCTTCGGCGCGGTGAAGAGCGTATTGAACGTGTCCTTGATCTTCGGGAGGTCGATACGGTCCTGCGGACGCTTCGGGCCGGAGACGCAGGGGACGACTGTGCTGATGTCGAGGTCGATGGTCTGCGTGTAGTCGATGCTGCCGGCCTTCGGGATGCCGTAGAGGCCCTGGGCCTGGTAGTATTCCTTCACCAGCTCGATGTGCGACTCGTCGCGACCCGTCTGGCGGAGGTAGTCGAGGGACTTGTCGTCGACCGGGAAGAAGCCCATCGTGGCGCCGTATTCCGGGGCCATATTGGCGATTGTGGCGCGATCGGCGAGCGACAGGGCCTCAGTGCCTTCACCGTAGAATTCGACGAACTTGCCGACCACCTTGGCCTTGCGGAGAATTTCCGTGAGGCGGAGGGTGAGGTCGGTGGCGGTGACGCCTTCGCGGAGGCGGCCGGTGAGGTTGACGCCGATGACTTCGGGCGTCTGGAAGTAGACGGGCTGGCCGAGCATGCCCGCTTCGGCTTCGATGCCACCCACGCCCCAACCCACGACGCCGATGCCGTTGATCATCGTCGTGTGTGAGTCGGTGCCGACAAGGGTGTCCGGGTAGAACACGCCGTCCTTCTGGAAGACCAGCTTCGCGAGGAACTCGAGTTTGACCTGGTGGACGATGCCGATCGCCGGAGGCACGACCCCGAAGGTCTTGAACGCCTGCATGCCCCACTTGAGGAATTCGTAGCGCTCGGTGTTGCGGCCGAATTCTTGGCGCAGGTTTTCGAGGAACGAGGAAGCGGAACCCGCGCGGTCGACTTGCACCGAGTGGTCGACGACGAGGTCGACGGGGACGAGCGGCTCGATCACCGAGCTATCTTTACCGAGACGAGCGACCGCTTCGCGCATGGCGGCGAGGTCGACGAGGAGAGGCACGCCCGTGAAGTCCTGCAGCACGATGCGCGCGACGACGAACGGGATTTCCGTATCGACCGGCTTCGCGGCGTTCCACTGCGCGAGCGCCTTGACGTCGTTCTCGGTCACCGCGACGCCGTCGCAATTACGGAGCACCGACTCGAGCACGAGACGGATGGAGACCGGCAGGCGCGAGATCTTGCCGTGGCCAGCCTGTTCGAGGGCGGGCAGGGAGTAGAGGGAGCCGGTTTGGCCGCCAGCGGTGAACGGGCGGAGGGCTTTGAACGGGTCTTTTTGTGCCATAGGGGAGTTTTGGTGAAAGGGAGTGGGCAGGGAAGTCCCCGCGAAGGGATAGCCAAAAGCAAAGAAGGCGGCCGGGGCAATCTGATTCAGAAATGCAACAAAAACCCAATGATTGCAAAGGTCTGACGAATTCCTCAGGTACCTCAGAAACATTTTCGGCCAACTCGGACCACTGAGAGCCAAGAGCGTCGGCCCGGCCCAAAAGACGATCTACACCGTCGTCTCGGGCAAGAATCCGTTCCCGGACGTAGCCAACCAGCGCAACATCCCGCGCTACGCGATGGCCCAGACCATCCTGGGGCAGATGACCGACCAGTTCACGGCTGACATGGTCATGCGGGCCACCAACCCGGATTATTATTCACCGCGGTCTTCATGGGACTCGGCCTCGCAGCTCGTGCTCCAGGTCCGCCGGCGCGATCCAGAGCAGTGGGCGTATTATTATATCCGGGACAAGGCCACCCAGTGGAAGCAAGCCAGGCAGGGGGTCTCGAGGGAGCATGGCAGTTATGACTCCCCCGACGCCGAGGCGCTGCGGAACTTCCGGCGGTCTATCTACGCCGGCGATGTCGAGGCAGCCAAACGGCTCTATGTCAGGCTTCTGGGCTACGGCTACACCGCCCAGCGCTTCGAGCAGGGCATCAAGGCCTCGGAGCCCTTGGGCGAACTATCGGCCAAGGACGGTTCGCGGAAGGCCTTTGTAGACAGCCTAAGCCCCTATGATCGCAAGATGCTGGACAAGGCTCAGGTCTACGAGATGCGTCTATCCAGGCTTAAGCTGGATGCCCGTAGAATCTTCCCTGTCGAGATACAGGGCGTCCCTGCCGCCACCCGGAAGGTGATTCAGATGTACCAGAGTCGTCCGAAAAGCGATCTTCTGGAGCAAGAAATGAAAAGGTAGCAGTTAGGATGCCTTGTCTTGCTGACGCGAAGTGGTGCCTGATATATGTCGATTCAGTCAAGTGCTTGAAGTACTTGCGATGAGAATCGTGCTGCTTGTGTTGCTTCTGTGGATACAACTGGCGGCTTGCACAGGCCTGACAGAGTGCAGGCATGGCAGATGGTGCCGTTTAATAGAGTTACTTCTTCTCTGGTTGAATTCTTAGTAAAGGGCATTCTGAGAAGGGGGTTTCAAGGGTGGTAATGGTTTTTCCGTCTGTTAGGAATCTTGCAAGCTCTCTGTCTTTGTCGTAATCTATCCATGTTAAATTTCGTACGCCTGGACTGGCGTATTTGTAGTCGTGAACCGT
>CAISXT010000057.1 GCA_903889525.1 uncultured Opitutia bacterium | reverse complement strand
CTGGTGTCGAGCGAAGCCATCCAGAAAGTACGCGCCAAGGCTGCCGAAACCGGCGCGGCTATCCTCGCCGGACGTTCGGCGGATACCGTTAAGATTGCTAAGACCGACTCGTCGTCGGTCGCCACCTCGCCGGATCGCGGCCTGGTTTGGACCGCAGAAACCCCGCAGGTCTTCCGGACAGCTGTTGTGCTCAAAGCCTACCGTAAAGTGGCCGAGCTTCAGCGCAAAGTCACCGACGACAGTTCGGCGGTAGAATTCGTCGGCCAAGATGTCTCGTTGGTCGAGAGCCCCACGGTGAACTTGAAACTTACCCGGCCAGCGGACTTCGTGCTGGCCGAGGCAATTCTGAAAACACGCTGAACGGAATCAGAAACCGGCGGAACGGAGGGCAACGTCTAACTTGGTCTGGAAGTCGGCGATATCTGGCTGAGAAGGACGGTAGCCCTGCACGCGGGCGACCATGCCAGGCTGACCCTGGTGGTCGATATACCAATCCGCGATTTGACCGTCGGAGAAAGTCACCTTGCCGCTGACCATGGCATGGGGCTGGGCAATCGTATCCACCTCAACGGTCACGGCACCACCAGAGGCGGCGGGGCCGGTGGCATCGGCGGGGGTAGGTTCAGCGGCAGCTACCTCGTCGACAGGTTCGTCAACCTTCTTAGGCTCTTCTTTTTCAATCAAAGCCAGATTCAGGTCATCGACCAAGAAACGCACATCCATGTAAGTCATGGAAACTTCCAGCTCGGAGGAAAGTTTTGCTTGGATCTGCGAAAGGGTCGCCCCTTCGGTCACCCATTGGGAAACTTTGGAGATTTGAGCGGGAGTCAGTCTGGCCATGCCCTCAAACTGTGGCACCTCTTCTCGTTTTTCAAGCGTCCCCTCGCTTATTCATTGGAAAAAACCCCGGGCAGCACCAACTTGGGGGCATGCAGTCCGACATGAGTTGGCAAAAATGCGGAGACTTTACGGACATCGTCTATGAGAAGGCCGACGGGATCGCCCGTGTGACCATCAACCGCCCGCAGCGACGGAACGCCTTCACCCCGGATACGGTGGCCGAGATGCTTAAGGCCTTTTCGGACGCCCGCGACGACGCGACGATCGGAGTCGTCCTCCTTCGGGGCGCCAACCCTCAACACGATGGCAAATTCGCCTTCAGTGCGGGCGGCGATCAAAAAATCCGCGGGGATAAAAAAGGCGGGTATGTCGGCAAAGATGGCGTCCCGCGCCTCAACGTACTCGATCTCCAACGGCTCATTCGCTCGATGCCCAAGGTGGTCATCGCGCTCGTCGCTGGCTTTGCCATCGGCGGCGGCCACGTCCTGCATGTCATCTGCGACCTTACCATCGCCGCGGACAATGCTATCTTTGGCCAAACCGGACCGACGGTGGGTAGCTTTGACGGCGGGTTCGGCGCCTCTTATCTCGCGCGAATTGTCGGCCAAAAAAAGGCGAGAGAGATCTGGTATCTCTGTCGTCAATATGACGCGAAAGAAGCTCTCGAGATGGGCTTGGTAAACACCGTCGTACCCTACGCGCAGATGGACGCTGAAGGCGTCAAATGGGCGCGCGAGATTCTCACCAAGAGTCCGCTAGCCATCCGCTGCCTTAAGTCTGCGTTCAATGCCGAACTCGATGGCCAAGCCGGCATCCAAGAGCTGTCCGGCAACGCCACCCTACTCTATTATCTTTCCGAAGAAGGCGACGAAGGTCGCTCGGCCTGGAATGAAAAACGTCCGCCTAACTTCCGAAAATTCCCTTGGCTTCCCTGACCCCTATCCGCGTCACTGAGCGAGCCCAGAAGCTCGCCCAGGAGATTCTCCACCCCGGCGACATCGCCATCGACGCCACCGCAGGCAAGGGACGGGATGCCGCCTTCCTTGCGCAGTGTGTCGGCCCCGGCGGGCATGTGCATGCCTTCGATATCCAACCCGTGGCCATTGATGCCAGCCGCAATCTACTCACCATAGCTGGACTGATGGAGCGAGTGACCCTTCACCCACGTAGCCACGCCGAAATCAAGGAATCCATTCCCCTCGAACAACACGGCCGAGTCGGGGCTGTCCTATTCAATCTGGGCTACCTCCCTGGCGGCAGCCCCACGATCATCACTCAACCCGCGTCCACCGCGAAGGCACTCCAGGCCGCACGGGCGGAATTAAGGGTCGGCGGACGGATTGTGTGTGTCTCTTACACCGGCCATCCGGGCGGAGAGCAGGAATCTGACATCGTCAGGCAGTTTGCTGACCAATGCGAACAATCCGGCGATGCGGTGCAGCGTCTTGGCCTGGATCCCAATCCAGGTCGTCCCTGGGTGATGACGGTCACTCGTAACTTCGCCTAAAACTTCGCGACGGAGAAAGGCCCAATCCTGCATGAGCGAAAACCGAAAAGTCATCCTCACGGGGGCCAATGGGCTTATTGGCAGAGCGCTGACCATCCGCCTGAATGAACTCGGCTATACCGTTGGGGCACTACGCTCACGCACCCTCGGTCCCCATGGCATAGATGTCGCGACAGGCTGGATCGACCGGGAAGCGCTCGAAGGAGCCCACGCCGTGATTCATCTTGCGGGTGCCCCCATTGCGGGACGATGGACTAAGGCTCGCCAGCAGCGCATCACCGCCAGTCGCGTCGATGGCACCCAGCTCCTCGCGGCCACCCTGGCTACCCTCCAACGTAAACCCGAAATCTTCCTGAGCATGTCAGGCATCAGCCGCTACGGTATTCACCGGGATGGGTTCCTCACGGAAGACTCCCTGGTGAGTGAAGTGGGCTTCCTCGGCAAACTGAGTGCCGAATGGGAAAAGGCCGCCGGACCAGCTCAAGTGTCCGGTATTCGCACCACCGTACTTCGCTGCGGGGTCGTTTTGGCCGCCTCGGGGGGGGCGTTACGCCTCATGCTCCCCGCCTTCCGCCTTGGCCTGGGCGGGCGAATCGGCAACGGGCTCCAAAAATTCTCATGGATACGACTGGGGGACCTGGTTGAGCTTATTATTTGGTGCCTGCGTACCCCCTCGTGCCCGGCAGTCATTAACGCTACAGCCCCGGGGGTGGTCCGCCAGGGTGAGTTTGCCCGCGCACTTTCGGCCCAGCTTCATCGTCCCTGTTTCCTGCCCATCCCGGCATGGGTCATCCAGTTGATCTTCGGCCAGATGGGCATCGAGACCTTACTTTCCGACCTACACGTCGAGCCCATGGCCGCCGTGAAAGCCGGCTTCCGCTTCGCTACGCCGACACTGGACACCGCTCTGCCGCTCGCCCTCGGGGAATGATTTGAGATTGAAGGCATCGGGGCGGATGAAGATTGTCACGCTATGGTTCGTGCCACCTTTGCCCTCCTCGTCATCCTTCTCGCCGGTTGCGACGACGCCAGTCGCAAGGAAAGCAGCACCCTAGACGTCGACGATCCGGATTTCCGCCAAGGTCAGATCTTCTACAAGCAACGCGAGATACGCCGCGCCTTAGAATGTTACCTCAAAGTCATCGACAATCGGAAAGGTGCCGCCGAAGCCCACCTCGAAGCCGGCCGCATGTACAGCGACCTCGAAGACCCGCTTCCGGCCATCTACCACTATAACCAGTATGTCCGGCTGAAGCCGACCTCCGTGCAAAACGGGCACGTTAAACAGATGATCCGAACCGCCGAAAAGCAGTTCATGCAACAGCTGCCGGGCCGTCCCATGGAACCAGATGCACTGGGAAGCGTCGACATCAATGCGCGCCTCCGCACCCTTCAAATCGAGAATGAAAAACTGAAGCGCGAGGTCGCCGACCTAAGTCGCAATCAGAAAACCCCGGACACTAAAGCGGCGGTCGGCACGGGCGTTCCCGTGGCGACGCCCGATAAAAGCGCACCCGAAAGCCGCAACGGCCGAACCCTCCCATATACCATCGTCAGAGGCGACACCCTCTCCGTCATCTCTAACAAGATGTTCAAGGATAAGAATCA
The DNA here is from genome assembly GCA_903889525.1 of uncultured Opitutia bacterium. Classification (GTDB taxonomy): domain Bacteria; phylum Verrucomicrobiota; class Verrucomicrobiia; order Opitutales; family UBA953; genus UBA953. Next base: position 23,207 of record CAISXT010000057.1, on the reverse strand, counting down.
TATCAAAGCCATCTTCGAGGCCAATCGCGATAAGATGACTTCACAGGATAACTTGCCGAAGATCGGGACGGTGATTCAGATTCCGCAATAAACCATGCGCCTGACCCGCATCCGGGCGGCCGATTTCCGAAACCTCACTTTCGCAGATGTCTCGGTCGATGCTCCGCGCGTATTTCTGATTGGGGAGAACGGACAGGGTAAGACTAACTTATTGGAGGCGGCGGCTTTGGTTTCATCTTTTCGGTCATTTCGAACGACGGAAATTTCACCCCTCATCCGCGCCGGCTGCACAGAGGCTAGGCTGCGCCTCGATGTCCGCGTCTCCGCCAACGAACTGGCGGAAGTCGAACTCCGGCTAGCCAAAGGTTCCCGCAAAGCCCTGCTCAATGGTACGCCGGTGACCTCGGCCGCTCAGCATCTCGGGCAATTCCCAACGATCGTCTTTTGCTCGGATGATCTTCGGCTGGTGCGGGGCTCGCCTGCCAATCGTCGGCGCTGGCTCGATGCAGCCATCGGCGGCACCGATGCGGCCTACCTGAATGCCTTACGGGATTACACCCGCGCCCTCGAGGGTCGCAACGCCCTGCTCAAATCCGAAATCCGTTCCGATGAGGAACTTAGGGCTTTTGAGAAAGCGATGCTGCCCCCCGGCCAACTCATCGCCGACATTCGGGCCAAGGTCCTACCTGAACTTGCCGAGACCCTCCGTCAGGCCTGCGCCCGAGCGGGCTTTCCAGACAAAGGCGCCGATCTCATCTATCAACCAGACACCCCGGCGGGCGAGCTGGAGGCAACTTGGATGCGCCTGCGCAATACCGACCTTGCCAGCGGGACGACCTTAAAGGGACCTCAACGCGATGACTTCGGCATGATGTTCGGCGGCCAAGATGCCGCTGACTACGCCTCCGAAGGCCAGCAACGCCTGCTGGTGCTCGCCCTCTGTTTGGCCCGCCTCCAACGCGACACCCGGCGTGCCCCCACCCCGCCGGTAATCCTGGCCGACGATGTCTTGGGTGAACTCGATGATACCCGTCGTCGGGCCTTCTGGGCTGAGGTCGGTGATTCCCATCAGGTTATCGCCACGGGTACGGTACCGCCCCCTTCCGGAGATTGGCTAACCTACCGCGTTTCCGGGGGGTCCTACGTCCAGGCCTGATTTTGGCGTTGTTTTATGCCCCACCGACCCCTTGGATGAGGGGATGAAGGACTTTCTTCTCTATGCCTCAGTTCTGGCCCTCTTCGTCGTCTGCATCTTGGTCGTGTTGGTCATCTTGATGCAGCGCCCCAGCGCTAATGCCGGAATGGGATCGGCCCTGGGTGGCGGCGCCGCTGAATCCGTCCTCGGAGGCGGCGCGGCCGATTGGATGTCGAAGTTCACCACCATCCTCACGGTTTTGCTCTTTATCCTGAGTTTCGGCCTCTACCTTGGTTTTCTGGCCCGCAACACGAAGACCAAGTCCGCCCTAGACGTTACCGCAACGGCGGACAGCAAGGCCCCCGTCAATAAGGCAGAACCCGTGAAGGCAACCGCCGCCGTTCCGACCAACACCGCCGTTCCGGCCACCACCGCCTCGACCGCTAATCCCGTGGCCACGCCTGGAGCTAAGCCCGCCGCCACTCCTGCAGCCGTGCCGACCACGGTACCGGCGAACAAGGCGGAGCCGGTCAAGCCCGTCGCCCCCGCTGGGGCCAAGTAAGTCTTGGTGCGAAATGCCTTACTCAGCCTGTCGGTCCGCTGGGTTGCGTGTTTTGCCACCATCCTCACCTTTGCGCAGCCGAGAGACTTCGTTGGGGATGAGTTTGCCCGGCTGAGTCCCGCCCAGGCCAAGAAGACCTTGGTTGATTTTCGTGACTCGCGACTCGCGGGCGACCTTTGCCTGCGCATCGAAATCACCCATAAGCCACGCCAGGGAGAATCTTCTGCTCCGATTAAAGGTATCCTTTGGGCTGGGTTCACGGAAGCGGGTCAGCAGATGCGCGGAGAAATCCTGGACGCACAGGGCAAGCTGCGACTCGCTTTCACTTCAACTAAGGGCGCCAAGAGCAGCTCCGTCTGGGTATCGCACGGCGGCCAAAGTGCCACGCCATCAAGTGATGCGCAATTCGCTCAGCCTGTGGCCGATGGCCTGCTGCTCTCCCCCTTTGATTTGCACCTCCCCTTCACCCATTGGGGGGACACGCGTTACCTTACCACCGAACGCTCGCGCGGCCGGCCAGTGCATCTCTACGAAGCACTCAACCCACAAGCACCCGAACCGAGCAAGGTGATCTTCGCCCTTGATCGGACTTACGGCGCGCTGGTGCAAGCAGTCTGCAAAAACGCCAAAGGCGAAGTGACCCGCACCCTACAGGTCGAAGAGTTTTCCAAGGTGGATGAGCAGTGGATTCTCGGTGGATGTAGTGTCCGTGATGAAGTGTCACGTGATGCGGATGTCCTCCGCGTGACCGACGCCGCCCTCGGCCTGAAGCTCCAGCCGGAAATATTCCGGCCGGAATCCCTCACCAGCCCAGCCTCCTTGCCGTTGAGCTTCAAAAAACTGTGAAAGCCCGCATCGCCGCCAGCCAAGTTGCCCGCTTTTGCGACCTTCTGACCAATCGCCAGAATGTCGCCGACTACGAAGGATCGCGCAATGGGCTCCAACACAAAGGTGGTCGCCCCGTGCGCAAAGTCGGTGCAGCCGTCGATGCCGGCGCCCACGTTTTCGCCGAAGCCGCCCGGCGAGGCATTGATTTCCTGATTGTCCATCATGGGATGTACTGGCGTCCCGTCTCGCCCGAAGGCCCAGTCCGCGCCCTCCGCAAGGCCGCCCTCAAGAAAGCGGACCTGTCGCTCTACTCTAGCCACCTACCCCTCGATGCCCATCCCTTGATTGGCAATAACGCCCTCATCGCCCAAGACCTCGGCCTTAAAATCGTAGATTGGTTCGTGGACTACGAAGGCCTGCCCATCGCCTGTATCTGCCCAGGCATCGCGCGTTCGACGCTGCGTAAGCGGCTCAAGACCTCCTACCCGAAAACTTACAAGGGCATCGAGTTTGGCTCCGCCCATCCCAAGAAAATTGCCATCCTCAGTGGGAGTGGCCGGAGTGCGCTCGACCACTTAAAAGCGGAAGGCTGCGATACGCTCATCACCGGAGAACTGCGCGAAGAACATTTTAATGAGGCCCAAGAACAAGGTTGGAACCTCTACCCTTGCGGACACTACGCCACCGAGACCTGGGGCGTCAAAGCCCTCGCCACCGCCGTGGCTTTAGAGTTCGGAGTCAAATGGGAGTTCATCTCCACGGGTAACCCTCTCTGATGTACCGAGGCAGGCTTGCACCGACCCCTACGGGTTTCCTGCACCTCGGACACGCGCGCACCTTCGCTTTAGCGGCTAAACGCGCCCAGGAAGCCAGCGGAACGTTACTCTACCGCACCGAAGATCTGGATGCCAGCCGCTGTCGGCCCGAATTCGCCGCCGCGGCGATCGAAGACCTCCGCTGGCTCGGCCTGAAGTGGACGGAAGGTCCTGACGTCGGCGGCCCACACGCCCCCTACGTCCAATCGCAGCGTCTGCCATGGTTTCACGCGGTCTGGCAGCAACTCCAAGCCGCGGGTGCCGTCTACCCATGCGACAAGTCCCGCCAGGATGTCGAACGAAGCCTCACCGCCCCGCACTCCGAGGATGATGCTGAGCCCATCTTTCCGCCCGCGCTCCGCCCCGCCACCGATGCGGGGCGAGGTGCCCGTGAACCTGGTCTGAGCAACTGGCGCTTCCGCGTTCCAGACGGCGAAGCGATCGCTTTCGACGATGCGTTGCAAGGCCCCCATTCATTCGTCGCCGGGCGAGATTTCGGCGATTTTCTCATTTGGCGGAAGGATGGTTTCCCCTCCTATGAATTGGCTGTCGTCGCGGACGACCATGCCATGGGCATCACGGAAGTCGTCCGGGGCAGCGATTTACTCATTTCCACCGCTCGACAACTACTGATCTATCGAGCGCTCGGATGGACGCCTCCGACGTGGGCCCATGCCACTCTCGTCCTCGATGCTGCGGGGAAACGAATGGCTAAGCGCAGCGCTGGGCTTTCGATTCGGGAATTCCGAGCAAAAGGTAAAACCGCCGTGGAAGTACTCCAGGCTCCGATCAGCGAGCTGCTGTCCTGACCACTAAAGTCGTAAAATCACTCCTCAAACTTGCTCGCATGATGGGCTCTGACTTCAGGTAGCCACGACGGAGGTAAGCCATTGCCCGGGATCGAACTATCCGCGCGACGTTTCAAACCGAAAAGGTGACGATTCAGGAATTCCACCGAGCCCCAGAAGTTAATGGTATCAAGGATCGGGTTCACGAGGTTTGTGACCGGACAATAACGCACGTCCTTGGGATTCGTGTGATGAATCGCGTGGTGGGCGGGTGATTGGAATACCAAAATATCTTGCAAGAAACTGACGATAAGGCCGTTTTCTGCACGGGTCCGATGCGCCCATTTATGAACCTGGTTCGCATTCGTGCCAATGACGGCAAAGAGCCAGACATGCCAGGTCAAGTGCCCAGTCAACTTCATGGTGATCACCAGCAGGGACATCAGTAGCAAAAGATCCCACGAGCTATGCCACCAACTATGGCGAGCCATGTACCTTGGAAGGTGATGGTGAATCATGTTGGGCTTACCCAAAAGGAGCCCGACCAGCGGCGTATCATCCCGAATATAGGCATCTTCCGCCCAGTGAACGATGCCGGCGATGAAATCCGCCAGCATGATGGTCAGGATGGCTTCAATAAATAGGGTAAGAAGATGGGGCATGGGGCAAGAAGGAACCTTCCTTCTGGACTTATGCAGACAGACAAACAGTTTATTTTAAAGACTTAAAATAAACCATTGTTTGACGCGTCGGCGCGTGCCATCCGGCCCCGCACCGATCACCCACCCGGAAGTTCAAGCGCCTTTCTTCGGGTCATCGGGGGCCTTCGGTGCCGCATTCGGCGGAGCAATCTTGGAACGTAAACCATTAATGTTTTTCGTCAGCGCCTCATCCCCTTCGGCCAATTTCTGAGCTTCATCAAGAAACTTGAGCGCCTGCGCTTTTGCGGCTGGGTCTACCTGGAGTTGAAGGCGGGCTTTATTGAAAAATAGCAGGGCACGACGGTCACTCGGGGCATCGGCAAAGATTTCCTCCAGGGCGGCGTCGGCGGCCTTGAAATCCTTGGCGGTAATGGCCGCGGTGATCTTCGCATTCAGCTCCCGATTCTTGGCGGAACGCGTGGCGTTCTTTTTCAATTCATCATTCAAGGAAGCCCGACCCTCAGGCGAGTTCTTGAAGGCGGCTAACTTGCTGAGATAAGCCTTGGCCGAGTCGCCTCCAAAACCGACGGTCTTACCGAAGACGTCGCCACTCTTGGCATCGATTAACAAGACGGTGGGGAAGCCGGTGATACCGAATTGCTGCTGCAGTTCGCGATTTTTGGCCTTCAGCTCCGGGGGTTGCGGAGTGGTGCGAGGGTAATCCAGTTCAACGAGCACATACTTAGAAGCTTCCGCGGCGAATTCCGCAGACATGAAGACATTCTTGTGCAGCGCCTTGCAGGGAGGACACCAGTCACTGCCGGTAAAATCCACGAGCACGGGCTTACCCTCTTTAACCCCCTTTGCCTTTGCAGCATCGAGGTCAGTGAGCCACTCGGGAGCCGCCAGCGCGGAAAGGGCGAGCAGGCAAGGGACGAGACGAAGGAGTAGTTTCATAAAGTAAGCGTAGAGATTTAAATTAAGCGGCCTTCGCCGGGTTAGGCTTGGGGGTCTTGGTATCGGGAGCCGGCGCATCTGCCTCGGCGCCCTTGAATCCACCAATCTTCTCCAGATACACCTTGGGTCCAGACTTCGGGGTATAACCGGTTTGGCGGCCGAGCTCCTCGCCGGCGGCACTCAAGATAATCACCGTAGGGAAACCTTGGACCTCGAATTTATCTTTCACGGCGGCGTTCTTGGCCTTCTTGGCGGCGGCGAGGGGCTTCATCCGAGGGAAGTCGAGTTCAACCAAGACATAATCTTTGGCGAACTTCTCGAACTCGGGTTTTTCAAAAACCTCTTTGTGCAATGCGATGCAGTAACCGCACCAATCACTCCCAGTGAAGTCGACGAGGATGGCTTTCTTATCCTTGGCCGCGACCTTCTTGGCTTCATCAAGATCCGTCAGCCAGGTAGCCTTGGCGGAAGCATTCAGAGCAACCAGCAGGGCCAACAGAGGGAGTAGTTTCTTCATAAAGGTGATAATTTATTTCTTAGGTTTATCTTCCGCTTGGGCGGCGACAACCTGGGCGCGAAACTTCTTCAACTCTTCGAGGCCAGACCAATCTCCGGCCGAAGCAATGACTTCGTCGATCGCCTTGAGCGTCGCCGCGTGGTCGCCAGGCTTACAGGCTTGAGCGCTGCCAATGCGGGCGCCGGCCTCCAGGGTGGCACGGGCTCCACCCTTGAGGTCCTTGTCCTTAATGAATTGCGTAATCGCGGCGTTGGTAGCCGTCAGGTCTTTCTTAGCCAGCAAGGGGTCGAGGATTTTTTCAAGTTCCTCACCGAGGACGCGGACGCGGGCTTCATCAGCCTTGTTCTGAACAAATGCCTTCCGGCCTTCAGGCGTGTTGGCCTTGGAAAGTTCGTTCAGATGCTGGAGATACTTAGCGGGACCGCCGGCTTGATAACCCGTCTGTGCAAAGGGCTCACCCTGCGCATCCAGCAACATGATCGTGGGGAAGCCCTCGATGTTGAACTTCTTCGCGAGTGCGTCGTTCTTGGCCTTAGCCTCGGGGGCTAATTTCTTTTTCTGTGGAAAATCCAATTCCACGAGGACGAACTTCTTGGAGGCCACGGCGAACTCGGGCTGATCAAAGACTTCCTTTTTAAGTCGGATGCACCAGCCGCACCAGTCGCTACCGGTGAAGTCGACGAGGATAGCCTTCTTATCGGCGAGGGCGACCTTCTTGGCTTCATCCAAGTCAGTCAGCCAACCATCGGCGGCGGCAAGGGAGGCGACACTTAGGCAGAGGGCGACGGCAGCGAGGAAACGGCGGGGCATCCCATGAGGAAACCCGCCCCCCGAAACGAGGCAACCCGCAATCAGCCAACCCTGCGTTGCAAATAGGCAGGATATTGCTCACTTAAGCCCTATGGCTGGCATGCGTATCCTTCTGGTCGACAATGGTTCCTACGAACCGGCGGCGACCTTGGCCCTGCGCGGTCTAGCCCAACAAGTCGGCAAGCTGATCGGCCTGGAGGTCCGGCCTGTCTCGACAATGCACTCGACCAAAATCGACCCTGCCCTGCTCGGCGGCGTCCCGGCGGCCATCTTCGAGGGAGCCGTCCAGCAAGCCAAGGCCGACGGCATCGACGAGCTCGTCGTGCTCCCGCTCTTTATCGGACCCAGCCGCGCGATCACTGAATATATCCCCAAGGTCTTCGCCGACGCCCAACCGGGCGCGATGAAACTCAGCATTCGCGAACCGCTCTTCGGACCCGAACTGAGGAGCATGCTGATCGATAACTTGAAGTCGACCGGCTGGACCAAGGGCAGCGGCACGGTCTACCTTTGCGACCACGGCTCACCCATCCAAGAGGTGACGCGCTGCCGTAATTTCTTCGCCAGCGCCATCCGCACCGAACTCGGTCTGAAGGACGAAGAGCTGATCGCCTGTTCGATGGAACGCCGTGAAGGAGCCGAGTATGATTTTAACGAGCCCTTGCTCGAAGACGCGCTGCAACAGGCCAAGGGCGAGGCGGTCATCCTGATGCTCTTCCTCCTTCCCGGCCGACACGCCGGAGCGGACGGAGACGTCGCAACCATCGCCAAGGAACACGCCCCCGCTGGCCTCTGCTGGAAACTCAGCCCACTACTCGGCACGCACCCCGCGCTACCCGCGTTGCTCTTCGGCCGTCACCTCTTCACCTCTCGCTTTAAGTCGTTCAAGAACGTCGTCATCGGCGCGGTGCTCTTCATGGGCCTGCTGCCGGTTCTGATTGGTGCGCTCGCCCCTCAGAGCATGGGCAAGGCCGAACGCATCCTGCTCTCGCTCGGCGGGATGGCCGCCATCTTAGCCTTCCTGCTCTTTTACTTCCGAGCGAAGGCTTGGAAGAAGAGCTAAGCTCAGGCGAACGCTGCGATGCGGCCCATCAGGCCGGCATGACGGGGCGGAGCGACGACGGCGCCGACGACCGCGATGAGCGGCGTGGGCAGCAAGGAAACGTCGACCTTACCTGATGCGAGATCGGTCAGCGTGGTGAGCACGTCCGACGAACCATCCTGCGAGACCTTAGAGAGTAGACGAATCGGGAGGTCGGCCTGGGCGCCCGCGGCGATAAGCTTAACGGCGACGGCGGGCAGAGCCTTCGCGCCCATGTAAAGACAGAGCGTGGCGCCGGTCTCGATATGCGCCTTCCAGTTCTGATCGGTACCATCAGCGCAGTGGCCGGTGAGGAAGGTGACGGACGCGGCCTTGCCGCGATGGGTCAACGGGAACGCGGCATCCGCGCCCGCAGCGGTCGCGGCGGTGATACCGGGAACGACTTCGAAAGGAATGCCATGGGCAGCAAGGTGATCCATCTCTTCACCGAGGCGACCGAAGATGCCAGGGTCGCCGCCTTTAAGCCGGACGATGAGACCGCCCTGACGTGCTTCCCGCACAATCACGGCGTTGATCTCGTCCTGCGTCATGGAGTGGACCCCGCAGCGCTTGCCAACCGGCACGATCTTCGTCGTCGCCGGAATCTCTTCCAAAAGGGCATCCCCCGGAAGGGCATCGTGAATGACGACATCCGCCTGCTTGAGCAGGCGCAGCCCCCTCACGGTGATCAGGTCCGGGGCTCCGGGTCCTGCACCGACGAAGGCCACCCGGCCGATGTCACAATTTACCATTTATTTAAACTTGACCCCTATTTATGTAATCATAACTCATCTTATCAAGTATTAAATCATGGACCCACTCTCCAGCAAGCCTTTAGCTAAAAATGAACTCATGAAGGCGGATAAACCCGACCTTTCGGGCACCATTCGCGAAACCCTCGCCAACCCCGAGGCCGATCGCTTTAGCGGCGACGACGAACAGTTCATCAAGTTCCACGGCATCTACCAGCAGGACGACCGCGATAAGCGGAAGACCGGCAAGGAGTACTCCGTCATGGTGCGCACCCGCCAGACGGGCGGCATCGTTCCGGCCGCACAGTATCTCGTCTATGATGAGCTCTCTGGACGCTTCGCCAACGGCACGCTCCGGATCACTTCACGCCAGACCTTCCAGTTCCACGGCGTACTCCAAAAAGGCATCGGCTCGCTCATTAAGTCGATTAACGACGCCCTCTCCTCCACCCTGGCTACCTGCGGTGATGTGAATCGCAATGTCACGGCTCCGTCAAACCCGCCCGTCGATACCATCGCCGTGCAGGTCGACGAAGATGCGTTCGCCATCACCCGCGCGCTCCTCCCTCGCACCACCGCTTATCATTCCATCTGGGTTGATGGCGTGCAGGTCGACCTTGGTCTCGGTGACAAAATCGCTAAGGCTCGCGCCTCGGTTGATCAGGCCAATCCGTACATGCCCCCGCCCGCCGATACGGATGATTCGGGCGCACCGGTCGATCACCTTTACGGCAAAACTTACCTCCCTCGTAAATTTAAGACGGGCTTCGCGATTCCTCCGAACAACGACACGGACATCTTCACGAACGACATGGGCTACGTGGCCATCATCGAAAACGGTCAGCTCATTGGTTACAACCTACTCGTCGGCGGAGGCCTCGGCACCTCCCACGGCAATAAAGCCACCTACCCTCGCCTCGCCGACGTGATTGGCTTCATCACCCGCGAACAAGTGGTCAGCGTCGGCGCAGCCGTCGTCGCCATCCACCGCGATTGGGGTGACCGCACCGACCGCAAGCACGCCCGCATCAAGTACGTCCTGCAGGAAAAGGGCGTTGAATGGTTCCGCGTCGAACTCGCCCAGCGCCTCGGCGCCCCGCTCCCGGCCGCCAAGCCCTTCCTCTTCCGTGGCCAGGGCGACGCCTTTGGCTGGTTCAAGCAGCTCGACGGCAACTGGTTCCTCGGCCTCTTCGTCGAGACCGGCCGCGTCAAGGACGCCGACAGCTACAAGCTGAAGACCGCCCTCCGCACGATTGCCGAGAAATTCGCCCCGACCTTCCGTCTCACCGCCACGCAGAACCTCATCCTCTCCGACATCAGGGAAGCCGACAAGGCTGCCATCGAGAAGATGCTGCATGACCATGGCTGCGCTATCGTCTTCAACCCCGGCCTCATCAAGGGACGCGGCATGGCTTGCCCGGCTCTCCCGACCTGCGGTCTCGCCCTCGCCGAATCCGAACGCGTCTTCCCGAAGTTCCTCGCGAAACTCGAAGAAGGCCAGGCCGCCGCGGGCATCGCCAACGAAGAACTCGTCGTGCGCATGACCGGCTGCCCCAACGGTTGCGCCCGTCCTTACAACGCCGAGATCGGCCTCGTGGGCAAAGCCCCGGGCAAGTACAACATCATGCTCGGCGGCAACCGCGAAGGCACCCGCCTCGCTCGTCTTTGGAAGGAAGCCGCGCTCGCCGACGAAATCCCGGTGCTCATCGGCGAACTCTTCAAGCAGTACGCCAAGGAACGCACCACCGGCCAGGCCTTCGGTGACTGGGTTGACCAGGCCGCCGTCTGGCCCGCCGCACCCGCCGCCTAAGTCAGTCGATGGCCGACCTCAACCCAGCCCGCATCCCGGATCTCGACGCCCGTCTCTCGACGCTGGCGCCGGTGGACCGTCTGCGCTGGGCCTACGAGACTTTCGGCGCCCGCGCTGGCATCGGCACGAGTTTCCAGCCTGCTGGCATCGTTATCCTGCACCTCGCGAAGACCGCCGGCATTCCGCTCCAGGCCTTCACTCTCAACACCGGGCTACTCTTCCCCGAGACGCTTGAGTTTAAGACGAAGCTCGAAGCACGCCTCGGCATCAAGGTCGAGGAAGTGCATCCCGCGCAGACGGTCGAACAGCAGGCCGCCCAATACGGAGCTGAACTCTGGAAGCGCGACCCTGAGAAGTGCTGCGAACTCCGCAAAGTCGATTCGCTCGGCAAGAAACTCTTCGACCTCGACCTCTGGATCACCGGCATGCGTCGTGATCAGAGCGCCGAGCGTTCCGCGACGCCGCTCCTCTCGCTCGCCGCTCGCCCGGATAATTCCGACGTCTGGAAACTCAACCCGCTCGTCGACTGGAGTCGCGACCAGGTCTGGGCCTACCTCAAGGAACACGGCCTACCCCACAACATTCTGCACGATCGCGGCTACCGCTCCATCGGCTGCTCCCCCTGCACCCTGCCTACTTCCGGCGGGGACGAACGTGGCGGCCGCTGGCCCGGCTTCGATAAGAAAGAATGCGGCCTCCATACCCGCACTAAGAAGTAAGCATAACGCCTCTTATCCTCCGGCCCTCTTTTAATCCTCCTGTCCTCTAAGTCACAATGTCCCGTAACGCCCAAAACGACCACCTCACGCGCCTCGAACAGACGTCGATTCACGTCTTCCGCGAAGCCTTTTCCAACTTTCGCTCGGTCTGCATGCCCTGGTCCATGGGCAAAGATTCCAATGTCCTCATCTGGCTCGCCCGTAAGGCGTTCTGTGGCAAGATCCCCTTCCCGCTCCTGCATATCGATACGACCTACGAATTCCCGGAGATGTATGAGTTCCGGGAGAAGGCCAAGGTCATCCATGGCATCGACCTGATCGTCCGCGTCAACGAGGACGCCATCCGTCGCGGCATCGGTTACGCCACGCACGACCCCGTGACCGTCACGCACGAGCTCAAGACCGTCCCGTTCAAGGCCGCCATCGACGAATTCAAGTGGGACGCCCTCGTCACCGGTATCCGCCGCGACGAAGACCCGACCCGCGCCAAGGAGCGCTGGTTCTCCCCTCGCTCCGCCGAAGGCAACTGGGACTACAAGGACCAGCCGCCGGAATTCTGGGGCCAGTTCGCCAGCTCCGCCCCTGAAGGTGGCCACGTCCGCGTGCAGCCGCTCCTAGAATGGACCGAACTCGATATCTGGGAATACATCCGCCGCGAGAACATCCCTAACCCGACCCTCTACTTCGCCCGCGACGGCAAGCGCTTCCGTTCCCTCGGTTGCCATCCGATCACGCACCCGGTCGACAGCCCAGCCAGCAACATCGACGAAGTCATCGAAGAACTAAAGCTGACCAAAACCAGCGAACGCGCCGGTCGCGCCCAAGACCACGTTGGTCGCAACTCAATGCAGGAACTCCGCGCCAAGGGCTTCATGTGAGCCCCCTGAAACCATGAACACCCAATCCCTTTCCCAACCTGTGAGTACCTCCCTTCCCTCCGTCGAAGACCATCGCAAGATGCACGTCGTCGTCGTCGGCCACGTCGACCACGGCAAGTCCACCTTCGTCGGCCGCCTCCTCAACGACACCGACTCCCTGCCCAACGGCAAAATCGAGCAGGTTCGTAAGAACTGTGCCATCGAAGGCATGGAGTTCGAATACGCCTTCCTCCTCGACGCCCTCATCGAAGAGCAGGAACAGAATATCACCATCGACACGACGCGCATCTTCTTCCGCACGAAACAGCGCGCCTACGCGATCATCGACGCCCCGGGCCACAAGGAGTTCCTCAAGAACATGGTGACCGGCGCCGCCAGCGCCTCCGCCGCCCTCCTCCTGATCGACGCCAAGGAAGGCGTGATGGATCAGTCCCGCCGCCACGCTTTCCTGCTCTCCCTCCTGGGCGTGAAGCAGCTCGTCGTGCTGGTGAACAAGATGGACCTCGTCGACCACTCGGAGTCCACCTACCAGAAAATCGTCGCCGAATACTCGATCTTCCTGAAGACGCTCGGCTTGAACGCCGTTCACTTCATCCCCATCGCCGCCAAGCACGGCGAGAACGTCGTCGACCGCTCCGCCAAGATGGCTTGGTGGAAGGGCCCGACGGTCACGGAAGCCCTCGATGCCTTTGCTCACGAGGATGACCTCACTGGCCTGCCCCTGCGCCTACCAGTCTCCGACATCTACCGTTTCGATCACCGCCGCATCATCGCTGGCCGCGTCGAAGCCGGCGCGATCCGTCCTGGCGACGAGCTCATCTTCCAGCCCGGCGGCCGGCGCAGCACAGTCCGTACGTTTGAAGACTGGCCTGGCCCTGAATCCCGTTCGGTCGTCGGGACCGGCGGCTCCGCCAGCGTGACGCTCTCTGAGCAGATCTTCGTGGAACGTGGCCAAGTCGCCTCCCACCCTTCCAACCAGCCCCGCGTTGGCCGCGAGTTCCGCGCCCGCATCTTCTGGCTGGGTAAGGAACCGCTCGTCCAGAAAAAGACCTACCGACTACGCCTGCTTACCCAGAACGTCGACGCGGTCATCGCCAAGATTATCAAGGTGACCGACGCCTCGACGCTCGAATCCAAGGAAGCCGACAGCGTCCCGCGCGACTCAATCTGCGAAGTGATCGTCCGCGCCACGCGCAACATCGCCTTCGACCTCCATCACGAGTGCCCGATCACGGGTCGCTTCGCCCTCGAAGAAGGCGGCCGCATCCATGGCGGCGGCATCATCCTGGACACGGTCACGAAGTCTGAAGCGCCTTCCGGCAAGGTCACCGCCTCCGAACGTGGCGCCCGCGCCGGCCATCCGCCCGCAGTCATCTGGTTCACCGGCCTCTCCGGCTCAGGTAAGTCGACCATCGCCGAAGCCGTTGAACGCCGTCTCTTCGATGCCGGCCGCAACGTCATCCGCGTCGATGGCGACGACCTCCGCGTCTCGCTGAATCGCGACCTGGGCTTCTCGGCCGCTGACCGCGCCGAAAGCGTGCGCCGTGCCTCCGCCGTCGCCGGCCTCTTCGCCGGCACGGGCCACATTACGCTCGTCACCCTGATTGCCCCGCTGGCCGCCGACCGCGCCAAGGCCCGCGCCGCCCTTGCGAACCACACGTTCCTCGAGGTCTTCGTCGACGCCCCGCTCGCCGTCTGCGAGTCCCGCGACGTCAAGGGACTCTACGCCAAGGCCCGCCGAGGCGAGATCGCCGAGTTCACCGGCATCTCGTCTCCGTACGAAGCCCCGGAATCTCCTGAGGTCCACATCAAGACCGACAAGACCTCCCAGGAAGAAGCCGTCGACCTCGTACTCAGGGCCATCGATAAGGTCCTGCAGGGCAAGGGTGACGATTGGGAAGTCTAAGCGAAGAATAAGTGGGCACGTGGGCAAGGTGACACGTGGGCATGGAAGTGCAGCCAAGGCTCGTGAGTCTTGGCTGCCTATCCCTAATCTTGCCCCCTTGCCCACGTGCCCACTTGTCCCCTAGATAGTCCCATGCGTCTCCCCACCGCTTGCCTTCTCCTGACTTGCCTTTCCGCCTTCGCGGCCGAGCCCCGCAAGAACGTCCTGCTGCTCGTCTCCGATGATTGCGGCACTCGCATGGGCACCTACGGCGGCCCGGCACTGACGCCGAACATCGACGCCCTCGCCCGCTCCGGCGTGCGTTTCGATCGCGCCTATTGCCAATACGCGCTCTGCAACCCAAGCCGCACCTCCTTCCTCACCGGCCTGCGCCCCGACACCACCGGTGTGTACGACAACGCCAAGGAATTCCGCAAGGTGATCCCGGACATGGTCACGATGCCGCAGATGTTCAAAAACAACGGCTACACCGTCGGGCGCATCGGCAAGCTCTACCACTACGGCGTACCGAAGGAAATCGGCACCAACGGCCTCGACGACCCGCAGTCGTGGGAACAGGTCTGGAATCCCCGCGGCCGCGATTGCGACGACGAAGATAAGATCTTCTCGATCGGGGTCGGCGCTGGCACCTCGGCCGACAAAGCCAAGGGCAAGACGGGACAGATCCTCGTGGGTTCGGGCAACTACGGCGGCACGCTGAGCTGGCTCGCCGCCGAGGGCACCGATGCCGAGCAAACCGACGGCAAGATCGCCGCGCAGGCCATCTCCTTCTTGCAGGAAAAACGCGCGAAGCCTTTCTTCCTAGCCGTGGGCTTCTTCCGCCCGCACACGCCTTACGTCTCCCCGAAGAAGTATTTCGAATCCTACCCCAAGGATAAGGTCGAACTGGTCCCCGACCCCACCGCTGACCGCGCTTCCAAGCCACAGGTGGCTCTCTCCAATACGTCCGTAGCCAACTACGGCATGTCCGAGGATACACAGCGTACGGCCAAGCAGGCCTACCTAGCCTCGATGAGCTTCATGGATACTCAGTTTGGGCTGGTGCTCGCGGAGCTGAAAAAGCAAGGCCTCGATAAGAACACGATTGTCGTCTTCATCAGCGATCACGGCTATAACCTCGGTGAACACGGCCTCTGGCAGAAGCGCTCCCTCTACGAAGATTCCGCCCGCGTGCCTTTCATCATCCGCGATCCTGACGTCAAGACCGTCGGCCAGAATACGAAACGCATCACTGAGTTGCTTGACCTCTATCCAACGCTTGCTGACCTCTGCGGTCTGTCGCCAGATAAGCGCATTGAGGGTAAGAGCCTCCGGGCTCTCCTCGAAGACCCGAATCGAATTTGGGCTAACGTTGCCTTTACTCAAGTCGACTTCGGCGCCGCCAATCGTGATGCAACCTTCGCTGGCGGTAAACAGAAGAATACTCCCGCCCGCAAGGTCGGTCGCTCAGTCCGCACTGAGCGTTACCGCTACACGGAGTGGAATGAAGGCAAACTCGGCCTCGAGCTGTATGACCACGATGGCGACCCCAAGGAGCTCACTAATCTGGCCAAGGACCCAGCCTACAGCCAAATCGTGGCTGCGTTACACCTCAAGCTGGCAAAGGGTACCAACTAGGCTCTCAAAGCCAAGGCGGGTCCATTGACTCGCCCCCAGGGCCAGATAGCGTCCTCGCAATGAAGCTGCTCCATATCGACGCCTCACCTCGCACGGTGCGATCCGTTACCCGTAAACTTTCCGCAACGTTCATCGGGGTGCTTCGCGAGAAGCATCCTGGCTTGCATGTCATTCACCGAGATGTCGGCCACCACCCCCCGGCGTTTATTTCCGACGCTTGGGTGGGTGCCGCTTACGCCGCCGCCGACCACGACGATCCCGCCATGAAAGGCGTCTTGCATCATTCGGACGAACTGACCGCTGAACTCTTAGCCTGCGAGAGCCTCGTCATTGCCTCGCCAATGCACAACTTCACCGTCTCAGCTTCGCTCAAGGCCTGGATTGATCAAATCGTCCGAACCGACATGACATTTAAACTTACGGAAGACGGGGTCGTGCCACTCGCCAAGGGCAAGAAGGCGCTCATCGTCACTTCCCGCGGCGGCTTTGTCGCCGGTACGGATTATGATTTTCAGGAACCCTACCTGCGCAAGATCCTCGGCTTCATTGGCATCACTGATATCACCTTCGTGCACGCTGAAGGGGTGAACAGTGGCGAAAAAGAAAGAGCCGAAGCCTTGACCGTCGCTTCGGCGAAGCTCATCGAGTTGGTCAAGAGTTGGTAAGGTAGGGACGCGTCGGCGACGCGTCCGCCCCAAGGTCGCGACACCGTCGCGCCCCTACCTCGTATCAGGCGTACTTCAACTCCACCTTCTTGCCCGTCTTGATCGATTCGTAGATGCCTTCGATAATGACGATGTCACGACGGCCGAGCTGACCGGTGCAAGTGACGGGCTTTTCGTCGCGGAACGCGGCAGCGACACCATCCATGTGGCGTTGCTGCTGGCGGAAGACGCCGAAGTCCATCTTGCCCTTGGCGGAGGTGGAGATGTTGAGATTACGGTAGCTAAAGACGGGCTTTTCGCCCTTGAACCAGCCCTTGGCGGCTTCGGCATAGAACTCGGAACGGTTAGCGTCATAGCCGGACCAGACGTCGGCCACAGCACCGCTGGCGAACTCGAGGCGAAACTCCAAGGCCTGTTCGACCTCCGTAAATAATTCCGGTTGCGTCTTCGGCAGTTCTTTGGCGGTGACCGAGATCGGATTGGCATCGGTCGCCATACAGCAGGCGTGAATTGAGTAGATGCCCATATCGGTGAGGGCCCCGCCGCCGGCGAGTTTCTTCTCGATGCGCCAAGACTTACGGCGGAGCGTGAAACCATTGGCCGTCTTGATTTTCATGAACGGACCAAATTCCTGGGTCCTGGCGAGGCGGACGAGTTCCTGGTGATAAGGATCAAAGTGGAGGCGGTAGCCGATCGCCAGACGCTTGCCGGCCTTTTTACCTGCGGCAATCATCGTGTCGCAATCAGCGACCGAGGTGGCCATTGGCTTCTCGCAGATGACGTGTTTACCCGCCCCGAAAGCCGCGACGACATTTTGAGCGTGGATACCAGGAGGCGTCACCACATAGACGACATCGATCGCCTTGTTGGCAGCGACCTTGTCCCACTGCTCGTAGGAATAGATGTTGGCTTCATCGAAGCCGTGGAGCTTCGCGAGCTTCACGCCCTTCTCGCGCGTGCCGGTGATCACCGCGACGAGCTTCACGTTCTTGGTCTCGAGCAGCGCCGGCGAGAGTTCGCCGTTGGAATAATTACCCAAGCCACAGAGGGCGAGGCCGAGCGGCTTGCCGCTGTCTTCCGCTGCACGCAGCGCCGGAGCGAGGGCATAACCGGTGGCTAGGCCGCCAAGGGAACCGAGGAATTCACGACGAGTAGGGCTCATAGGGGTATCCCTTTTCTACCCCGCCCTGCCCGCCCCGCAAGCGTAAGGCGTTGCGTAAGCTTCACGGCTAGCGCGAGGCGTTGTCAGCGGCGCTCCGCGACCATCAACCGGGTCCAGGGGCCGTCGTTAACGTTGTAATAGATGCGTTTGCCATCGGCGCTAAAGGCGGGGTGCGGATGATTATGCCGCCAGGACTTGGCGCCGCGGGCATTGTCAAAGAGGTCCACGACGACGAATTCGTCGCTACGCGTCGCGCCTACGCCGATGGCCCAGGCTCCTGGCCGGCCGAACGGACGCTTGCTGACGTCGGCATCGGTGACGAAAAGCTTTCCGTCCGGGGCCATGGTGGGATGGTCGGAAAAACACGAGGGCGAAAAAGGCGGGAGCTTCTTCTTCGTGGCCGGGTCCTGCAGGAAATTCCCTTTCTCAAAGATGGCGACGGAGTCGGGAGACCATGAAGGATGCCCCCATTGCTCGATGAGACCGATAAATTTCCGCTGACGAAGGTCATAGACGATCTTCCCTTCCCGCTTGCTGACCGACATGCCGCGAAAACTCTGTCCGCCTCCCGGCACGCAAGGCTTGAAGAAGACCTTCGACTCATCCGGACTCACTACCGGGAAAAAGATGGTGAGATCCCGGGAGCCGAGTTTTTGCTCAATCCACTCCCCATATCGGGCGACGGTCTCCGCGGCGGTGACCGCGATGGTGGTTTGGCCGCTGATGACGTCGATCAGCTCGAGATTGCGGTGCTCGCCCGGATTCCAGTGGCAGCCGTAGACCGGCGCCCATCGGCCAGTCGCGGAGCCAAAACCAAGCTGACGGTCCGGGGCGAGCACGCGATCCCGTCCGGTCGCGATATCCACGGCATGCACGGACCAACGCCCGTCCCGCAGATTGTGGTATAATACCTGCGTGCCGCCGCCTGACCACTGCTGGCAAGCTGCGCGATGCGCATCTTCGGTCCGGATTTCGCGCGCGATGATCATCTCGCGACCGGTGGCGCGCTCGAGCACCCGCAGATCACCGGATTCACCATCGGCGGCGCCAGAAGTATAATATAGCACGTGCTTACCATCGGGGCTTTCAGGACTGGTATTGAAATAAGCGTGAAGGGAGTGCCTCGATTGATCCGGAGCGACGGCACTCTTCACGGCGACCCGCCATCCCTTCAGCTCGTCTGCTCCGTCACCTTTACCTGGCTCGGCGCGTATCGGCATCGGGTCCATGAAGGCCAGGAAAGTCCACAAGGCGGCAACGAGATGTTTATTTAGCCGGGTCATGACAGGCCTCTTTACTTCTCGCCCTTAAGATAAGCCAAAAGGTCGGCGAGCTGCTGCTTGCTCAGGCCCGCTTCGAGGCCGGTGGGCATGAGTGAACCGGGAAGAGACTCGAGCTTGGCGAGGTCGGAACGCAGTAGGGACGCTTCGACGCCCAAGGGCCCCCGCAACGTGATCGAGGTGGGCGTATCGCCGACCAAGATGCCGCTGAGGACGCGTCCGTCCTTAGCCTCGGCGAGATACGCGGTGAAAGCCGGGGCGATCTCGGCGTCGGGGTTCACGATATGGAACAGGATGTTCTCCTTGGTCTGACGACGGATATCGAAGAGATCAGGCCCGACCGCGTGCCCTTCCCGGTCCAAGCGATGGCAGGTGGCGCAAATCGCATTGAAGACGACTCGCCCGTTCGACGGCACCGGCGTCAAGGCCAAGGCCTTGGTGGCTTCGGCCAAGGCCTCGGGACGGGCGGAGACGATCAGCAGGCGCTCTGCCATGGCTTTGATGGCGGGATCTTTGACGGCGAGCACCTGACGTCGGCGAACGCCCGTAAAGGCGCTAGCGGGCAAGCGCTTAGCCTCCACCGCCGCGAGGACGCCCTTCAGATGGAAAGGCACGCCAAGGAGCGAACCAAGCACGGCATCACGGCGAGCGGGCGTATAATGCGACCAGCCAGCGAGAAGCGTGGTCGAGACTTCGTCCTTGGGATACGCGACAACGGCCTTGAGTGCCGCGGCAGCGAGATTGGGCGACGACTCATCCAAGGAAAGTTTCAGCAAGGATTCCCCGGCACGCTCCCAAGGCAACCGGGCCATGAGTTTCACGGCGACGCTGCGCGCTTCGATGGTCTTGGACTGATCCATCGCGACGACGGGCGATGTATCGAGAAGCGATTGGAAAGCAGAAGGCAGGCCCGCCGCCTTACGGGACGTAAGATACCCGGACAGCAGAGCGAGCCGAAGGGCCTCGGGCGCCGTACCAGCGACCGCGAGTTCGGAAGGCTTGGTCATCGAACCCCCGAGGTAGCCCAAGACCTCCGCCGTGCCTGCACCGACCTTGGCGTCCGCTGACATGGCCGCCAAGAGCGCCTGCAGGAAAGCTGGTTCACGTCCACCGATGCCGCTCAGCACCCCGTTGCGCATCCACTTGTCCTCCGCGTGCGACCACGCGGCCTGGGCGAGCTGTTGGGTCCCTGCCGTGGAGGCATCATCGCCAGCCCGGATGATCTTTGCGAAGACGGAGTCCGACAACGAGGATAACGCGGCCATGGCGACCGCAGCGCGATCAGGTTCCCTGTCGGCTCGAACGCGCCAGATGCGTCCCATGGTCTTACCGGTCACGAAGTCAGTATGCTTACGCACCTCCTCCGGCAAGTAATCGGGGTGCTCGATCACCTTGCGATACATGTCAGCGATATACATGGCGCCTTCCGGCCCCTTGGTCAGGTAGACCGGGCGAAACCAGTCGTCGCGGGAGGCGAGAAACTCGCGGTCCGGATAGAGCGGCGAGGCGGCAAAGGTCGCGCCCGTGGCCGTGAGGCGATCGGCATGGACGAGATTACCCGTGGGGTCGCACGAGAAGACCGCCGAGGAGCACTCCGGCGTGAGCAAGGACTTACCCTGCCAGACCTTGACCCCACAGGCGGCACTGAACGAACCGGCATGCCCGTCGGCGGTGGTGATGTTCGAACTGATCGGGAAAAGTCGGACACCGTCATGTCCGCCGTTGATGCCGTTGAAGGCGTCGCGCGCGTTGCAGTCCTGGACGGTCTCGCTGAACGCCAGGCGCGGATTACGCTTCAGCCACTTGGAATCGAAGACGACATGCTGGACCGGGACGCGGTTCATGCAGATGAAGCGATTACCCAAAGTATCGAAGCTCATCCCATACTGTGACTTCCCGTCGACCCGTTCGACCTCAAGCGTCTCGGGGTTGAAGCGGATATCGGACGCCATCTTGACCGGCGGGCGCTCCGGATGAGAAGGACACGTGACTGTGCCACCACTCAGCCCGGCGGCGAGGTAGATCCAGCCATCCGGGCCGATGGTCGGAGCGTTGACGCGCAGCTGTGTGCTACCCGTCGTGGCGAAGCCGGTCAGGAGGACGCGACGTTCGTCGGCGACCCCGTCGCCGTCGTTATCCTTCAGGAAGAGCACATCCGGCGCGCAGGTGACAATGAGTCCGCCATTCCAAGGTAGCACGCCGTTTGGGAAGGTCAGCCCATCGGCGAAGACGGTGCGCTTATCCATCACACCGTCGCCATCGGTATCCTCGAGCATCGCGATGACGCCCGCAGGCTTCTCCCCTTCCTTCGGGCCAATCGGGTAGCCGCGGTTCTCAGCGACGAACAAGCGGCCCTTGGAATCGAAAGCGATGGCGCACGGCGAGGCCACCAACGGCTCGGCGGCGACGAGTTCGACACGCAGGCCTGGCGCAGCCTCAAAGGCTTTTAACGCCTCGGCCGGAGCGAGCGGGCTCGGCAACGGGGCCGCCGCGAGCGCGGAGACGAATAGAACGGAAGCGAGTCGAATCATTTCAACTGGGGAGGCTGGTCACCGTAGGCCCATGGCTTGCCGGCCGGTCCGTTCGGACGTTCGAGCAGCTTCGCGGGCTTCATCTTGGCCGCGAGCTCGAGGCCGACGTTCATGAACTGGGTGCCAGCGGTGGTCTCAAGATTGCTGTAACTCGTCAGGCGCGTCTCGTATCCGCCGCCGTGCGGACCGAAGGCTTCTTCGTCCGGCACATAACCGACGCAGCCGTTCGCGAGCTCGACCGGGAAAGTGATCGGGAAGCCGCTGCGCTTCTTGAGCTGGAGTCCGTAGGAAACAAAATACTCGGCGGGATTGGAGAGACAGACGACCGGACCAACCTGGATCGCCTGGACCTCTACCTCGACGTCACTTTTCTTCGCGATCAAGGCGTCGAGTAGGAGCGTCTCCTTGGCCCAGACCCAATCCTTGTGGGCGGGCGGACCCTTGATGCGTTCACGGGCCTCGGCGACACGCTCTGGGGCGGGAATGCGACGATGCACTTCCCAGACCTTGTGATCGGCGGCGAGCGGCACCTCAGCGGTGCGGGTCTGCGACATGCTCAGCAGGACCTTCAGCGCCTCGGCGCCTACGCGTCCACCGACGAACTGGGACCAGTCGTCGGATGCCGGATTGGCCTTGGGGTCGAGATTGTTGACCTGGGTGACGTCCCCGCAAGCGCCCTGCAGGAAGACCACGTTGGCGTCCTTGCCGTAATACCCTTGGATGACCTTTTCGGTGTAATGGATCCAGTTCGCGCCGATGCCGTCAGAGTTCGTTGTGGCATGACAGGAAAAGTTTACGATGCAGCCGGCGAGCTTACCGTCGGGCTGCCACACGCCGATGACGCCGACTTCGTCGTCGATTGGATTAGCGAACTCGACAACGTCAGGGTTATTCTTGCCCGGATGGGAAAAGGACAGGCCGTTCTTCATACGCAGGCGGCGATTGAAAGCCACCTGGCTCTCATGGCCGACGCCGTAACCGACTGTGACCGCGGCCTTGGACTGGTCGGCGGCGACGATGGCCTCGACCGTGGCGGCGACGACCTTCTTAAGATAACCGGCATCGGCACAGGATGATTTCTTATACGCCAGTTCTTGGATCTCGGCAGAAGCATGATCGAATTCACCTGGCAGAATCATGCCAATCGGACCGGAAGAATGAGAATGCGAGGCGCCGATCATCACGTCGGTGATACCCGTGGCGGCTTTCACCAGACCGCGGATCTCCTGGACCGTCTCGCGACGGATCATCAGGGCGTCGATGCCGACGAGCGCCACGCGCTTCTGGCCGTCGTCGAAGACGCTCGCACGCACCTTACAGGCGTCATGAATTTTCTTCGCGTAGACCTTCCCGTAATTACCCGGGACTTCCATCCCGATGTCGGGCGTGATATCGCGATCGGCGAACCCCACGCGGACGCCGGGCTTGGCGGGCGGCGCGGCGAAGAGCGTGACGGAAGCCAGGGCCAGTAAGACATGGCGGAAACCGAGTCGGGGAGAACTCATAGGGGTAAGAGCAGGTATGTCGGGGGAAAGTTCCCGCGACAAGCCCACGAGTACGGGGTCAGACCGCTTCTGAAGGATATCGGTCAGAAGCGGTCTGACCCGTACTGTATCCTTGCGGCGATGGGTAGGGTCGGGACCGCGTCACGACATAGCTGTCTTTAAGGTAGGGCTGACCACCCTTGGTCAGCCGCGGTTGAGCGAGGGCGCTCAACCCTACCCAAGGCACCACTAGGGCAGCACGCGGTGCT
>CAISXT010000056.1 GCA_903889525.1 uncultured Opitutia bacterium | reverse complement strand
GGGGAAACTTCGCCTGGCCAGAGCGGCGGGCGTCCCTTCCGATCAGCGATATCGACGCGGATGAGTCGATCGATGCGCACCACCTTGGCGGCGAGTCGGCGGACGGCAGCATCGCCGGCCTTGGCTCGGAAAAGTTCGTGCGGTTGGGCATGCCAGCGGACCAAAGGTAGCACCGCCTCGAGCAGTTTCGTCTCCCGGGTGATCTGCCCGAGGAATTTTTCGGCGAGCGGCACGCTAGCTTCCTCGTGTCCGTAAGAATGAATCCGGCCGTCATGCGGCTCAACCTTCGTATGCGTGGCCTTACCGAAATCGTGCAGCAAGACGGCGAAGCCCACGATGAGGTCTTCATCGCGATCGCCGACGCGCTCGCGGGCGTAAGCATCGAGACAGTGCAGGGTGTGATTCCAAACATCCCCCTCGGGATGCCACTCTGGGTCCTGAGGCACGCCGATGACGGCATGCAGTCCAGGGTAAAACTTCGTCCACCCGCAATTCTTCAGGAAGGCCAAGCCCATCGATGGCTTGCGCCCGCGAAGCACCAGCTTCGTCCATTCTTCCATGAGACGCTCCGGAGGTAAATCGTCCTGCGACAGCGAGGCGCAGAGCGCGACGGTCTCAGGGGCGACGGAAAATTCGAAGCGGGCGGCAAACTGCATCGCACGCAGGACACGAAGTGGATCCTCGGAGAACTTTGCCGAAACATGACGCAGCACGCCCGCCTGGAGGTCGGCCACGCCGCCCCACGGGTCGATAATTTCGCCGGTCACCGGGTCCCACATGATCGCGTTGAGCGTGAAGTCACGGCGCTCCGCCGCATCTTTCGGCGTCATGGTCGGGTCGGCCTGCACGTCAAAATCCGTGTGCTTGGCACCCGTGCGGTTCTCGCGGCGGGGCACGGAAACATCGACCGGGAAGTCCTTAAGCTTCGTTACACCAAAGGCGGCACCGACCGTGATGATCCCAAATTCCTTGCGCAGGGCGGCCTCGATGGCACGCGTACCGAGGCCATAGACCTCGATATCCACATCAACGACACTCGCCCCCAGGAGCGCATCGCGGACGCAGCCACCGACCATATAAGGATGCCCACCGGCAGAGCGGAGCAATTCGACAACCCGGCGGACCGGTGCGCGGTCGCCATCGAGGGGAATCAAATCTGGTTTCAGGACAGGCACCACCAAGAGATATCTCAGGCGACGGACCGAGGCGAGTGGGTTTTACGTCCTTAGAGGTTGGTCGTGAACCCTTCCTTCAGCAGCCAGGCCTTGGCGGTCTCGCGACGATCGCCTTGCAACACGATTTCGCGCCCCTCGAGAGCCCCACCCGTGCCGAGGGCTCGCTTCATTTCCTTGAGCAGCGCCTCGCGCATGCGCGCCTCTTGAGATTCAATCCAGAGCCCCTTGATGATCGTCACTTCCTTGCCGCCGCGGCCGGCACGTTCGTATTGCAGGATCACCTTACCCAGTTTCGGCTTCGCCTTGGCGACGGGCACGACCGGCCTCGGGGGCGGTCCGGGCGGCAGGGCCTGACCATCCAACTTATCGAAAGGGTTACCGCTCATGCGCCACGACCGCAGGTCCCGGCGCCCGGTTTACCACCCTGAAGAAAGACCAAGGCCTTTTCATAGGAACGACGGCGAAGGTAGTGATCGAGGTCGCCGGGCAGGCCCGAGTCGGCTGTCGCCACCTCCGCATCCAACGCCCGGATGCAGTCCAAAAGGCCCGGCTGGCTGAGGCCGGGCTGAGCCAAGTTTTGGAGGGCCTCCAGGATACGTTGTTCGCGGACAGGGTCCATTGCCCGCAGATTGCGGGTCAAACAGGCCCGGGGCAAGCCTGCGGGGTGGTTTTCATAGTGGACAAAAGGCAGGGGGCTTCCCTATACCAACCCTTCCTCTGGATGGATAGCTCAGTTGGTTAGAGCGTCTGCTTTACACGCAGAATGTCGTGGGTTCGAGTCCCTCTCCGTCCACCCCTTCCAAATAATTCTCAAGTCGCCATGACGCCCCCCAAGAAGAAGCACACGCTCTCCGCCCTCGTCGAAAACAAGTTCGGCGTTCTGGCTCGCGTCGCCGGCATGCTGTCCGGCCGCGGCTTCAACATCGAGACCCTCAACGTCGGACCGACCCATGATCCGGCGTATTCGCGTATCACCGCGACCGTCGTCGCCGATGACGCCGCCCTCGACCGCTGCGTCAAGGCCCTCGATAAGCTGATCAACGTCATCACCGTCAATGACTTCTCCCGCGAGGAAGTCGACCACGTCGCCCGCGAGCTCATCCTCGTGAAGGTGAAGTCCGACAAGAAAACCCGCACCGAAATCCTCGAGATTGCCGGCCTCTTCCGCGCCAAGGTCGTCGATGTTTCGCACGACTCCCTGCTGATTGAGTTCACCGGCAACGTGACGAAAATCTCCGCCTTCCTCGATCTCATCGAGCATTTCGGTATCATCGAAACCGCCCGCACCGGCGCCGTCGCCCTGATGCGCGGTCGCAAGAAGGCCTCCGCCGAATAATCCCTCACCCTTTTCCACCCAACACCAATGCCTGCCAAAGTGTACACCGATAAGGACGCCGATCTCGGCTTCCTGAAGAACAAGACCCTCGCCGTCCTCGGCTTCGGTTCCCAGGGACATTCCCACGCGATGAACCTCCGCGACAGCGGACTGAACGTCATCGTGGGCCTGTACAAGGGTTCCAAGTCCGCC
>CAISXT010000055.1 GCA_903889525.1 uncultured Opitutia bacterium | reverse complement strand
GGCTCGACCGTCCGCTCGCTGCTCGGCAATCCCAGCTTCCTGCTTCTTGTGGTTTACTTCACCTTACCCGCCATGGCGGCGTGGGTCGTGCGCGACTGGATGCCTGACATCCTCCGCGAACGCTTCAACCTCGGCCAGGGTGTGGCTGGCGTCTCCGCGGTGCTTTATTGGCAACTCGCCGCCATCGCCGGAGCGGTGCTGGGGGGCTGGCTGGCGGATCGCTGGATGCGCACGAATATCCGCGGGCGGATCTTCGTCAGCGTCATCGGCACCTCTCTCCTCCTGCCCGCGCTCTTCGGCGTCGGCAACGCGACGTCCCTGGGCATGGCCGTAGCCTTCCTCGTGGTCTTCGGACTCGGCTGGGGCTTCTTCGACTGCAATAGCATGCCCATCCTCTGCCAGCTAGTCGGACCGGAACATCGTGCCACTGGCTACGGTCTGATGAACTGCGTGAGCATCAGCTGCGGCGGCTTCGCCGACTGGATCTTCGGCGCGCTCCGCGACCGACACATGCCGCTGAACCTCATCTTCGGCGTCTTCGCTGGGATCGCCTTGCTCTCCATCTTCATCGCGCTCTGCATCCGCCCGCGCGAAAGTACGACTTCCTGATCATGTCCGCCTTCAAATTCTCCGGCCTCTGCACGGCCACCCATACACCTTTCCAGGCCGATGGCTCGCTCAATCTGGAAGGCGTCGAACACCAGGCGGCCTTCCTCCGCAGCCACGGCATCACGTCCGTCTTCATCGGCGGCACCACGGGCGAAAGCAGTTCGCTCACCGCCGGCGAACGTGCAGCCCTCAATGACCGCTGGGCCGTCGTCGGTCCGGCCGCCGGCATCGATGTCATCGTGCACGTCGGCGCGAACTGCCTGACCGAAGCCGCGCAACTCGCCGCCCACGCGGAGAAGAATCAGGCCAAGGCGATCTCGATGATCTCACCTTCCTACTTCAAGCCGCGCACGATGGCCGACCTCGTCGCCAGCTGCGCGATGGTGGCTAAGGCCGCCCCGCGGACACCGTTCTATTACTACGACATCCCCGGCATGACCGGCATCGGCGGCCTCCCGGTCGACGAGTTCCTCAAGGCCGCCTCGCCGATCATCCCGAACCTTGCGGGCGTAAAGTATTCCAACCCAGACCTCGACGCGATGCGTCGGGCGCAGGCGCTCGAAGGCAGCCGCTTCGACTTGCCCTATGGCATCGACGAACGCTTCCTCCCTGCGCTGCGAGCGGGCGCGACCGCTGGCGTGGGCAGCACCTACAATTTCAACCCCGGTCCCCTACTCCGCACAATTGCGGCGCATGCGAAAGGCGACGCCCACGTGGCCGAAGCCGAACAGGCCAAAGTCCAGCCGGTCGTCGATATCCTCGCCCAGCGAGGCTACATGGGCGCAGCCAAAGCTTTGATGGCCCACCTCGGCGTGCCGCTCGGCCCCGCCCGCCTGCCCAACGGCAACCCCGACGACGCCGAGACTAAGAAGATGATCGGTGAACTCGAAACCATCGGCTTCTTCAGCTGGAATTTCTAAACATGCGCATCGCCCTGCTCCTCAGCCTGCTCTGCCTCTCCGCGTTCGCCGCCGACGGCGCCGACGTCATCGTCTTTGAAGCTAAAAAGAACCTGCCGCACCCTTCGGTGCGTATCCCGGCCTTACTTCGCACAAAGCAAGGCACCCTGATTGCCGCCGCCGAAGGACGTGATAAATCCTCCGACCAGGCTGGCAATGACCTCGTGGTCTCAATCTCAAAGGATGATGGTGCCACCTGGAGCAAACCACGCATCGCTTACGAACAAGGGACCGACAGCTGCAACAACCCCTGCCTACTCCAAGAAGCCAAGTCCGGGCGCGTCTTCCTTTTCTACCAAACCTTTCCCACCGGCGGACATGAGTTTAGCGGCCTCCCGGTCGGCCCGGCCGACCCCAAAGGTAATCGTTCCTGCTTCGTGACATCCGATGACGATGGCGTGACGTGGAGCAAGCCGACCGACGTTTCCGCGATCCTCAAGCCGGCTGAGGCCATCACCACCGCCTCCGGCCCAGGCATCGGCATCCAACTCCAGACCGGCCCCAAGGCTGGTCGACTCGTCATTCCCTTCAACTCACAGGACGCGAAGAAGAACTTCTGCAACTGGGTCGCTTACAGTGACGACGCTGGCGCCACCTGGCAGCGCGGCGCACTCGTCCCCCAGACGGATTTACTGCAATTGAACGAAGTCCAAGTAGCGGAAACCTCCGATGGCGGCCTCTACCTGAACTCCCGGCGCTGGAAAGGCACCCACTACCGGAAGGTCTCTTGGTCGAAGGATGGTGGCGAGACCTGGACCGCCGCCCAAGATGACCTGAAGCTTCCCGAGCCCACCTGTCAGGGCAGCCTACTGCGGATTGATGACCATACCCTCGCCTTTCTTAACCCCGTGGGCAAGGGCCGGAACAATGGGACCCTTCGCCTATCGCACGACAACGGCCGCACCTGGGATACCACTCAGCTGACCTTCCCGGGACCGTTCGCCTACAGCAGCATGGCGTTACTCAAAGACGGTCGCCTCGGCGTGCTCTACGAACCGTCCAGTAACACCCTCGTACGCTTTCGGGCAGTCGAACTACCGCGCAAATAAAACTTAGGCGCGCGGAATGAACGGGGCCGTACTTGGCTCAGCGCCCTGATAATAATCAAGGATCGCACCAGCGAGGAACTCCTTCACGCCGGCGGGCAGGAAGCTCCCGAAGCTAATTTCCTTACCCTGGGAAGAAATCACCACCGCCGGGAGCGGTCGTTCATTCTCACTGGAGCCGCGAAAGGCGAGCGTCACCGCCACTTCTTCGCCGGCGCTCAGCCGCCATGTCCAACCAATCCACGGCAGAATCCGCCACCGCACGGCCACCGCCGCCGACGTCAGCTCAATACGATAACGGGCGATCGTGAAACCGAATCCGACCAAGAAGAAGGGGATGTAAAACAAGCCCAAGAGCATGAAGTCCCAGAGCGATGGATTGCTCAATAGCCGATGGTTCATCGTGACCGTGCCACCCCGCAGGCCGCTAAACATGAAGAAACAATGCACCATCGTAAAAATGAGCCAGCACCACCCGAAGCCACTCCCTTGGCGCACCCCGTAGACGAGCCCATCTCCGACCACGACGCGAGAGACCTTTGGATGCCCCTTGGCCAGCAGCTCGGCTGAGAGCAACGACACCGCAGTCGGAGCCGCCTGCTGGGCACGCGCATCCGCCAGCGCCTTCCAAGCCTGCATTTTCGCCAGCAAATCATCTTTCAATCCCATCTTGGTAAATTAGCCCCAAATAAAATCACGGCAAGACATCGTCGGCTTGAACCCGACAGCGATTCGGGTGTCTATAAGCCAACCCCATGCGACCCTTACTCGCCCTACTCCTCCTGCCCTTGGCCGCTCTGGCTGATGGCACCAAATATTCCGTGAGCTACCCGGCCTCGGATAAACCTGGCGAACTCATCTTCGCCTCGACCTACAATCTTTGGTTGCCCGAAGGCGTGAAGACCGTCCGCGGCGTCATTGTGCACCAGCACGGCTGTGGCCTCGGCTCAAATAAAGGTGCCGTCACCGTCGCCGATGACCTCCACTGGCAGGCACTCGCCCGCAAGTGGGACTGCGCCCTCCTCGGCCCCGTGGTCCAAGAACCCGATAAAGCGAACTGCCGCATGTGGTGCGATCCGCGCAATGGTTCGGATAAAGTCTACCTCCAAGCATTGACCGATCTCGCCAAGCAAACCGGCCACGCCGAAATCGCGTCGGCTCCGTGGTGCCTTTGGGGCCACAGCGGTGGCGGCTTCTGGGCCAGCATCATGCAGGCCAATTATCCTGAGCGCATTGTCGCCATCTGGTTCCGTTCCGGCACGGCCTACGCTGCTTGGCAAAAACCCACCGACCCCACGAAGGCTCGCGCCATTGCCGAAGTAGTCCTCCCTCCCGAAGCCTACGAAATTCCGATGATGGCCAATCCGGGCGTCAAAGAAAATGGCGACAAGCGCTTTAACGGAGCATGGGTCGACAACCTTGCGATGTTTAAGGCCTACCGGGCAAAGGGTGCACCGATTGGCTTCGCACCAGACCCTCTCACCGGACACCAAACCGGCGACCAGCGCTACGCCTCCATCGCCTTCTTCGATGCCTGTCTAGAACTTCGCCTGCCCGCCTCAGGCAACAAACTCCGCAAAATCGACCAGTCGAAAGGCTGGATGTCCCCTCTGCTCGGCAATGAAGCCAAGCCCGCCGGAGAATATAGCGGAGATAAGGCTGAAGCCAACTGGTTGCCCAATGCCACCTATGCCAAGGCGTGGACGGAATACGTGAAGACCGGCTCCACCGCCGACACCACGCCCCCGCCCGCACCGTTCAACGTTGCCTCTAAGGCTACGGCGGATGGCGTCGAAGTAACCTGGGATGCGCATGCGGACTTCGAAAGCGGCATCCGCCAGTTCCTTGTGCAAAAGGACGGGCAGACCGTCGGGCGTGTGCCCGAGACCCCGAAGAACACCTTCGGCAAGCCGCTCTTCCAAGGCATGAGCTACGGCGACACGCCCCTGCAACCCCTGACGCAGATGCGCTTCGTCGATAAGGGCGCCAAGGCTGGCTCGAAGTACAAGATCATTGCCGTTAACACGGCGGGCCTCGAATCGAGGTAGGGACGCGATCACCATCGCGTCCGTGGGAGGACGAACGTCGGGAGGGCCAAAAACTCTTCCCGTTAGATCGAATATGGCTCTGCGAACGGACGCGATGTCATCGCGTCCCTACCCACGGGCGCCCATCATTCATCACCTCCGCCACATCGGACAATAAAAAGGGCCGCCCCTCGGGCGGCCCTTCGTTTTTCCTACGACCGTGCCTTATTCGCCCCAGGTGCAGGTGTTACCGGCGTAGATGGCGCGATTGCCGAGCTCGCCTTCAATGCGGAGGAGCTGGTTATACTTCGCGACGCGGTCAGAGCGGCAGAGCGAGCCAGTCTTGATCTGGCCAGCGTTGAGGCCGACGGCGATGTCCGCGATCGTCGCATCTTCGGTTTCGCCGGAGCGGTGAGAGATGATCGCAGAGTAACCAGCGCGCTGAGCCATCGAGACGGCATCGAAGGTCTCGGTGAGGGACCCAATCTGGTTCACCTTCACGAGGATCGAGTTGGCCGTCTTGGTCTTGATGCCGCGGGAGAGGAACTCGGTGTTGGTGACGAAGAGATCATCGCCGACGAGCTGGGTATTGGCGCCCATGGCGTCGGTGGCCTTCTTCCAGCCGGTCCAGTCAGCCTCGGAGAAACCGTCCTCGATCGAGACGATCGGGTAGCGCTTCTGTAGGTCCTGGTAGAACTTGATCATCTGCTCAGAGTTGCGCTGGGACTTGTCGGACTTGTGGAAGGTATATTTGCCGGTCTTCTCATCGAAAAACTCGGAAGCGGCGACGTCGAGAGCGAGGAAGACTTCCTTGCCGAGCTTATAACCGGAGGCCTTAACGGCCGCGGCGATGGCTTCGAGGGCGGCTTCGTTGGAAGCGACCTTCGGGGCGAAACCGCCTTCATCGCCGACCGAAGTGGAGAGCCCCTGGGCCTTCAGCACCTTCTTGAGGGCGTGGAAAATCTCGGCTCCCATGCGGAGGGCTTCGCTGAAGGACTTGGCACCCTTCGGGACGACCATGAATTCCTGGATGTCGACCGGGGCGTCGGAGTGAGCGCCACCGTTCATAATGTTCATGAGCGGCATCGGGAGCACCTTGGCGTTCGGGCCGCCGATGTAGCGGTAGAGGGGCTGGCCGACGGCCTTAGCCGAAGCGTGAGCGGCGGCCATAGAAACGCCGAGGATGGCGTTGGCACCGAGCTTGCTCTTGTTCTTCGTGCCATCGAGGCCGATCATCGCGGTGTCGATGCCGATTTGGTCCTGGGCATCCTGGCCGACGAGGAGAGAGGCGATTTCTTCGTTAACGTTTTCCACGGCCTTGAGGACGCCCTTGCCGTTATAGCGCTTCTTCGGGTCGATACCCTTGGCGAAGGACTTCGGGCTCACATCGCTATCGCGGAGTTCGTGGGCTTCGTAGGTGCCAGTCGAGGCACCCGAGGGGACAGCCGCGCGACCGACCACGCCCGAGGCGAGGACGACATCGACTTCGATGGTGGGATTGCCGCGGGAGTCGAGAATCTCGCGGGCTTTGATATCAACGATTTGGGTGCTGCTCATGATGGAAAATGAAGACCATAGGGGTAGGGACAAGGGGCGGGTATGAGCGAGAAAAAAGGTGCGCCCAGACGGCATTCCCCCGCTTGAAACCCCACCAACAAAGAGCCCCGGACTGGGGATTCCAGGCCGGGGCTTCGAAGTGGTGGGGTTAGATGGACTTGAACCATCGACCTCCTGAATGTCAATCAGGCGCTCTAACCAACTGAGCTATAACCCCAATAAAAGGGAAGGTGAACAAAGGGAGGCGAAGGCTGGCTGGCAAGCCTTCAATGAATGTCACCCAGATAGGTGGCGGCTCCGCTTTCCAAGGCCCGTGGAATGACCTCCCCCAGCCCCTGAGGCGAAAGCGGATAATCCGCCAAGCGGGCCAAGGGGAGCCACTCGAAACCAACCTGACGGCGATCCCGCTCTCGTCCTTCCCCGATGGGCGAAAAATCTGCACACTCACAATGGAAGACGGCCTCTACCTGATGAAAGTGACCGTGAATCCGATGCATGCCATGGTTCTTGCCGACATACTCCCGGACATAGAGCAAAGCCTTCGGAGCAACCCGCAGCCCCAACTCCTCCAAGACTTCGCGCATGACCGTGGCCTCCAAGGTCTCGCCGTGATTCTGTCCACCCCCCGGAAGGACTAAGAACTCGCCCTCTTCCGTGCGGATCCGAACCACGAGGATATCCCCACCGCGCAAAATCACCGCACGCGCAGCCGTGCGGACGCCAGAAACGTCATGACTGGATCTACGAAACGGAGCGGCCACCTCCAGAGTGTGGATGATAACCGACCAAGGGAGAAGTTTATTGAGCGAGGAGGATCCTCAGCCCATCAACTTCTCATCAATCTCCTGGTTGCCGTGCACCGCCTTCACGTCATCCAGCGACTCAAGGGCATCAATGAGCTCCAGCACCTGCTTGGCGATCGCGGCATCCGTAACCGGCACGGGCAGGCTCGAAACATAGGCCAGCTCGGCCGACTCCGGCTTAATCGCTTTCTCTTGCAGCGCCTTGGAAATCGCATCGAAAGCCGAGACAGGCGAAAGCACTTCAAAGTGATCGCCGTTGTTCACGACGTCTTCAGCGCCCACCTCAAGGACCAACTCCATGAGGGCGTCTTCACCCACCTGGGAAGCGCCAATCAGAAACTGCCCCTTCTTCTGGAAGCTGTGCGACACCGCGCCAGTCTGAGCCATATTGCCACCATTATCGTTAAAAGCCTGGCGGACCTCAGCGGCTGCCCGGTTCTTATTGTCCGTGGTGACTTCGACAATCAGCCCGACTCCGCCTGGGGCGTAGCCTTCATAGACAATCTCCTCGTAGGTCACGCCCGGAATCTCGCCCGTGCCCTTCTGGACCGCGCGCTTGATATTATCCGAAGGCATGTTGGCCGCCCGGGCCTTATCCATGAGCGTACGCAAGCGTACGTTGGACTCCGGGCTTCCGCCGCCAGCACGGGCTGCCAGTGAGATTTCCTTGGCCAGCACGGAGAAAATCTTGCCGCGCTTCGCATCGATCACGGCCTTATGCCGCTTGGTCGTGTGCCATTTACTATGACCAGACATGGGGTGGTGGGGGGGGTTAAAATCAGCCTTTGGGCTTCCTGCGGGTAGTGGTCGGGAGAATCACCTCGACGTCTTCATCCTTGATGCGAGCGTCTTCATCCTTGGTAAGCCAAGTCTGCAGAATCGTCAATAGGTTCTGAATCGTCATGTACAGCGTCAGGGCAGCAGGCATCGGGTAACAGATGACCGGGAACATCAACGTCATCATCAAGAAAATGGTCTTCTGTGAGCCGTCCGCCGAAGGATTCGGGGTCATGCGCATCGATTGCCACATCGAGAGTCCCATCAAAATCGGGAGGATGTTCACCGGGAAGCCTCCGACGCCACCGATGGTGTAAACCGTATCCGGGGCCGAAAGGTCGGCGATCCAGAGGAAGGAGTGCAGGCGCAGCTCGACGGTCGTCTGGAAAGCGGTATACAGGCCAAAGAAAATCGGCATCTGGATGAGAATCGGTAGACAGCCGGCGAGAGGATTAATCTGATTATCCTTATAGAGCTTCAGCGTCTCCTTCTGCAGCTTCTCCGGGTTGTCCTTGTACTTCTCGCGGATGTCCTGCATCGGTTTCGCGAACTTCTGCATTTTTTTCGCCGCCTTCATCTGCATCGAGGTCAGCGGCCAAGTGATGAGTTTAAGCAAGCAGGTCAGCAGCACGATGGCCCAACCCCAAGACCAGGCACCACTCCAAGCGAGCAGCCAATGGACGGCGCCGAGAACAAAGAGGAGCAGTTTACAGATTCCGCCAAAGGAAATGAAGCCAAGCAACTTGGAGAACTGCAGGACGTAGACCTGGCTGTCAGGCAGCGCGGCGACCCGGGCGTATTCCTTGGGGCCGACAAAGAAATCGCCCTCCATCGTCCGGACCCCATCCTTATCGGCGGGCGTCTCCCATGAGGCGAACGCCTGTAAGCTCCGCTTGAGTGGATCAAAACTCACCGGAAGCACGATGACTTCGGTGCGGGTACCCCGAACGGCCGCATCAGGATGCAGAATCGAGGCGAAGAATTGATTGCCGGAGGCGACCCAGGTGAGGGGCTTGGCCACGGAGGCAATCGGGGAGCTAATCGCCGCATCATGCTGACCGAGGCCCAAAAAGCCGCTCGCGGCAGTGAACTTATCGAGTCCGACGCGGGTCAAATCATCGCCGTCATAAGCGAGCACAGAGAGGAACTGGTTGGAAGTGTCGCCCGCCGTAGGCATCCAGCATCCCGTGGAAATCCAAACGGAGGGAGCAGATTTACCTGCGACGGGAATCACCCGGGTAGAGAAACGAAGCGAATAAGACTCACCGACCTCGCCGACCTTGGGCGTCGCCACGGAGTAGGTGCGCTCCACGCGAGAACCGTCGGACAACGAGCCGACCAGCGTGACGGCGGTAGCTGTCTTGGACCGAACCGAAAAAACCGAATAGACACCCACGAGGCTGCCAGCATTCGAATCCCGATGGGCCAAGGCCAAAGCGGCATCTTCATTGCCGACATTGAAAGCGATGGGCTCATTTTTACCGACTTCCGAAAATTCCTTCTTCAACTCGATTTTATGGACGGCACCACCTCGGGTGGTCAGGGTCACCTTGATTAAGTCGTTTTCGATGAAGGGGTATTCGGCCTTCGATTTGTCGATGGCCAGACTGTCAACACGCGTAGCGGAGCTGGGCACGGCACTCATCGTCGGCAGTGCCTTCGTCGCGGCCACCTGCGTCACAGCCGGAGGGATAGCCGCAACCGGGGTCGGGGGTTTAGTCAGGAAGAAAAGGGCAAAGGCACCGGCGAGGCAGGCTATACCCAGGAAGAAGTTCTTGCGATCCATGGAAAGTGAGTGGTTTGGCGTAGGGAACTGCTCGCCTGTGTGCAAGGCACAAGGCAGGCAGGAACCCTTAATAAGGGGTTTTTAGGCTCAAATAACGACTAGAGGAGCACACTGCCCCCGCCGACCTCAGGAACCAGGCTTGGTCGCCGGAATCTTCGCCAGCTCGGGCGGCACCGCGTCGGCCGCATAAGTCGGGAAATTTAGTTCCAGCAACGACACAAAAGGCACGCTGAACTTGGTCTGTCCGGCCGACCGGTCGACAAGCGAGGCGACGGCGACGGCGGTGGCTCCGGCGTTCTTAAGAATGTCTAGGCACTCCTGGGCCCGACCGCCCCGGGTCACGACGTCTTCGGCGACGATCACGCGCTCGCCGGGACGGAACGTGAAATTACGGCGCAGCACCAGCTTGTCGTTTTCCTTTTCCACAAAGACGAAGCGGACGCCGAGCTGCCGGGCGACCTCCTGCCCGACCACCAAACCACCCATCGCCGGGGCGAGCACCGTCTCACAGTTAAGCGCGAGTAGCTTGGGGCGAAGCAGCTCGATGAGACGCGTGACCTTATCCATGTGCTGGCAGACTTGGGCGCACTGGAAGAAGTGACCGCTATGGAGGCCGGAGCGGAGGACGAAATGGCCGGTCAACAGGGCCTTGGAATCACGGAAAATCTGGAGGACTTCTTCTTGGGATGAGCTCATGATCAAGGCTTCGATAAGGGAAAATGCCCCAGAAGGGCGAGGCGATACCGCCCAAGAATGCAAAAGGTTCGACCCCCGTCGCCCTTCACCTAGAAATAAGCCTCCCATGACCGCACCCCGCGAAGGCCAGTCAGCCAGCCAGCTCGCCCGGCGATGGATTATCACCCTCGCGACGATCCTCATCGTCGCGCCGTTTGCGGCCTTCGCTTGGAAGACCCATCGCGACGCGGAGGTCAGCCGAGCTGGCCTCGACCCGCGACTCGCCCTAATGGTGCGCATACCCGCCGGCGAGTTCAGCATGGGCACGGATAAGGCTGATGAAAAACATGCCGAAGAAGCCCCCGGGCACTCCGTGCACCTCAAAGGCTTCTGGATGGATGTCACGGAGGTTACCAATGCGCAATTCGCCGCCTTCACAGATGCCACCGGCTTCGTCACCGATGCCGAAAAGGACCTTAGTGCGCGCGACTTCCCCAACGCCCCGCCCGAATACCTCAAGGGCGGCTCGCTCTTGTTCAAGAAAGTCGCTGGCGTGAATCCCTTCCAATGCGGAGTCGGCAATCTACCCTGGTGGAAATTTACCGCGGGTGCCAGCTGGCGCCACCCCGAGGGCCTTGGCTCCGACATTAAAGAGCGGATGAATCACCCCGTGATTTGCCTCACCTACAAGGATGCGCAGGCCTTTGCCAAATGGGCGGGCAAGCGCCTCCCGACCGAAGCCGAATGGGAATACGCCGCCCGCGGCGGCCTAAAAAATAAAGCCTACGTTTGGGGCGACGAAGAACGTCCCGGCGGCAAGGTCATGTGCAATCACTGGCAGGGTAAGTTCCCCGAACGCGATACCGCCGAGGATGGCTTCGCTGGCATCGCTCCCGTAAAATCTTTTCCAGCCAATGGCTACGGACTCTATGATATGGCCGGTAACGTCTGGGAGATGTGCGAAGACTGGTATCAGCCCACCTATTACCGAGTCTCCCCGAAAGACGCCCCGTCCGGCCCCGCCATCGGCCATGACCCTGAAGGCACGGGCTACGGGCAACACGTCATCCGCGGCGGCTCATGGCTCTGCGACGAAGGCTACTGCTTACGCTACCGCGCCACCGCCCGCCAAGGCCTGGATACGCTGACCTCGACGAACCACGCCGGCTTCCGCTGCGTGCGCGACGAGGCAACGCCGGCCAACAAGTAAGGCTTACTGCTTCTCCTGGTAGTCCAGGTCCTTGCCGAAGGTCTCTTCCATCGTCCAAAGGGCGAGGAACGCGGCTCCAAAGCAGATCACGCCGAGAATCGCCCCGGCAATCGACGGCGCAACCCGTGCCTGATTTAAGGGCATCGCCAGTAAAGTGAAAAGGAACGTTAGCGGCACCAATGATCCACGCGCGAAATTAGGCACCGTCGTAGCCACGGTGGCACGGAGATTGGTGCCAAACTGTTCCGCCGCGATGGTCACAAAAAGAGCCCAGTAACCCATCCCGAAGCCCATGAGGAAAATCAAGCGGTAGTAAGAAGTCGAAGTCCAACCGGAGGTTCCGAAGAGATACACGCCGACGCAGGCCAGGCTGAAGAGAAGGAAGCCGCAGACGACCTTCTTGCGCGAGCGCAACATCTGACTGCAAACGCCACTAGCCAGGTCGCCAAAGGTAAGCCCTAGATAAAAAGCCGCGACGGACCAGTTATCCTTGATGGGCTCGCCCACGACCCCGGCAGCGGGCGCGAAGACCGTCGAGGCACGCTGCACGAGAATGCCAATCATATACCACGTCGGCAGGCCGATGAGGATACAGCGCGCATAGCGCAGGAAGCGCTCACCGCTTGAAAACAAAGCAAAGAAATTACCACGGGCCACGGAACCGACCTCCGCATGCTCCTTGGCCTGATGATACATGCCCGACTCACGGACGCCGACGCGTAGCGCGAGCAACATCAGACCAAGTCCACCGCCGATAAAATAACTCATCCGCCACCCTTCGATGGGCGCACCGAAGACTCCACCGACTACCCGACCGATATCGCCCACTTGATCAGCCATGTAGCCGGCGACGACGGCACCGAAAACGCCGACGGTCGCGACCAGCGCGGTACCATAGCCGCGTCGTTCCTTGGAGAGCGTCTCGGAAACGAGTGCGATACAGCCGCCCAGCTCTCCCGCAAGGCCAAGCCCAGCGATGAAGCGCCAAGTCGCATAAGCCTCGAAGCTGTTCACAAATCCGTTAGCGATGTTCGCGACCGAGTAGAGAAGAATTGATCCGAACAGCGTGGTCAGTCGGCCCATGCGGTCACCCAGGATACCGAAAAGAATTCCACCGATGAGCATGCCCATCATCTGCCACGACAGCAGATCCTGATACCAAGCGGCCCCGCTGATGAGGTGCCCGAGGCCGAGGCTCGTCAGGCTGTCCTTACGGATCGTCATGAACAGCGTGAGGTCGTAGATATCGACGAAGTAACCGAGGGCGCCGACAATCACGGCGGGCTGGGCGAGGTCGCGCCAGAGGGGTCTGGGCGCGGCGGAGAAATCAGGTTCGCGCATGGGTAGGGGTTACGCCTTCAGACCGTGCAGGTTGGCCATGGAAATGCCAGATAACATTGCCCCGGTGACCCCCAGGAACCCCTGGTCGGTCCCAATCAAGAAGAGGTTGTCGAGGTCGGTCCGCCCATCGCGCCGCTTCGTTGTCGATCCGTAAATCGCACCGTTCAGATGCCCGGTGAACTTACGCACGGTCCGCGGAGTGAATACGTCGGTCGAAGTCAGGGCGGCGTCATGCGTCGCGTCCGTGACCACGGGCAGATGGCGCCGGGCTACCCGGTTAAGCTGCCCACACCACTCCTGCTTACGCGCCTGATAATCAGCTTCAGGCAAGGCACACCAGGCGTCATGGTTGGCTAGCGCCGTCACCCGCAACCATCCCTCATCGAGCACCCTGCCCTCTCCGTATTGATAGTTATTCGGAATGCAGATGACCCCAGAGGCGGGATCGACCAGCTCCTTCGGCGAGCGATAGCTGAAACGCTCCGCGTCGCAGAAAAAGACAATGGTGTCCTTCCATCCAAAACCAGCGAAAGCCGCGGGCTCATAAGTGGCGATGGTCTCGGCATAACCGAGGCGACCGATGGCCGCAGCCCCGGCAACAGGCTCCACATCGGAACGCAGGCGCAGCGTCTCAACCGCTCCCGCCGATGAATAAACCGCCGTGGCGGTAATTTCGGTACCATCATCGAGTTGCAACGCGGCCACCCGGCCGGCGCGCACCTCCATGCGTTTGACGCCGCACTTCATCCGGCGCTCGACCCCGTGCTCGCGGCATCGGTCGAGCAAGAGGCGGATGACCTGGCGTACCCCGATGAACGGACGGGCGAAACCCTCCCGAAAGAGCGACCGCCACATGACGGCGAATTGGGAAACTTCGATGTCATCCTCCAGGGCACTGCCGTAGAAGCACGTCGGCAGAAGCAACATATCCCGGAGTAACGGGTCCCCGAGGCGCTCCTCGAGCAAGGCCCGAGCCGAACCACCATGGGCCTCTAGCGCAGCCTCATCGAGCGACGCAATCCAAGCATCGAGCTCGCGAAAACGGTCGATCGACTTCGGAAATTCCTTTGCGACATCCGCCAGCAGGTCGTCAAAGTTATTGTTCAGCCGTAAATTCTTCCCCGCCATCGTCACCCGCGAACCCAACTGCGGGCAGAGATCGAGTTCTTCTCGGCGGATGCGTAATTGGCGCATCAACTTCACCAACGGCGCCCCTTTGACGCCTTCGGGCACCCAATTGGTCAAGGCATGCAGGCCGACATCATACTTACGCTGGCCCCGGGCATAGAATGAGTTCAAGCCGCCGGCGGCATTATGCCGCTCCAGCACGAGGACTTTTCTCCCGAACATCCCTAGGCGTACCGCCGCCGCCAATCCAGACATGCCGGCACCGATGATCACGGCGTCGTAATGAGAAGCAGGGGCGGACACAGGGCTAATTTCGCGGCGAAGAGGCGAAGGTCAAGCGGCAGCCATCAGGGTGCGGTAATTCGCAGAACTTCCTCGGCCGCCTGCTCGACTTGGAGCGCCGTAATGCGAGCTAAGGCTCGATCCATCCGGGCAAGGTAATCCGCCTGCGGCTCGCCTTCATACCGCGAGGTATCCACACGCACCACGCGGTGCACGCCCCCCCAGGGGCGGGCACGCGCATAGTCCGACGGCCCGAACACCCCCACGATGGGCGCTCCGGCCGCGGCCGCGAGCTGGAGCACCGAGGAGTCCGCGCCGAGGAATAGCCGGGATTCTTTAATCAGCCTAGCAAGCTGGGAAAAGCGGAGGCGCCCGCGGGTCGACATCGCCGCTGGACCGATTAAGCCACAGATAGCCTCAGCCATGATGCGCTCCTCGCCGGT
The DNA here is from genome assembly GCA_903889525.1 of uncultured Opitutia bacterium. Classification (GTDB taxonomy): domain Bacteria; phylum Verrucomicrobiota; class Verrucomicrobiia; order Opitutales; family UBA953; genus UBA953. The sequence continues at coordinate 26,586 of CAISXT010000055.1, read as the reverse complement.
CGGTCCGGCTGAGACGACGATGCGCTCAACCGCTCGGCTGGCCAATAATGTCCGGGCCACGGCGGCCCACTTATCGATTTCCAAAATACGCTCCGGACGGCGCGACCCGGGGTGAATGACGGCATAGCGACCCTCCTCTACCAGCAATCCGTGCTCCTGCATGCGCGACGGCGCAAACCACATAGCCGGTGTTTCGGCATGGAAGCTAAGAGCTCGGGCCAACACCTCATGATCCCGGGCGACTTCGTGGGGATCGACAATGGAGCCGACGATCTGGCGATGTATGAACGGACGGAGCCACCAAGCAGGCTGGCCGGCACACACACGAAGCTTGGCTCCGCTCAGCGCCACCAGGCGGACCGCAGCCGGATGCGTGCCGAGGGCTACCGCCGCGTCAAAGCGCTGACGGCGCAAATGAGCCAGCAGTGAAAATGTCCCCGCCTGCGGATCAGCGCCCACCACATCGATAATCGCCGGGCAACCTTCCAACGCCGGCTCCGAGCCCGGTAAAGTTACAAAAGTCACATGGGCACTGGGATGGCGTTCGCGGACTGAACGCAAACCCGCCGTCGCGGCCAACGCGCCGCGCAGTCCGGAGAACTTGACGACCAGCAATCGCATCAGCCTAAGTTCTTGGACTGATTATCCCAAAGTCGCCGGAAAAGCTCTGAGGACTTATAAAGCTCTTCCCGCGAACCGTCCGCGACGATGCGGCCTCCATCAAACACCAACACCCGATCAACATCGCGGATGGTGCTAAAACGGTGAGCGACAATGAGGGTGGTCCGCCCCTTCATCAGCAGCGCCAGCGACTGCTGGATACTGCGCTCCGTATCTGTATCTAGGGCGGAAGTCGCTTCATCCAAAATGAGAACCGGCGCATTCTTCAGGAAAGCGCGGGCAATGGAGATGCGCTGGCGTTGGCCACCGGAAAGACGACCGCCGCGCTCGCCCACCTTGGTCAGGAAGCCCTCGGGCTGCGCGTCGATGAATTCCAACGCACCGGCCAGGCGAGCGGCCTCGCGGACCTCGGCGTCCATGGCCGTTGGCCTACCAAGGCGGATATTCTCGAGGATTGATTCGTTGAAAAGCACGGGCTCCTGGGAAACTAGGGCGATATTGGCGCGGAGGTCTGTCTGCCGCACGCTCCGGACATCGTGCCCGTCGATCAAAATTGAGCCCCGCTGGGGATCGAAAAACCGGGGCACAAGATTAACGAAGGTGCTTTTACCGGCGCCGCTGGGGCCCACGAGTGCCACCGACTGACCAGCGGGAATCTTTAACGTGATATCAGCCAATACCGGTTCGGCCCCATAATGAAAAGTGACGTCCTTCATTGCCAGTTCTCCGCGGACACGAGCCAGCGGACGGGCGTCAGAAGCGTCCGCAACTTCGACGGGTGCGAGGATAATTTCCTCCAAGCGGACGAGGCCCGGGGCAGCCATGTTCAGTCGGCTGCTCACGCCGCCGAGTCGCTTGATCGGACCATACGCAAAGTAGAACGCGACAATCAGCGAGATAAGTTCGTTGAGCGTGAATCCATTCATCGCCCCGACCGCGATAGCCGCGGAGATTCCCAAGCCAGCGGTGATTTCAACCAAGGGAGAAAGCGCCTTTTCGTAGCGGATGAGCTTACCCTGAATCCGCAACCCTTCCTGACTGGCCTGATTGAAGCGCTGGGACTCGCGATCCTGTAATCCATAGGCCCGCACCTCGCGAGCCGACTGAAGGTTTTCAACCGCGATACTATTCAAATCGGAAGCCGACTCCATCCCTTGTCGGGTACGTTGTTGGATCCGCAAACCGACACCCCGAACAAGCAGCACCGCAATCGGCACGACCATCAGGCAGAGCAGGAACCAGTATCCCTTCTCGTGAGAGAAACAAATCAAGACCACGTAGCCCAAGGAGAAGACCATCGTCAGGGGCTGGACGATTAAGTCATTCGAGACGTCTACCAATACCAGCCGTACCGAATTAGCGTCAGCAATAAGGCGGGCGAGCAAATCGCCGATCGACATTTTGCCGAAGAAACCGAGGTGTAACTGCTGAAGTTTGGCGAAGACATCACGCCTCACGGCCTCAATGACGCGCAAGCCTGCGAGATTAAGGAGGTAAGTTGAGAAAAACTCCCCGACGCCGCGGATCAGCATCACGACGGGCAGGAAGCCCACCGCGAAGGCCATCTCATACCCCTTGGGCAGAGTGAACGCCGGCTGACCGCCCAGCCATTTCGGCCACGTCAGGAGAGGCGCGGCGCGGGTTACCTCATCGCCGAAAACGGCCGGGAGAACCTTGCCCACAAGAAACGGCAAGCCAAGGGCATTGGCCGCCGCAAAGACGGCGGCGGCCAGTAGAGAAAAAGTCAGCAACGTGCGGCTTCCCTTTAGATAGGGCAGGTAAAGCTTGTAGCGGCCTCGGAACACGCCACCAGCGTGGCGATGAGCCCCGCAGGTGGAAACACCAAATCTTTCCTATTTCTTCTTTGGGAAAGCCACCGAGAGAGCTACCGCAAGCGCCAAGATGAACCCGATAATCGAGAGCGAGACGGCCGTCGGGACATGGACTTTGCCTTCATGGACGAGCACGGCGGGCACCCATGCACCCAGCTGGCCCTCCAACTGGCCGAGGCCGGCCGCCCACGGCAGGATCATCTTGAGGCCGATGAAGACCAAAATGAAAGACAGGGCTGGCTTAAGGAAACGGAAATAATGCATGAAGCCCGAGATGGCGAAATACATCGAACGCAGGCCCATGATCGCGAAAATATTGGAAGTGAAGGCGATGAAGCGCTTCTCCTCGATGGCCATCTCGGTCGGCAGGATGCCGAGCACCGCGGGGATGGAGTCGACCGCAAAGAGCAGGTCGGTACCCTCGATGACAAGCAACACCACGAAGAGTGGCGTGAAAACACCGCGACCCTCCTCCTTGGCCCAGAAAGCATCGCCGTGGAGGCGATTGGTCACGGGCAGGAAGCGCTTCGTCATCCGGACGATGAAGTTCTCTTCGATCCCCTTGCCCTCAGCCTCGTCATGCGAGAGGGCGAGTTTGATTCCTGTGAAGAGCAGGAAGGCGCCAAACAAGGGCAGCAAGAGGGCAAAACGGTCGACCGCGGCAACGCCGGCAATAATGAAGACCGCCCGCATAGCGACGGCGCCCAAGATGCCCCAAAAGAGTACGCGATGCTGGAGGCGTTCAGGAATGCCGAAGTGAGCGAAGACGAGAATGAAGATGAAGAGGTTATCGACCGATAGCGCGAGCTCGAGGACGTAGCCACCCACAAAGAGTTCGGCATCCTCTGGCCCGCGCCAAGCGGAGAGCAGGAAGGCGAAGCCGATGGCCAGTGACACCCAGACGATGCACCAGGCCACGGCTTCCTTGAAGCTCGGGGCTTGGTCGCTGTTCTTCTTGAAGACGCCAAGGTCTAGGGCAAGCATCAGCCCGACGAAGCCAAGGAAAGCCGCCCAAGCCCAGTTAGGAACCACCATCAGCGCCTCAGCGGCGGAAAGGACAGCGTACATGAACTTGAAGTTAGCCTAAACCCGGGGGAGTCAAGCCAACCCCGCCGATGCGGGCTTGCCCGCCCCGCCCCGCCCAGACTTACTACCTATCGCGTTCCCGTAGTTCAATGGATAGAACATTGGTTTCCTAAACCGAGGATGTGGGTTCAATTCCCGCCGGGGACAGCGACACAGGCCCACGGCCTACTTCTTCAGTCGGTAGCCCTGAATACGCGTGCTGGCGGAACGACGGTAGACTGATTCCACATCCTTGATCTGCATCATCGCCCAAGGCGCGAGGATGCTATCGCCGTTCTTGGTCAGAACAATATCATCGGCAATGAAGACGCAGGTGTGTAGCCCTTGCCCATTATCCAAGAAACAGAGCACGTCACCGAAACGATAAGGGGCTTCGACGGTGGTATAATTCGCCAAGAGTTGCTCCGCGGCCAAACGCGTATCGAGAAAAAATTCCTTCGGGGTGATGTTAAAAAAATTGAGCGAAGTCCAATGGCAATCCGGGAAGCGACCCTTCAACCCGAGCTCCATCTCCGGGAAAGTATAGGCACGCTGCCGCATCAAGGAGGGTAAGAAATGCGTGATGTCGACGGTCTGCGTCGCCCGCCTTTGCGTGATCGCGTTAATAAAAGTGAGGTGTGGCGCGTCGGTCTGCCCGGCGGACCAGTAATCAAGGAATTCCTTGCGGTCGGACTTAAGCGGGAGCTGCAATTCCACGATTAGACTTCGCACCCGGGTCATCGTCCGGAAGACGTTGCTGACCTCTTCCGGACCATGGCAAAGCGTCAGGAGAGCCTGCATATCACTGAATACCAGGGTGTCGCCACGCTTCCAAAGCAGGCTGCGGAATAATTGTTGCTGCGCAGGGCTGAGCGGAACCTCGGCTAGCCAGTCATCGACATCGCCGCCGAGAATATAGACCGGATCGCGTTGATATTCGTTCGCCGGATATTTAGCCAACTCCACGTAGAGAGCACTGCGGACCTCGGTCGACAGGGCAGTGAGATCCTCGACCTGCGGATAGAGGCTCACCGAGTTACCGCTTACAAGGGTGCGACCGGACGCGAAGAGGCGACCGACGATCGGGGCAGATACCCCCACCTTGGTCAAAAGTTCGCGGACGCCCTGCTCGGTGGTCTGCTCGAATGACCAGCGTGTGACCGAGTTCGGCTTGGCGATGACGGCCAACAAGCTGTCCGGCGGCTCAAGATAGACCGCCCGCACCTCCAGTTGCCCCCACGGGCCGGGCTTAGCCGTCCAGACGGGTTCCTTGGCGACCGAAGCCAAAGGCGAGAGAAGCATGACTAAAAAGAGACCCCAAGCGGGGAGACGACGATTCACAACTTTCCTAACATCATGCTACCGCCAATGTTCCAGCAAATATATTTAAATTATCAGCAGGCGCGTTGACTCCACCCCAGACTCTGGAAGAAATATGGTTATGTCCCACGACGGCTTCCATGTCCACGGCCCGGATCAACACGCCCTGGAGCATCAGGCGCAACATGGCGAAGCCCTCGCCATCCGCGTCTCCATCATGACAGCGATTCTCGCCACCTTCGGGGCGGTCTTCAGTTTCCTGGGAGCCAGCCACCAGAGCGACGCAGCCAATTTGAAGAATGATGCCATCCTGGTGAAGAACGAAGCTAACCAGCTGCGCACGCAGGCGGCCAATCAATGGGCCTTCTATCAGGCGAAAAGCACGAAGCAGAACCTCGCCGAACTCGGGGCTAGCCTGACGAACTCGGAGGCAACCCGCAGCAAACTCACCGCCGACATCGAGCGCTACAAAACCGAGAAAGCGGAGATCCTTAAAGGCGCCCAAACCCTCGACGCCGCCGCGGACCGTAAGGACGCCGCCGTCGGGCCACTCATCGAGGAAAGTCGCCGCCTGATGCACCCGCACCACACACTCGCCCAGGCCATCACGTTTATTCAAGTCGGCATCGCGCTAGCGTCGATCTGTGCGCTGACCAAGGTCAAAGCGCTCTTCTGGGCCTCCGCGACCGCCTCGGCGATTGGCATCCTCCTCGCCCTCTCCACCCTCTTCCCGCCTAGCGACGCACATCCCTACGGTATCACGCCCGCGCCCGCCGCCGCCCACGCGAAGTAGCGAGCCGTAGTGTTTCGCATTGTAGGGTCGGGACTTTGGCCGCACGGATAAGAGCCTCTTTCACTCCCGTGGCCCGTCCTAAATCCAAGAAGTCCGCTCCCGCCCCGCGCAGCCGCGCCAGCAAGCCAGCCAGCCGTCGGGCTAAGCCCGCCGCGCCGCGCCAAGCCAACGCCAGTTCGACCTCCACCCCGGAGGCCGCCAAGGCCCAGCCTAATCAGCGCATCGGGGTGCTCATCGATGCGGACAACGTTTCGCACCAGCACCTCCCCACCCTGCGCCGCTTCATCGGCGAAACCGAAATCTCGGCGGCACGAGCTTACGGCGATTTCAACGGGCGCCTCAGCGGCTGGCGAGCCGCGGCCCAAGAATGGCCCGCCCTCGAGCTCGTTGATCAACGCAGCTACACCCCTGGTAAGAACGCGGCGGATATGCGCCTAACCATCGATGCGGTTAAGTTAATGGCCGGAACGACGACGCCCACGACGCTGATTTTCGTTACGAACGACAGCGATTTCACGCCCGTCGTCGAAGACGCCAAGCGCCTCGGCGTCCGCATCATCGTCATGGGTGAGCGCACCCACAAAGCCCTCCGCTCCACCGCCCATCATTATCTAAATCTCTCTGAGCTCCGTGAGCGCTTGGACGATGAACAGGCCGCCAAATCCGACCCGCGTCGCGCCCTCGGATTAATCGCACAAGCCCTGCGCGCCCTCACACCCAAGACGAATAAGGAAGTCGGCGGTCTCTTGGATCAGCTCGAAAAGATGCTCCCCGAACTGCAATTCGGAGCCGCCCCACAAAGGGCCGCCCGTGAATCGCGTCCGGAGCGTGAGCCCCGCCCGACTGCACCCCGCCGCGAACCACGGCCAGCCCGCGAACCTCGCCGGCCCTCCGAAAATTCTGGTCACGATTACCGGGACACCCCGAATCTCACCCCCGCCCAACAAGCCCAGGGTAAGGCCGAGTCCGACCAACGCCGGGCCCAACTTCACTCGCGTCGCGACATCATCGAAGCCCTCGCCGACGTGGCCCTGGGCCTGGCTCCTCCCGGTGAATGGCTCAAGGTCGAGGTGATTAAGAAATTCCTCCTCCAGGAACACCCTGGCCTGGAAGCGAACGCCCCGCGCTATGCGAAATTCTATCGCATGCTCGAAGACACTGGCCGTTTCGACGTCCAGCTTCAGGGCTCGACGGTGATGGCTCGACTGAAGGAGTAAGCCTACTTTCCAATCGTCCGCGCGAGAAAAGCCAGCACGACCTCGGTCAGGTCCGGCTGAGCTGACTGGCTGACGACCTCGGCCCCGGCGACCTGCCCCGTCCGCTTCCATCCCTTGCCCCGTGGGTGCAGATCGAACGTGTGAGGCGCGCCATCGACCATCACATACTCATAGGAAGTTTTTGCCGTGCGGAGCGCCTTGGCCATCTCGGTGGACTGGGCGATATCTACGGTGGTATCGGCTGTGCCATGCAGGATGAGCACGGCAGGATCATTCGCGTCGCACTGCGTCACCGGGAGATAAGTCCGCTGGTCCGCTGCCGGCACCCCGGGAATATCGCCCGCCCCATGCTTAGAAAAATCCACGACCCCATACATGTCGATGACGCCAGAAACTTTGGCCGAAACCTGGGCCCCGACCTCTCCTCCTGGCCCGGTCTTGTCATCCGAAAGCCCGACCATGAGCGCGAGGTAGCCGCCCGCTGAGCCGCCCGCCACCGCAATCTTTTCCGGATTCACGCCGAGTTCTTTCGCATGCATGCGCACCCAGCGGATGGCCTGTCGGCAGTCCGCGATATTCTGCGGCCAGACCCCGGGCGCAGACTTCGACCCCAACACGTAATTACAGCTCACGACGACATAGCCCGCTCGGCACAGATCAGCGCTCACGCTGGCGGAACGATATTCGGCCTTATCACCAGCCGTGAAACCGCCGCCGTGAATGAAGACGACGGCTGGGCGATCGGTGCGTGCCGCTCCAAAAGGGAAATATACGTCGAGCTTCTCCTTGCGCGCGGCCCCCAGGAAGGCGACGTCGCTCAAACGAAAGACCGGAATGGGCGGCGCGGTCATGTGCGGCCGGCCATAGGCAGCGGCGGCAAGCGCCGGAATCTTGGCTACGTCGCTGACCTCTCCCGGCTTCGCCATCTCGAAGATATGGAGTTGGGCAGTATCGGCGGCGGAGACAGCCGCGGTAGCCAGGACGAGGAGCAAGAGGGAACGCATAAAGGGCGGGGTTGATGATTGCTACCCCGCCCTTGAAGGCAGTCAACGCGTCAGCCGGAAGCTCAGGACAAAGCGTAGGCGTAACCGTCGACAATCGCCTGGAGCGAGGCCTCGACAAGATTTTCGCTCACGCCGACGGTGCCCCAGGAGCCCTTGCCGTCGGAGGAACGGATGACCACCCGGGTCTTAGCCGCGGTGCCATCGGCCCCACCAAGAATACGTACCTTATAATCCACGAGGCTCACCTTCGCGAGCTTCGGGAAAGATTTCACGAGGGCCGAACGCAGGGCCTGGTCGAGCGCATGGACCGGTCCATCGCCTTCGGCCACCGTGAGCGTTTCCCTACCGGCGATGCTCAGGCGGACCACGGCTTCGCAATAAGCAGAGCCCTGGGCACCGCGGGCGGTGACATGATAAGAAGCGACCTCGAAAGGCGCTGCCTTACTCTTGCCGATATGGCGGCGAAGCAGAAGCGCCAATGAAGCTTCCGCGTCTTCAAAACTCCAGCCAGCGTGCTCGAGCTTCTTCAGCTCATCAAGTGCGGTGGCGGTGGCCGGGGAATCGCGATCCAGATCGATGCCGAGGGCCTTCGCCTTGAGGACGATATTACTGCGGCCGGATTGGTCACTGACGAGCACCGTGCGCTCGTTGCCGACGACAGTTGGATCGATATGTTCGTAGGCCGCCGAGAACTTGCGAACCGCATCCACGTGCGTGCCACCCTTGTGGGCAAAGGCCGCCGTGCCGACCCACGGGCGACGCGGATCAGGAGCGAGATTGGCCACGCCGTCCACAAAGCGAGACAGACTGGCGAGGCTCTTAAGGGCCGTGGAGGAGACGCACTTCCAGCCAAACTTCAATTGGGCACAGGGGATGACGGCCGTGAGGTCGCAATTGCCCGTACGTTCGCCGATGCCATTGACCGTGCCCTGGACGTGTGAGGCGCCCGCTTCGAGGGAGGCAAGGGCGTTAGCAAGGCCTAGGCCGGCGTCATCGTGCGTGTGGATGCCGATGGGCGTCTTCTTCAGAGCCGCGAGGGCCGCACGCGTGGCGGCAGCCACTTCTGCCGGCAGCGAACCCCCATTGGTATCGCAAAGTACGATGCGGTCAGCCCCGCCTTCGACGGCGGCGAGCATGGAAGCGATGGCGTAGGCCGGATCTTCCTTCCAGCCGTCGATCGCGTGTTCGCAATCGTAGACGACCTCGCGGCGGTGGGACTTCAGGAAAGCAACCGTGTCGCGGATCATCTCGAGATTTTCCTCAGGGGAGCAGCGGAGCACTTCGCGCACATGGAGCGCGGAAGTCTTGCCGTAGATAGTCACCACTGGGGTACCCACTTCGAGGAGGCCGCGCACCTGGGCATCTTCGGCTGCCCGCACGCCCTTACGGCGGGTCGAACCGAACGCGGCGAGCTTGGCGTGCTTGAACTTGATTTTCTTCGCCCGGGCGAAGAACTCGATATCTCGCGGATTAGAGCCCGGCCAGCCCCCCTCGATATAAGTCATACCGAAGCGCTCGAGCTCGACCGCGATGCGCAACTTGTCATCAACGGTGAAATGAATGCCCTGCCCCTGCGAGCCGTCGCGGAGGGTGGTGTCATAGACTTCGATGGAGCGTGCCATGGTGGTGTTGGTAGGTGAGAGAGTGAAAAAGGGATGTAAAGAGGTGGGACCGTTCCGAGTGCCGCGGAACGGGGAGTCGCCCGTCGGGCGTTCCGTTCAGCGGGCTCAGAGCCCGATGATGGTAATAATCGCCGGAATCGAGGCACGACCAGCCGCGGAGCGGAGGGAGGTCGAAGACTGTGCCGGGGATTCCATGACGAAGACCCCGACTTCAACGGACGGCCACGGGTGAGTCAAAGGCAAAGGCATCCAGAGAGGTCGAGACTCGCCAAAACCCCCTCAAAAGCCCCACAATCCCCCATGCGTTGCCTGTTCTCCCTTCTTTTACTCGGGGCCAGCTTCATTCCCGCCCGTGCTCAGTGGCAGATATTCGCGGAGAATCTGCCGAAGCCCGGCTCTTGGGCACGCTATCAAATCGAGAATCGAATCGGCGGCAAAGTGGTCTCCAAATCCGAGATTAGTATCTCCATCCGCACGGGGATGGATGTCGGCGGCAAGCCCCACGTCTGGTTCACCGTTGAGCCCGTCGGTTGGCTCGGCTCTCGCGAACAAGCTCCGCTCCGTTTACTTCTGCGCGAGGACATGGATCGAACCGGGGCGAGCCGCCTCATCGAGAACTCCCATGAGATTGTCTTCTCCAATCCGGTCAAAGGCACCTACCACATGACCCGCGATGATATCGACTGGGTCTCGAAATGGGCGAACCTCAGCTACACCAGCGAACTTACCGACGACGTGCCCGCCCAGGAAGTCATCGAAGCGGGCGGCCGTAAATTCGGCTGCGCGCGCATGAAGATGCGAGCCTCGACGATTACCGATCCCCCCATCGTCCCGAAGCAAACCATTGAATTTAAGGGTACCGTCTGGCGCTCGGCCCAAAGCCCTTTCGGCGTCGTGCAGGCAGAATGGACCGAGAAAACCACGAAGAAGGACCAGAGCCGCGAAGAGCTCAAAGCCCTCCGCTTAATAGCTAACGGCTGGGAGCAGCCGCCCGCCGAAACCATCGACCGGGGGCGCGAGTTCTCGGTCTGGCGCCTCATCTTCGGCCGCTAAAAGGACCAGCCCACCCGGGTTAAAGCGGATGGGCTGGCGTTAAATGGTGGCCTGAGTCGGAATCGAACCAACGACACGACGCTCTTCAGGCGTCTGCTCTACCAACTGAGCTATCAGGCCAATTAACTGGACTTTCAGAAGGACAAAACCCCCCTTCCCTGTCAATCCGACAAGGGAGAGAGGCTTAAAAAGACGGTCAGAAGCTGAATTTCCAAGGGGCCAGGCGACGCTCCACCTCGGCGATGACTTCCGCTTCGCCTGCCTCGCCCTTATCGGAAACGAAGGTCACGGAGAAACGCACGAATGAGCCACAATCATCCCACGGCACGGTGGAAATGAGGTGCTCGGTGATCATCCATTGCGAAAAGGCTTCACCGGAATCGAAACTCACCGTGCCAGACGGGCCGGTGGCGGACTTCGGGGCAGGCATGTAAAGGAAGAAGCCGGCGCCGGGCTTGCGCACCTGGAAGCCGAGTTTGGCGAGCACCCCGACCAGCTTGTCCATGCGGCGAGAGTATTTGGCGGCGATGGCCTTCGGGATGGAGACTTCATCAAGTCCGGCAGCACCGGCCTTCTGGATGCCGAGGAACTGACCGGAGTCAGAATTATCCTTCACGTCGCCGTAAGCACGGACGAGCAGCGCGTTGCCGGCGACGAAGCCGATGCGCCAGCCAGTCATGTTGTGGCTCTTGGAAAGCGAGTGCAGTTCGAGGGCGACATCCTTGGCACCCGGAATCTGGAGAATAGAGACCTGCTCCGTGCCGAAATGCAGCGAGCCGTAGGCGGCATCCTGGATGACGACGAGGTTATGCTGCTTGGCGAACGCGACGACTTCCTCGAAGAACTTGCGCGTGGCGACAGCCCCAGTGGGGTTATTCGGGTAGTTCAGGACGAGCACCTTGGCCTTGGCCAAGATCTCGGCGGGAATTGACTTCAGGTCCGGCAGGAAGGCGTTCTCGGCAGTGAGCTTCAGGTTATGAACAAGGCCGCCGTAGTATTTGGCGTGGGTACCGAAGACGGGGTAACCCGGCACAGTCATCAGTACATAGTCACCAGGATTGATGAGGCAGCCCGGCAGAATCGAAAGCGCGGCCTTGGAGCCGATCGAGTGGAGCACTTCCGTGTCCGCATCGACGGTTACGCCAAAGAGATTCTGCATGTAGCGCGCCGCGGCCTGCTTGAAGTCCGCGCCACCGTTATCGGCGTAGCCACGATTCTCCGGCTTGGCGACTTCGGTCTGCAGCGCCTTCACCACCATCGGGAAAGCCATCTCGTCGGGCTCACCGACGCCGAGGTCGATTAGGGCGACATCCGGCTTGGCCTTCTTGGCGGCAGCCTTGGCGCGCTTGATCTTCTCGAACTTATAAATGGCAGTTGATTTGCCGTAGTTGGCTCCGCCGATGCGTTCGGCGAAAAGCTGCTGGATGTAGGACTCGGACATGGCGGTAAGGCCTTGAAAAAGAGGGGCAAGACGGCCGATGGCAAGCGGACTCCGCACCCAGCCTTGCCTAGGCCAAACTCTGGCCAATATTAGCGTCATGGAACCGGCCCGAGCGCAGCCAAGAAACATAGGGCGAGCCATCTTGCTCGCCGTCCTCTGCACGACCATCGGGGCGCTGAGCGCCGAGGCCACGCTGCCCGAGATCAAGGGCTGGTACGCTGGGCTGACCAAGCCGTGGTTTAATCCGCCGAACTGGGTCTTCGGGCCCGTCTGGCTCATGATTTATGTCTGGATGGCCCTAGACGCCTCCGCCGCCTGGGATAACCGAGCCGCCCGCCGGACATTCTTCATCATCCTGCCGGTGAATGCGCTCTGGTCCCTGCTCTTCTTCGGGCTGCACCGACCCGATCTCGCGCTGATCGATGTACTCATCTATCTCATCTTGCTCGTCATCTGGATTCGCCAGCTCTGGCCACTCCACCGCGACCACGCCAAGCTTCAAGTCATCCACCTACTCTGGGTCAGTTTCGCCACCGTGCTCAACGCGAGCATCTGGTGGCTCAATAAATAAAAAGGCCCCAGAAACCGGGGCCTTGGTAACGGACTGGCGGGCGCCTTAGTCGGCGAGCTTAGTCCAGCGGGCGTTGCCCTGCGAAGACTTCACCGCGGCTTCGATGAAGGCCATGCCGGTGACACCGTCGTCAATCGACGGGAAGTCGTAGCCAGCCTTAGGAGCCTTGCGGCCTTCAAGACGATCAGTGATGGCTTCAGCGGCAGCGCGATAGATGTTCGCGAACGCTTCGATAAAGGCCTCAGGATGGCCAAAGGGTGTGCGGCTAAACTTCTTGCAGGCGTCGCCGTTGTAAGAGTTCCCGCGACGGTGGGTCTGGCGCGGCTGATCGAGGTATTTCACGATCAACTCATTCGGATGTTCCTGGTGCCACTCGAGCGAAGCGAGGGTGCCGTAGACACGGATATTGAGATTATTCTCATCACCGGTGGAAATCTGCGAGGCGTGCAGGACGCCCTTGGCGCCGCCTTTGTAACGCACGAGCATATTGGCGTCATCATCAAGCAGGCGGCCAGGAATGAAGGTACTGAGGTCAGCGGCGATTTCCTTAATTTCAAGGCCAGTGACGTAATGGACGAGATTCTCGGCATGCGTGCCAATATCGCCCACGCAGTTCGAGACGCCGGAGCAGTTCGGGTCCATGCGCCAGTTGGCGATTTTCTGGATTTTCCCCGACTGCAACGCACCGATGCCGTAACCCTGCGGGTATTCGACGAGGACCTTGTTGATCTTGCCGAGCTTACCGGCAGCCACAAAATCACGGGCTTCCTTGACCATCGGATAACCGGTGTAGTTGTGCAGCAAGGCAAAGACCAAGCCGCTCTTCTTGACGACGGCCTTGAGCTTCTTCCCTTCAGCGAGGGAGAATGCGAGGGGCTTCTCACAAATCACATGGATGCCTGCCTCAAGGAAGGCTTTGGCCACGGGATAATGCAGGTCGTTGCGGGCGACGATGGAGACGAAGTCGATCCGATCGCCGAGCGGGCGCTTGGCCTCAGACTTAGCCATCTCGGCGTACGAACCGTACACGCGCGCTGGGTCGAGGTTGAAGTCCTGGCCGGAGAGTTTGGACTTCTCGGGATCCGAGGAGAAAGCACCTGCCACGAGGTCGATTTTCCCGTCGAGGGCCGCGGCCATGCGATGCACGCCGCCGATGAAAGCGCCGCGACCGCCACCGACCATGCCCATCCGGAGTTTGCGATTAAGAGATGCCATAGGAGTAGAGAGTGATCAGAGGGAGACGGGCTTGCCGCTCTTCGCCGAAGCGTAGATGGCGTCGATAACCTGCATCAGGCGGTAGGCCTGCTCAGGGGTATTGAGAGGCTTGGCGCGGCCTTCGATGGCCTCGATGAAGTTCGCGGCGGAGGCGATACGGCCCATGTCTTCGCACGCCGGCGTGACGATGGAGCGGTTCACGCTGTTGCCGTTTTCCTGGACGTAGAGTTCGCAGGTATCAATCGCGGTGTTGTCGAGTCCATCGATGCCGAAGAGGCGCTCGACCTTGCCGCCGGCCTTGGTGCCCTGGAAGACGACGGAGACTTCCTCGCGCTTGATCATCTCAGCCCACGAGACCTGCAGGGTCAGCACCTGGCCGGTCTTGAAGGTCACGAAGCCGTGCGCAGCGTTCTCAACGTCCGTGACGCCGCCAACGCGGTCAGGAATGCCCCAAGGGCCCTTGAAAGCCTTGTCCTGGATGAAGTCATTGAAGGTCTGGCCGAGCACGTGGGCTGGCTCGGGGTAGCCCATCAAATACATCGCGAGGTCGACCATGTGCAGCAAGTCGATGAGGGGGCCGCCGCCAGAGAGCTCCTTGGTCGTGAACCAGCCACCGAAGCCCGGAATCCCAGTGCGGCGAATCCACTTCGCCTGAGCGGAGTTGATCTTCCCGACCTGACCCTGCTCGACGTACTTGATCATCGCCTGGGATTCCGGGCGGGCACGGTTATTGAAATTAAACATCACGTGCTTACCGGACTTCTTGGAGGCAGTAATGATTTCGAGCACCTCGGGGGCGCTCAGCGCCGGAGGCTTCTCGCAGAATACATGCTTACCAGCCTCGAGGCACTGGATCGCCAAGGAGGCGTGGAACTTGTTCGGGACAATGACACTCACGGCGTCCAATTCCTTGTGCGCCGCGAGCATCGCTTCGACGGACTCGTAAGAGTGCTTGATGCCATGCTTTTCGGCGGCCTTCTTGGCAGCGCCGGGTGCCGGATCGGCGACCGCGATGATTTCCGCGCCCGCCTGCTTGAAGCCAGCCGCGTGGTATTGAAGCATGCCACCTGCGCCGATGACGCCTACTTTAGTTGCCATGATATGTGTGGAGTGAGCGGTGATTACTTGCCCTGCGCGGACTTGTCGAAAGCGGCGTCGAAGGCGACCTTGTTGGTCGGGAAGGAGAGCTTCTTGACGTAAGCAGCGGATTCAGCGGCACCGAAGAAGCGATCCATCCGACCATCTTCCCACTCAACGGAAAGCGGGCCGTCGTAGCCAACATCGTTGAGGGCAACAATGACGTCCTCGAAGCGAATATCGCCGCGACCGACGGAGCGGAAATCCCAAGCGCGACGGGCGTCGCAGAAATCCGTGTGGCCGCCGAAGACGCCGACCGTGCCATCACCGTGACCCCACCAGACGTCCTTCATGTGGGCGTGGTGGATCTGCTTGCCGAAGGTGCGGATGAATTTCACGTAGTCGACGCCCTGATAGCCGAGGTGGCTGGGGTCGTAGTTGAAGCCAAAGCGCTTGTGATTACCGACCGCATCGAGCGCGCGCTGAGCGGAAGCGATGTCGAAGGCGATTTCGGTCGGGTGCACTTCGAGGCCGAAGTAGACGTCGTTCTTTTCGAAGACCTCGAGGATGGGCTGCCAGCGCTTGGCGAAATCATCATAGCCCTTCTGCAGGTAAGCCTGATTGGTGGGCGGGAACGCGTAGATGGCGTGCCAGATCGAGGAACCGGTGAAACCGTTGACCACGGTCTTGCCCGTGCCCTTCGGCTTATTGGCCATATAGGCCTTACCGGCATCAAAGAACTTGCGGGCGGCCTGAGCCGTCAGCGCCATCTCAGCGCAAGCACGCTGGCGGACGCCTTCCGGATTACCATCACCCCAGACATGGGCCGGCAGAATGCACTGATGGCGTTCATCGATATTATCGCAGGTGGCCTGACCGACGAGGTGCGCGGAAATGGCCCAGCAGCCGAGGTCATGCTTCTTGAGCAATTCCCAAATGGACTCCACGTAGCCCTTTTCGTTGACGGCACGCGAGACGTCGAAGTGATCACCCCAACAGGCGAGTTCGACCCCTTCGTAACCCATGGCTTTCACCTTGGGGAGGAGTTCGGCGATTTTGAGGTCGGCCCACTGGCCGGTGAAGAGGGTAACGGGGCGCTGTGACATAGGGATGGGGGTGAGGTCTCTATGTCAGCCAATCACGCCCCTTTGTTCAAGTGGGCAATGCTCACAGTCCCCAAAATATGCTTATCGCGACAGGGCTTGGCCGAGTTCGGCCTCGAGCTTGTCGTAGGCCGCCCGGAGGGCCAGATCAGGCAGAACAACGCCTGGGGCCGGAGCACAGAAAACCTTCTCCAAATCAGCCATTTTCGACCCACAAGCGCCTTCGGCCGCCCGGAGGGCGGCCCCTAACGCCGCGGAGTCCGAAACCGCCAAACGGAGCACCGGGGCGCCAAAAACATCGGCGAAAATCTTGGCTACGGAGGGGTTCTCGGAGGCGCCGCCCGTCAAAAGTAACTGGGTCGTCGGAGTGCCCACCCAGCGGCTATGCAAGCGAAGACTGAGTGCCTGGCCCTCGACGGCCGCACGCGGGAGCGAGCCCTTCGTCGCAGGCACACCCAAGGCGATACGACCAGCTGGCCGGCGAGGCGTAATCTCCGGCTCTTCCATCGGCAACACTGCCGAAACGGCCGCGGGGGCCGCATCGACGGCCGCGGAGAACGCCACCCAATCACCCAAGCCACATTCGCGACGGATGGCTTCGCGGGCGAGCGAGCCGTTACGGACGCAGACGAGGCTCATGCTGCCGCCCATCGGATTACCGAAGGCGTGACCGAGCCCAGCTGAGTCGGTACGGATCCCTTCAATCGCGGCGAAAAGCGTGTCGCTTGTGCCGAGGCTGATGACAACCTTGCCCGGCTTCGATGCACCCATGCCGACAAGGCTCGAGGGGTTATCCCCCGTGCCGATGACGACCTGACAATGAGGCGAGAAGCCATGTCGAGAGACAAAGTAAGCCGAAATTTTCCCAGCCACTGTCGACCCAGGTCGCACGGGAGGAAGCTTGGCGGCGAGTTCTGGCGCCGTCGCGGCCAGCGCCGCAGGTGACCAATCGCCCTTCCGGATATCCATCAGATTCATGCCCGCACCATCACCGGTATCAATGGCGGCATCCTTGCCCGCGAGTATCGAGGCAAAGAATGAGGAGACGAGATGGACGCGCTTGGTCAGAGCCCAAGCCGCGGCATCGTTTTTAGCGAAACGACGAATCTGGGGTCCAGTGAAACGTTGCGTGGCAACCGAGCCAGTCAAGTCGCACACCGCTTGATTGCCGCCTAGGGCAGCGGCGATTTCCGTGCACTCAGCGGAGGTGGAAGAGTCCATCCAGATCGGAGAGGTGCGGCGAGAGAGCACCGGGGCGATCTTCGCGGAGAGCGGCGTGGCCCGATTGCCATCGCTGAAGGCACCCTCATAACCCGCACCGATATAGACACTGCCGTGTTGCTGGCCGGAGACCGCCACTGCCTCGATCTTGGAAAGATCGGTGAGTTTCGCTAGCCGATCCAGAGCGAGTTCTAGTCCATCGAGCCAGAGGAGCGGATCCGCATGCACTTCACCGCCCTGCCCGCCACGGATAAATCCTTCCGGATGTCCGCGGTCAGGAAAATCGGTGCCGAAGGCCGCACGGGCACGGGCGACCGTCGTCCCCTTCGCCGTATCGAGCACGAGCGCAGTCGCGCTCTGCGTGGATAGGTCCAGACCAAGGACGATCGCCATGGCCTTAGCGGATGTACTCGTTGATCAGATTCTCGAGCATCTCCTGGCGGCCGGAATCGAGGCGCGGAGGCGTGACGCCTTGAGCATAAGCATCGAGCTGGGCGAGGGTGACCTTGCGGGACTCAATCTTCTTGCCGATGCCGCTGTCCCAGGACGAATAACGCTTGGCGACGAACTTATCCATCTTGCCGTCTTGGATGATGGCATGCGCGATTTTGAGGCCGCGAGCGAACGCATCCATCCCACCGATGTGGGCGTGGAAAAGATCGACAGGCTCGTGGGATTCGCGACGACGCTTGGCATCGAAGTTAAGGCCGCCCTTCGTGAAACCGCCCATCTTGAGGATGCGCAGCATGATATTAGTCGTCAGGTAAAGGTCCGTCGGGAACTGGTCCGTATCCCAGCCGAGGAGCGTGTCGCCGCGATTGGCGTCGACTGAGCCGAGGGCGTCGGAGCCGATGGCGACTTCCATCTCATGCTCCATCGTATGGCCCGCGAGGGTGGCATGGTTAGTCTCCAGGTTGAGCTTAAAGTGCTTCAGGAGGCCGTATTCACGGAGGAAGTTGAGGCAGGCCGCCGCATCCGAATCATACTGGTGGGTCGAGGGTTCGCGCGGCTTAGGTTCGATGAGGAACTGGCCCTTGAAGCCGATCTTCTTCGCGTGGTCGACCGCGAGGTGCAATAGCGCCGCAAGGTGATCCAGCTCGCGCTTCATATTAGTGTTCAGCAGGGTCGCGTAACCTTCGCGTCCGCCCCAGAATACATAACCTTCGCCGCCGAGCGCCTTAGTGGCTTCAAGCGCATGACGGACCTGGCTGGCGCCATAGGCGAAAACATCGGCGTTCGGCGAGGTGCCGGCACCCTGAGCATAACGCGGATGGGAGAAGAGGCAGGCGGTGCCCCAGAGGAGCTGCTTGCCCGTGCCCTTCTGGAAAGCCTTCAGCTCCTGGGTAACGCGAGCGAGATTGGCATGCGTCTCCGCGAGGGTCTTGCCTTCGGGGGCGATGTCGCGGTCATGGAAACAATAGAAGTCGATCTGGCACTTCTGGAGGAACTCGAAGAAGACCGGCACGCGGCGGAGTGCGTTATCGAGCGAGTCAGAGCCATCATCCCAAGGCATCAGGGCGGTGCCGGCACCGAAAGGATCCGAAAGGCTGTTGCGCATCACGTGCCAATAGGCCGCCGCAAAGCGCATGTGGTCCTTCATCTTCTTCCCGCCGATCTTCTCGTTCGGGTTGTAGTGCTTAAAGGCGAACGGGTTCTTGGACTTCGATCCTTCGAACTCGATTGGGGGAACAGTAGGGAAGTGCGACATGGCTGGAGGGAGGAGTGAGTCTTCCGACTTTGGGGTTCCAGCCTGACCTGCCAAGTAAGGAATCGGTGGCGGGTATGACGAAAACGACAAAGGTGCGGTGAAGTGTTCCTTGCGGGCAGACCCTCGCCCCTTAGGGTGGAATCCATGGAGGTCGTCCACACCATTCCCGAATTACGCGAGGCGGTCGCCCGTGCCCGGGCCGATGGCCAAACCATCGGCTTCGTGCCGACCATGGGCTGCCTGCATGAAGGACACCTCAGCCTGATACGCCGGGCCAAGCAGGAAGCCGGCTTCGTGCTGGTCTCGATTTTCGTCAATCCCACCCAGTTCGGGCCCAATGAGGATTTTAGCAAATACCCCCGGGCCTTCGATGCCGACCAAGCCGGATGCGCGCAAGCGGGCGCGGATCTGATTTTTGCGCCCTCGACGGAAGCTTTCTACGCTGCGGACGCCACCACCACCGTACAAGTGGCCGGTGTCTCCGCTGGACTCTGCGGCGAATTCCGTCCGGGACACTTCGATGGCGTCGCTACCGTCGTTGCGATGCTCTTCAATGCCACCCAGGCCGACGTCGCAATTTTCGGCCGCAAAGACTTGCAACAGCTAGCCGTCATTCGCCGCCTCGTGCGCGACCTGCACTTCCCGGTACGAATCATCGCACATGAGACCATCCGCGAAGCCGACGGGCTCGCAATGAGTTCGCGCAACCGCTACCTAGCCACCGACGATCGGAAAAAGGCTGCCGTGATTCCGCAAGTACTGGAAGTCGCCCGTAAACTCGCCCAGTCAGGCGTCACCGATTCGGCACAACTTTGCTCCGCGGCCACCCGACTCCTTGCCGCCGAGCCCGCCGTACGCTTGCAGTACTGCGAGATCGTGGACCTTGAGAGCATGGCGAAGGTGCCGGATATCAGCGGCCGAAAATGTGCCATCGCGATCGCCTGCCATCTCGGCGCGACGCGTCTGATCGATAATCTCGACCTTTGATTAGGAGAGGCTGAGGTAAACCGCCGCCAGCAAGATGAGCGCACCGATCAGACGGCGCGTCATGATGGCCTTGCCCACATGTTTCTCGGTATTGGAGAACCAGTGTCCGACGACCCAGACCAACGCGACGCTCCAAAGACCGCGGGTATTGTAGAGGACATTCGTGACGGTCACCTGATGGTATTCAGCGATACAGTAAGCGATGCCCATCGCCTGAATGGTCAGGAGTAGCCCACCGCCCAAAGCCCACTTGACCATCGGGCGCGGCATCTGGCTCAGCGGGGCGGAGAAGAACGGAATCAAAGCGAGGGACAGGAGGCCGACGGTCGCAAACATCACCGGCCCGAAATGCCCGAAGCCGAAAGCCGGCACCCAAAGCTGCTGCATAACATCCGTCGCCGCAAAGGCGATGGAGGCCAGAAACGCGAACCCGACGCTGACCAGCAGGCGCTGGCGGTTCGCCTGCCACTCGCCGCCCAAGAGGGCCAACGCGAGTGTGGTCAAAAAAGTTGCCGCCCAGAGCTTCGAATCCAGCTGCCCTTTCGCCAGAAAGACGAACACCGCGACAAAGACCACCTTCGTCCCGAGCACGGGCGTGGCAATGGAGATGTCCCCACGGCTAATCGCAATGAAGGTGAAGACCTGACCGATAAAGAAAGCCGTACCCGCCAGCACGGCGTGCGTCACATTGGTAGCGGTGAAGGGTTCGCCGCCATGCAGGAGCCAGGTCTGGAAAAGAACGGCGCCCAGAAGGTTCACGATAAAGACCACCCGCCACGGATGCCCCCCATCCATCGCCCGCTTGAGCATCATCGCGGCGAAGGTATAACCCAAGGCCGAGCAGAGGGGGAGGACGATGGAGGCGGTCGGGTGCATCAGGCAGGCCAGAACGAACCCCCTTCCCTTCCCGCTGGCGAGCCAGAACCCAAATAAGCACCCAGCCGTCCGAGGGAATCTTGCCCCCGGGAGCGCAGCAGGCACACTGCAGACATGGGGCAATTTTCCTACAAGAACGAGGCGGTCGATCCGCACCGCAAGATCCTCTCCGAGCAACTCATCCTGGACCTACAGCATGTCGCCGATGCGCCCTTGCTCGCCCTCGCCAAGCAAGTTCCGGGCGGGTACATCCACCGCAAGCCATTCCTGCGCGACGCCAAGTTTCTCTTCAAGAAACGCCTCGGACACCTGGCCCTCGATGCCACCGCTATCGCCGAGCATCTCCCATGGTACGCGGAGGCATTAAAGGGCGAGAAAGCGAAACTACTGGAACACCTCGACGAGCTGGCTGGCGTAATTGGCGGACCTCGCGCCGCCCTACTGTGCATCCTTTGGAATAACCAAGCCGAACAAAAGGACGCCGCCCTGCCGAGCGATCAACTCGCTAGGCTCATCGCCCTCTCCAAGCCCCAAGCAAACAAGCCAGACGGCAAGGCTTGGAAATCGGTGATGGCGAAGTTCAGCGGGCAAACGGATAAGACTCCGCCGGATTCAGCGGACGCCCTAGACTCCGCGGACCGCACACTGCGCCGACTCCAACAAGACCTCGCCCAAGGCAAGGCGGCCCGCGAAAACGAACTCCGTCAAGTCCGCCGGCAGCATGCCAACGAGATCGAGGCCAAAGAAACCGAAAACCGGAAAGCCCGCGAAGAGACAACCCGCCAGTCCCAAGAATCAGCCCGGAATTTAGGAATACTTGAGGCATCGGTCACGGCGGCCAACGGACGTGCGGCCAAGTCGGAAGAAGAAATCCTCCGCCTCCGCGGCGAACTCGATCGAGCCCGAGAACAGGTCGCTAAGCGGGCCCGAGAAATCGCCGAGGAATTACTTTCGGAGGAAATCCGCCCATGGCTGGCGGACGCCCGCACCCTGAAGGCCGCCTCTGAAGAGGTTGGCAAGCTCCGCCAACTCACCACGGAAACGGTGGAGAAAGTCCGGAAGGCCCAGCGCGACGCCGATCCCTTCCTCGCGAAGGAGCATGAATTGCGGCAGGCGATTCCGCAGATGGAGGACATGCTCAAACTTCTGCGCCGCTACCAGCGCACCGCTGGCCAGACGCT
Source organism: uncultured Opitutia bacterium (assembly GCA_903889525.1). Classification (GTDB taxonomy): domain Bacteria; phylum Verrucomicrobiota; class Verrucomicrobiia; order Opitutales; family UBA953; genus UBA953. Next base: position 4,679 of record CAISXT010000055.1, on the reverse strand, counting down.
ACCAGAAGTCATCGCCCTCGAGAAACGCATCACTGAGCACGTTGAGAAGGTACGCTACGAACTTGAGAAGCGCGACCACCCTTCCGACCCCTTCCTCGAACGCATTTCTGCCAAAATTAACGTGGCGGACGCGCAGGAGCTGAAGTCGATTGAGAATGCCCTCGTCCTCGCTGAACAATCCGGGCTCGTCGATTCACGCCATGCGGACCTCTACCGACGGGACATTCACCGCCGGCGCTCGTACATCGCCGATCAAGCCTTTCACGAGCATAAGCAATCTGGGCCCCTGGCCTTGCTCGAACGCGCTGCGGCCACCGGCGAACCAGCCCGCTTGGCACTAGATGCCAATAACTTCGCCTGCCTCCGTCAGGATTACCTCGGCCTGCGCCTGCCGACAAAGAAGAACGCCCAAGGAGAAAGCCGCTTCCTGCTCGATACCGCCGCCCGCCAAAAGGTTGTGCAACTGATGGAGAAGTTGGCCGACGATGCACCTGGCTTACATATCTGGGTGAGCTTCGATGGCCAGCCCGCCATCCTCAAAACCTCGAACCAGCGTGTGAAGATCACCTTCAGCCGCGCCGGCGGTAAGGCTGACCACGACATCATGGACTTAGTCGCCAAGGATAAGACGGTCGAAGCACCGTGGTTCGTCGTAAGTGATGACATCGAAGTGCGCGATGCCACCTCTCGAGAAGGCGCCTACATCATCTACAACGACGCACTTATTCAGCTATTTGTGAATCGCGGGATCAAACCATAAAACAAAATGGGCGCACCAGCCGATGCGCCCAAATAATCAGCGTCTTGCAGTTGCTTACTTCTTCTTGGGAGCAGCTGGGGCGGCCTTCTCTTCCGGAGGCAAGACGCCGGCAAAATCCTCGGCTTTCAGGCCCCTGTGGAAGAGGTTGAAGGAGTAGTGACTGGGCTTCCACTCGACCACCGTCGTCACGTCGGCCTTAGCCGGGACGTCGAGACCCAGACCCCAGAACACACCGTTGACGAGCAAGCGACGGAGGGATTCATCGCGCAGGTCACTGGCCGAAGCCATCGTCGTGGTCAGGATGCGATTCTTGGTGCCAGCGGCATTCGGAACTTCGCGCGTCCAAGCCACGGCCATGGCCGGGGTGTTCACGCCTTGTTCCTGCTTGTCGGCGTTCTTCTTCGAGCGCTCGCTCAGCGGGTCTTCTGGATTCATGCCCTTGAGCACGAGGCCGCGGAGCAGCACCTTAACGTCGGCCGGAGGGTGAGCCTCGTAGACATCGGTATCGGCGAAGATAACGCCGACGCCATTCAGGAGGGCGCTCTTCTCGGAGCCGGGCTCGACGGCCGTGCGAGTGGCCTCGCCCTTATGGTTGCCCCAGTGGCTGATCCAAGTCTCGCCGAGGACGTTCCGACCGAAGCCGCCTTTAGCATTCCAATTATAGGCGGCGAAAGCGCTGTCCTTAGGGATGCCGGCAAAGGCGTGCGTGCTGGTGCGAGTCGCGATAATAGGCACCCCGCGTTTCACTGCGGCATCGAACTTCGCGAGGGCAGCTTCATTCCACTTACGGAAACGGAGGCCAAGCACTAGGGCGTCGGCGGTGTCGAGGGCTTCAGGCTTACCAAGGGAAGCGCCGCTGTTCGGATTAATCACGCCATCGTCATGTGAAAAGAGCACGGTGCACTTGAAGCCGTGGCGCTCGGACAGGATGCGCGCCAGCATCGGCATCGACTCCTCGGAGCGATATTCTTCGTCGCCCGCGAGCAGCACGACATGCTTACCGGCGCCTGCACCCTTGCCGGCAGGGAATTCAAGCCAGCCGGGGCCGGACGTAAAAGCCTCCGCGGCGACAGCCGGGAGAGCGAGGACCAGCGCAGCGAGGGCGGCCCAGAGATGGAGATGACGCTTCATGGGGGTAGAGGGCGGAGACTGAAAGCCTGCCGTCCGATTTCAAGTGTCCTATTACGATGGCACCATCATTTCCGCTCGTTCGACCCGTCCTTCTTCGCCGGAGCCGAGGAAAAAGGGTCGGGGCGGATCGTCTCGCGACGGCCGTCGGAATATGTCGTCACCTGGTTGCCGAACGGGTCTGGCCGCGTGGTTGCGCGCGTACCGTCGCTGTAATTAGTGGTCGACCCACCGAACGGATCGGGCCGCGTGGTCGCCGTCACGCCGTTGCTGTAGCGGGTCGTGGCGCCCCCGAAGGGGTCGGTACGCGTGGTTGCCGTGACGCCATTGCTGTAGCGCGTGGAAGAGCCACCAAAGGGGTCCGGCGTCGTCACGGCGGTCACGCCGTTATCGTAGCGGGTCTGAGTGCGGCCAAACGCATCGGTACCCTTGACGCCAGACCTCGGTGCTTCGCCCGTGCGGGAGGCGATCTTCACTTCGGCTGCCGGCTTGGCTTCAGGCTTCGTCTCCGACTTCGCCTCGGGCCGGGCCGGCTCCTTGCGGCTGGCTTCTTTCTTCGGATCCGCCGGGGCGGCGAAGAGTATCGCGAAGCCAAGGGCGCCGAGGACGAGGAAAGTCTTCATAAGGATGATTCTATTAGAAACCAAAAGGCGGCGGATGCAAGCAGTGGCCCCGTGAAAACAAAAAGGGCGACACCGCGAGGTGTCGCCCTTCTCTTTCGGAGCAGCCTAAGCTTAGGCAATGACCTTCTCGACGATCTTACCGAAGTTATCGGTGAGGCGGAAGTCGCGGCCGTTGTAGCGGTAGGTGAGCTTGGTGTGATCGAAGCCGAGGAGGCGAAGGATCGTGGCGTGTAGGTCATGCACATCGACGCCGTCCGCAGCAACCTGGGCACCGACTTCGTCGGTTTCGCCGTAAGCCATACCGCCCTTGACGCCGCCGCCAGCCATCCAGCAGCAGAAAGCCTTACCATGGTGGTCACGACCGGAAGCCGCGTTAACGCGACCAGCGGTGGTCGGCGTGCGACCGAATTCCCCCCCCCAGATGATGAGGGTCTGGTCGAGGAGACCGCGCTGCTTAAGGTCGGCGATCAGAGCGGCGGCAGGGCCGTCGATGGCGCCAGCCGTGCGGCTGATTGCGGTGTTCAGATTCGTGTGGTGATCCCAACCGCCGGCATCGATCTGGACGAAGCGGACGCCGCGCTCGACGAGGCGACGAGCACAGAGGAGCTTGGCACCGAGGTCGGTCTTGCCGTACATCTCGCGAATCTTTTCTGGCTCCTTGGAGATATCGAAGGCGTCGGTCGCAGCGGTCTGCATACGGAAGGCGAGTTCGAAGGATTCGATGCGGGCCTCAAGCTGCTCGTCCTTCTGGACAGTCTGCATGTGGCGTTCGTTCAACTGGCGAACGAGGTCGAGCTGCTTGCGCTGCGCGTCCTGCGTGGTGAATTCGCTCTGTAGATTGGCGATGATCTTGTTCGGAGCAGCCCCTGGGCGGAACTGGGTGTTCGCACCCTGGTAGAGGGACGGCAGGAACGCCGACGTACGAGCGTCGTTGTTGCCACCGAGGCTGACGAAACCAGGAAGGTCCTGGCTTTCGGTGCCGAGACCGTAAAGGACCCAAGCGCCGAGAGAAGGCTTGGAGAGAATCGCCGAACCCGTGTGCATGAGCTTGGCAGCCGGTCCGTGCGCAGGGAGATCCTGGTGCATGGAGCGGATGACGCACATCTCGTCCGCGACGCCCTGAAGCTTCGGGAAGATTTCGCTGATCTCGAGGCCGGACTTGCCGGACTTCTTGAATTCAAAAGGCGTGGGGAAGAGCACACCGTTCATGCCAGCGGCGGACATCTCGGCGACGTCTTTCATCTTCGGCTTCGGATCGAAAGTATCGAGGTGCGAAGGAGCACCGCCCGCGAAGATGTGAATGACGTGCTTCGCCTTGGCGGCGAGCGGAGCCTTGCGAGGCTTCAGGTTGGCCATGACCTCGGCGTGAGCGTCGGTGACCATGTAGTCGGCAACCATGGCGCCGAAGGCGATCGTTCCCATGCCGAGACCGGTCTGGCGGAGGAACTCACGTCGTGAGTTAGGGGTCGGCACGTAATTGCCGCAGCTGGTGTCTTTCATTGGTGGGGGTTGGGTATGAGTGATTATAGGGGGGGTTAGTTCAAATATACAAACTCGTTCGAGCAAATCATTGACTGGGCCAACATGACCCAGGGGTTGGAAGGCTCTTTGCGTGAGACCATTTCGGTCTTATTCACGATTTTGCCGCCTTTTACCTCAGTTTCGAGCTTTACCTCCGGCACGGCGACGGTCGCCGGCTGTAGGGGTTTGCCGGATGCAGCAATCGCGGCGGCGCCGGCAGCCTTAGTTTTAGCCTTAACTTCCTTGGCTTTGGCGAGGCGATCGACCTTGGCCGGCGAGGCCGCCTGGGCGGGCTCATCGATATAGCCGGCGATGCGGGCGATGAATTCGCTGGCGACCTTCATCTCTGGTACCGTCGGCGAGCGCTGGTACATGATGCGGTAGAGCTGCGAGATGCGCTCGGAGTCGGAAGTCGCCTTGAGTAATTCCGGACGCGACGTGACGTTACGGGCGACTTCGATAGCCAAAGGGTTGTTCATGAAGAACAATGCCTGCTGGGGCACGATGGTCGTGGAGCGCTTGGTGTTCGCCATGTCGGGGTCAGCGAAGTCGAACTGCGTTTGCAACTCGCTCAAGCGGTCGCGATCGATGAAGCCGTAAATTGTGCGACGATAGCTGTAAGGCTCATCGGTGATATTAACCGCGCG
>CAISXT010000054.1 GCA_903889525.1 uncultured Opitutia bacterium | reverse complement strand
GACTGTTAATCACTTGGTCGTAGGTTCGATCCCTACCCAGGCAGCCAGAAAGGGTCTCTTTTCACCTCCCGGTCTTCCGGGAGGTGGGTTTGTAACCTTCTCCTTGACCATCGGAGAGGTTGCGGGAGGATGCATCCACTATGGGCCAACAGAGCAATAAAGTCATCAAGCGTCGCCGTCGCCGCGCCTACCTCGAGCGCAAGAAGGACCGCATCAAGGCTGCCCGCGTTGCCGCGAGCAAAAAGAAGGCCAAGAAGTGAGCTGGGCGGCGGGTCAGGCCTCTCTGCAGGCCGCGCTCGTCGCGCTGGTCTTGGTGGGTTGCGGGACTCCGCCCCCAACGGGGGTCGAGGTTCCAGGGATCGCCTATGTTAATGAAAGGCGCCGAAGTGAGGCCGACGTGGCCCGCGCTTCGGAGGCGTTCTATGCCAAGGAGCATCATGGCGATGATGTCGTTTTTCGCACGGAAGAAAATGCCCGCCTAGGTTATTATTTCTTCGTCAAACTGGATATCGACCCGCCGACGGACGGACGTCTGGTGATTGAAGTGGTGCGGGCGGAGAACACGGCGCCCGAGCGCTACGACTTTGCGGTCAACCTGAAGCCTGGCCGCCCTTTCGGAGAATTTGTCATCGGGCTCACTGGAAAACAGTCGGGCGCAGCTAACTGGCGACCGGTTGCTTGGCGGGTTTCGGTAGTGGATGGCAAGGGACGTTATCTCGCCTCTCGCCATAGTTTCCTTTGGGGGACTCCGCTCGACCTCGAGCGCCGTTAATCCGATGGAGTCCCCGGTCTGGACTCCCTGGCGTCCGTTGCGGCTGGTAGATAACTTGCCGGCTGGCACGTTCGCCGAGCAACTCGACGGCGGGCAGAGCTTTCGTTGGAATCAATTAGCAGATGGGAGCTGGGTCGGCGTTTTCGGCCGGACCGTGGCGGCTTTGCGAGCCTCTGCCGGCTGCGTCGAGTGGCGCGGATTAGTGGGCGCGACCAGCGCAGCCGGTGCTTTGTCGGACTATCTTGATGCGGAGGGCGCGCAGGCCGGCCTCGTCGAGGCCTTGCCATGGAGGTCCGACTCGGTGCTACGCGCGGCCATCGAAATTTACCCCGGACTGAGAATTCTTCGCCAAGATCCGCAGGAGGCGCTCCTGGGGTTTTTATGCAGCTCCAATAAACGTATCCTGCAGATTCGCACGATGGTCGCAGCCCTGGCGGAGAAAATGGGTGAGCCGCTCGGCGGTGGCTTCCGCGCTCTGCCTGATTGGCGGACGCTAGCCGCGGCTGAGGAGACTGTCCTCCGTGCGTGTGCCCTCGGCTACCGCGCGGCGTATGTGCGTGGCACGGCGAAGCAGCTACAGCATCGCCCAGACTGGGCTCAGGAATTTCAGGCCCTCCCGACGCCGGAGTTGATGGCTGCATTGCAAGCTCTGCCGGGGGTTGGCCCGAAGGTCGCCGCTTGTGTTGCGCTCTTCGGTTTCGGGCGACTCGAGAGTTTCCCCGTGGATACTTGGGTGGTCCAGGCGTTGGGGACAGCCTACGGACTTCATGGGTGGAAGCCTGCACAGTTGGAGCAATTTGGCCGCACGCATTTCGGCCCAGCCGCAGGACTGGCCCAGCAGTACCTCTTTTCGGCGGCGCGGGCTGGCCGCTTGACGACGGTTAGTGAGAAGACTGAATTGCCTTCAGGTCGACACCCCAAACTTCGCGGATGACCGTTGGCGTGAGCGTCTCCGCCGGGGTGCCTTCCGCGATCAATCGGCTTTCGGCCAAGACCAAGACCCGATCGCAATGACGGGCGAGTTCGAAGTCGTGGGTGGCGATGACGCAGGCGGCACCGGATTGCGCGAGCCCTCTGAGGGCGAGGCGAACTGCCGACTGCCGACGGAGGTCGAGCGAGTCGGTCGGTTCATCGAGCAAGACGGCGTGGCCGAACGGTTCCGCCAATTGGCTGAGCGCGAAGGCAAGGTACACGGCTTTTTGTTCACCGCCGGAAAGTTCGGCGAGCCGTCGGTCGATAACTTCCTCCAGACTCAACTTTACCAGCCAATCGGTGAAGGCGTCTGGTCGGCCGGTGATGTTGGCGAGGTCGGCGAGTGGAAAGTTCCAGGCGCAAGCAGGGCGCTGGGCACAGTAAGCCCGAGACTTCACGGCTTCGGCGGCCCCGATTTGCGCTGGGTCGGCACCGGCAACCATCAGCGTTCCATCCGTCCGCGGCGTCAGTCCGGCGAGGGCTCGTAATAGCGTTGTCTTACCGGCGCCATTGGGGCCGACGATGGCCGTGATGGTGCCGCCAGCGGCGCACAGCGATACGCCGTCGACGACGCGGCGGCCGTTAAGTTCTACCCCGAGGCCGAGGGCGCGGATGACAAAAGCGTTACTCATGGCGGCTCTTGGCTATCCAGATGAAAACGGGGGCTCCGAGGATGGCGGTTACTGCTGCGGCAGAGAGTGGCAACTGCGGCCAAAGCCCGCGACCAAGGGTATCTGCTCCGAGCAGGAGGGTGGCCCCCAGTAAGCCGGAGAAGGGTAAGACCATCGCGTGGCGCGGGCCGATTAAAGTGCGAGCGAGATGTGGGGCCAGTAGGCCGATGAACGCCACCTGACCGACCAGACAAGTGGCGGCGGCCGCGGCGAGTGCCGTGAGCAAAACCGCCCGACGTCGGATGGAGGGGACATCGCAACCGAAGCCCCTGGCGGCATCCTCGCCGAAGGAAAGCAGGTCAAGCGATCTTGCCAACGTGAGGAGTAGGAGTGCCGCGAGAAGACAGAGGAGGGCGGGAAACCAAGTGAGCTCGATGGTCGCCATGCCCAGCCAATCACCGTAGGCACCGTTCGTGAGGAGTTCGCGGGATTCACCGCTGCGAGCGGCAATGACGAGCGTGCCTGCCGCGGTGAAGGCGTTGAGGCCCAGTCCGGTCAGGAGTAGTCGGGCGGTGGAGCCGTGTCCACCGATGGTCACAAGTACCGCGGAGACCGTGAGCGCCCCGCCGAAGGCTGCCGCCGGAATGAGCCATGACTTTTGCCAGGCGATGTCCGGAGCAAGGCCAAGGAGAATCGCGATACCGAATAGCGCACCGCCGAAGACTCCCGTCAGTCCAGGGTCGGCCAATGGATTGCGGAATACGCCTTGTTGCGCAGCGCCGCCGATACCGAGCGCCAGACCGGCTGCGATGGCGGCCAGCACGCGCGGCGTCCGGAGAAGCATGAGGCCGTTGCTATCGCCCCAGCCGAATCCTTTGGGGCCGGTCGCCAGTGCGACAGCAACCAGCGTCGCAAGGATGAGCGCTCCGAAAGTGAAGACGGCGACGCGGCGATTCATTTGCCCAGTTCCCGGAACAGGTCGCTGAGCGGATTGCGTTTCTTGGTGGCGGGTGGCGGCGTGGAGGGTTGCGAGGAAGAAGGTTGCGTGGATTGGGTAGGAGCGGCGCTAGACTTAATGCCATCAATGGCCTGCTGGAGGCGCTCCGAGAGATCCGTCTTCACATTATTGATGGAGCCGGTGACCTTGACGCCCGGGCCGTCTGTCATTCCGTCGACCTTCGAGGGCTCCGTGCCGAAGCCCAGGGCGGAGAAGAAGTTGGCGAATTCACCCGACCCTCGCAGTTGGGCGTCGACGACCATCGGCCAGTCGGTGAACGCAGCTTTGGGATCGATGCTGATGCCACCCTTGGCGCTGAGGTGTAGCGTCTGGTTACGCACATCGGCTTGGTCAAGTTTGATGGTGCCAGAGGCGAGTCGGGATGCCTTCACTATGACGGTGTCATAACTAAAATCGGCGAGGGCATTCTGAAGTTTACCGGCGGCGGCGACGGCGGCGCCGATCTTAGCCACCTTGGGGTTGTTGCTGGCCCCGCCGATAATCATGGCTCCGATTCCCAGCACTTGGCCTAGGCTTCCGGCACTACCAGCGGTCAGTGCGGCACTGCTGTTCTTGGCGCCAAAGGCGCGGATGCGGCCGCCCTCTGAGCGTAGCTCGGAGTCGATCTGCAGCTTGGTTATTAATTCACCTGGAGTTCCGCACATGCTGGTGAGGGTTGCGGTCACGGCGGCTTTGCCTTGGAGGAATTCCTTGATCGATGGGACGGCTTTGGCGACGGCGCCGATCTCAAACTGTTTCAGCCCGACGGTGGCGGAGAGTGAATAGGGTCCATTGCTGAGGGTAGGCACGAAGGCGAGTTGGCCGCGGCCGCTGAGGTCGCCTTCGGCCAGCTGGCCAGAGAGCTGGGTGAGGCGCAGGGCTTTGTCGTCAGCCTCGGCGCGCAGGATTACTTTTTGGGCGACAATCCCGTAGGCGCTGGCATTATTGATGGAGAGAAGCAGGGTGCCCGTCTGATTCTGCCAGAAGGGGGTCTTGTCTGGCTTCGGTGTCGTCCGGGTTTTGATTTCTTCTGGGGCTTCGGTGGTCTTGGGTAGTAATGCTAGAACGTCATCCACATCCACATTGTCGATAGTGACGACGCCTTGCCAGTCGGTCTTCGGGCCGGCGTTCGTTTGGGTCAGCGTGAACTTGCCGGCGCTGGTGTTGTTGGCCTTCAGGAGGAAGGAACCTTCGGCCGACAGGCCACTGGCGGTAGGTGTATACTTCCCACGAACCTGAGCTTGCTTTACGCGGCCATCACTCTGGCGTAGGCCAACATCAACGACGTTCAGGGAGACGGCGATTTCGCCCGAGGCGGCGTAATCCGCCGTGGCACTATACTGGCCGCCGCTGACGATATTGAGCGGCCCAGCGAAAGGTTGGTTGGCGAGCTCACCGAGGTCGCCTTCCAGTTTGAGGGTAGTCGCTCCCAGCCCGGTGGGGGCGAGTCCGAGCGAGATATTGCCAGCGGCCAAGGTGCGCCCGTGACTCGTCAGGGCAGCTTGGTTGAAACCGATGACGGTGGTTTTATCGCCAACGAGGAGATCTAAACTCGCCGACAGGTCGCAATCCTTCACCCAGAGTTTTCCCTTCCAGTTCACGCTGGTGCCCACGAAGGCGAGCGGGGCTCCTTCGGTGCGGACAAAGAGCCCTTCAGGTCGAAAGCCGGCCACAAGGTCAGCACGGTTGAGGTTGCCCGTAACCTTTAGACCAGGGACGACTGCCGCCAAGGATTCCAGCGGGAGGTTAGCGGCTGAGGCTTCGACCAGTACGCCGGTGGGTTTGGCTCCGCCGATTTCGAGTCGTTGACGAAGTTTCAGCGCTAAGAGGTTCGTGCCGTCCCGGAAAATCCGAGCGTCGGCAGAGTTTACCACGGGATTTTTCCCGGCGGCGCAATCGATGGCTCCGCGGGCGGAGATGCGGATGCCTTTGAGTTTATCCACGGGCAGGTCGCCCCAGTTGGGCTGAGAGGCGAGTTCGACGATGCCGAGATCGATATTGGCCGTGGCTGACCACGCGCCATTGCTGCCCGGTTTCAGGGTAGCTTCGCCGGAGGCAATATTGCCCGCGGCGCAGCTGACGGTGAACGGCCCCACGGTGATGGCACCGTTCTCAGATTTAAGCGGGACCTCCGCATCGATGGCCTGGACCAGCACTTTGCCGCCACGCTCAATCGTCAGGCCCTTGAAGCTATGCGTGCGGATGCTTGCGACCGTGGCTTGGCCGCCGGCGAATGAGACGGCGGCTTCGCCCGTCCATTGGCCAGCGGTGGGCTTGATGTCGGCCATCGCCAGAAATGGCGTGAGAGCGATCAAGTCAGCGTTATTTGCGATGACGGAGAGGGAGGCACCGGAAGAATCGTCCGGGAGCAGGCCGCCCTTCCAGTTGAGGGGCTTGGGCATGCTGATGCTGATACCATTACCGGTCACGGCCAGATGGTTGAGTGAGCGGCTGACATTGGAGCCGGCGGCGTCCGCCTTGATGTTCCATTCGGAAGAGTGGCCGCTGACCTTATCGGAGAATTTACCTAAGAGGTCGACGGCGACCTGCCAGTTCGCGGACTCCTGCTTGCCGGAAAGTTTTCCGGTGAGGCGCACATTGGGGAGTTGCTGGCTCAGGAGAGCGAAGTGGGTCGGGTCGATGTCGAGTTGGGCTGCCAGGTCCATGCGCCCTTTGTCCCGGGTGCCGGTGAAGGTCACGGCGGGGTGTTTGGTCGAGTCACTCAGCGAACCCTTGAAGGCGAGTGCGCTGCTGGCGGCAGGGTGGTTTGCCGCTAGATTCAAGCTCACCGAGCCGGTGGCGGCTGGGCGATTATCTTTGGCGATGAGATCAAGGTTGAGCGTAGCGAGATCCCGGCTGAGGTTTTCGAGATCGAGCCCCGCGGCACCCGGGGGTCGACTGAAGGCGGCTTTCAACTTACCGTTTAAGCGCACATCTGGGAGTTGCTGACTAAGGATACCGAAGAGGGCTGGACTCATATCGAGTTGCGCGGCCAAGTCGGTCCGGCCTTTGACGAATAGGAGGTTAAGGCTCGCCGAACCGGCGGCCAAGGGGCTGCTGTCCTTGGCGGATAAATCAAGGTTGAGCACCGCAAGGTCGCGGCTGAGATTTTCGATATCCAGTCCAGCGGCGCCGAGTGGTCGGTTGAATTCAGCTTTCAGGATAATCTCACCGCGAGGGTCCGTCGGTTGTTTGCCGGTGGCGAATCCTGGCCAGGCGATTCCCGCGCGCAAGTCAGCCTTGCCGGCGGAATCGAATTCATCGCCTTGGATATTGAAACGCAGGAGGGTGCCGTCTTCGAGTTTCACCCGGCCTGCGGCGGCATAGGGCCCGAGCACGAAAGGTGGCAGCACCACGTTGCTCGTCGATGGGGTGACGGCGATGGTGGCGGGCGCTGCCTTCTTGCGTAGGCTTAGGTCGACGTCGATGCCTTTGACCTCTAAACGGCTCAGCGCGTAAGTCCCGCGAATGATGGAGAAGAGGCGTGCCTCGCCCTTAAAGCTGCTGGCGGCGAGATGGGTGCCATCTTCGAGGGTGAGGTCGATACCTTCCGCGGAGAAGGTGCCGTCTAGGGAACCCTCAATGCTAACGATCGTGCCCTTGATTTTGGCATCAGCGAGGAGCCCTTTGACGCGCTCGCCAAGGGGCGCAGGGCGCAGTTGCGATTCGACCCAGAAGAGTGTGGCGCCGATGACGAGGGCGAGAATGCCAAAGGTCCAGAGGGAGATACGGAGAAAGCGGGACATGGGGACAGCAACTCATCTTGAGGGAGGCTCCCGGACGGGCAACAAAAAGCCCGGCAGAATTGCTTCCGCCGGGCTAGGTTGAGCCTTTATCTTGGGCTTAGGCCTGAGGCGTCTGGCCGCCCTGGGGGGGCTTGGGCTTGGAGGCCTGGCCGTCGGCGCGCTTGCGACGAAGGTAGACGGGCTTGATGACCTCATCCGCCTCGCAGAGCTCGGCGCTGAATTCGCCCATGGCGGACATCTTCGTCTGGCTCATCATGCGGCTGCGACCATAGCGCATCGCTTTCATCGCCATGATGGCGTCTTCGTCGAGAAGCTCCTTAAGGTATTCGATCTTTTGCTTGGCCCAGTTGGAGAGGTCGCCGCGTAACAGGAGGTCCGCAAGTTCCTTCTTCGCCTCGACGAGTTTGCCGCTACGGACTAGGTGCTCGATGGCTTCAATCTTCTCTGAGGTAATCGCTTCGCCCACCGCCGCCGCCACATCGGCATCGACGGGCAGGGTGGAGTAAGCGGCGAGATCGACTTCCGGCAGCGAGATGAGTTCGGGGCCGAACTTGACGACATCGCCCTCCTTGGTGACCGCCTCGAAATTGACGGCGGCGAGTGCGTCAGCCTTGGCGAGTGCACCGACCTTCAATTCGATGACGGCGACGAGCGAAGCGTCCCAAGGCAGCGTCCCAAGTTTGCGGCTGCGGGCGATGCCGTTCTCGAGAATCTCTCCAACCAGGCGGGCTTGAACGTCGCTGCCGCCTTGTACGCTGACTTTAACCTGACGCAGGAACGAGTTAGAGATGATGGCGAACTGTTCTTCGAAGGCTTCGTCGAGGTCGTCGGCCGTCTGGCCGAAGTTAGCGACGCCTTCGCCGGCGGTGGCCATGCCCGTCATCAGCGCTTCATTGAAGCCGTGGCCGAGACCGACGGTCGAGGTCGTGATGCCGGCACCGGCGGCCTTGGCGACCTGGCTGAAGATCTCCGCCTCATTGAGTTGGCCTTGGTTCGCCTGGCCGTCGCTAAGTAGGATGACGCGCGCGATACGATCCTTGCGGGTGAAGGGGGCGAGCTGCTTGACGCCTTCTTCCCAGCCGCCGAAGAGATTCGTCGAGCCGCGGGCATCGATGGCCTTGATGCGGTTAGCCAGGGCTTCGCGATCGGTGACGGCCGTGAGCGGCTGCACCACTTCGATCCGGTCATCGAATGCGATGACGGTGACGCGGTCATCATGACGGAGTCCGCGGACGATGCGGACGGCACTTTCGAGGGCGGCTTCGATTGGGCGGCCGGACATCGAGCTCGAGCGGTCAATCACGAGGGCGAGATCGAGCGGCGCTCGGGTGGGGTTGCCGAGGTCGGCGGGTTGGGTCGGGGCGACGATACGGACGAGGACATGCGTCGCATCAGCGGCGGCGCGGAGGAAGCCCTTCTTGAGGGGCAGGATTTCGATCTTGGGTTGGTTCATAGGAGGAATCATCTCCCCCACTCTTACCTAAATCCCAAAAGTGTCAACAGTCTGATGGTATCTTTTATCAAAATAACACCAGTGCGTGACTGTCATAATTACAAGTACTTATTCATCAATGCTTTACTGAAACCATCCACAATTCCCAGCAGTTCTTCTTTGGTCGGGTTAACACTACTGTCTATATTGAAATGGGCTTCACACCAGTAAGTTAGCCTCAATCTCGTCCACCGTTCGCTTCTCGGTTCATCGCCGTGCGAGGTAGGATTGAAGGCCTTAAGTTGAGCGAGAAACTCCCGTGCCTCTTCGCTTATGTCCGGCCTCATCATTTCCTTTTTTAGTAGAATTCGGAAGCTTTCAGCGGGGCTCTCGGATTCAGCCACCAGCTTAATCTGTTGAATCAGCGCGTAGGATCGTTGGCGGGGCATGCCCTGGCTGGGTGATGGTGCCCCCGAACTGGAGAGGTTGCGCGGGGCACTTTTTTTGCGGAGCGAGAAACTAGCGTCTGGCTCCTGGAGTGAGTCCATGTCGTCGTTGAAGCCTGCCATGGCCGGCGAACTCCGGGTCTTGAAGAAGAGCTTTTCGGCTTCGGTGGGGGTGGCTAACTCGTCGATCAGCTGGTTTAACTTTTGGACGTCGGGGTTATCGCGCAACAGGCTACCGATTCGATCGAGATCCCAGCCACGTTCGGCCAGAAGTCGGGCTAAGAGCAGTTGGCGGACCTGAAGCGGGCCAAAGTTGGCTTTTCGGCGATCATCCTCGGCGCGCTCAGGCTTGGAGAGCAGGCCTTGGTAGGTATAAAAGCGGACGAGACGTTCGGTCGAGCGGTGTCGGTCGCCAAAGCCCAGCTCATCTAGTTTGTCCGAGACGAAGGCGGCGAGTTCTTCAGCGGTGCCGAGAAACTCGTCATCATGGAGGCGGGCAGATATTTTCATCATATTATTGATTTAATAGAGACACTATGGTGTCAGCATCTCGCATTGGCAACCTTGGAATGTCGGCTTTTACGGGGATTCTCACCAAAGAAGAAGGCCGTCCGAAATCGGACGGCCTTCGAGCCCACTCCCTGGTGAGGAGCTTACGAGTTGTGGCTGTAACCTTCTTCGCCGTGGTCCGAGATATCCAGACCGCGGGCTTCCTCTTCTTCGGTCGGGCGAAGGCCGACGATGGCCTTGACCACATAGGCGAGGATTGCGGTGGCGACCAGGGAGATAACCAGCGTGACGCCGATTGCCTTGAGCTGTTCGACATACAGGGTCTTTCCCGCGATGATGTCCTTTAGGTTAGTGGTAAGGTTACCGTTGGCGTCCGCCGTGGCGCAGATGCCGGTCACGATAGCACCGAGGGTGCCGCCGACGGCGTGGACCCCGAAGGTGTCGAGCGCGTCATCGTAGCCGAGCTTGGACTTGAGGTAGACCACCGCGAGGAAGGGCACCACGCCGGCGAGGACGCCGATCAGAACCGCGGAGTTGGCGGAGACGAAGCCCGCGGCGGGCGTGATCACGACGAGGCCGGCGACGGCACCCGAGCAGAAGCCCAGGACGCTGGCGTGCTTTCGCAGAATCCATTCGAGAGCGGCCCAGGTGAAGGCGCCGACGGCTGCGGCGAGCGTCGTGGTCGTGAAGGCCTGAGCGGCGACGCCATCGGCGGCGAGAGCTGAGCCGGCGTTAAAGCCATACCAACCGACCCAGAGCATGCCGGTACCAACCGCGCAGAGCACCATGCTGTGGGGCGTCATGGCCTTCTTGCCGAAGCCGAGGCGCGGGCCGAGGATGATGCAGAGCAGTAGGGCGGACCAGCCCGAGGTCATGTGCACCACGGTGCCACCGGCGAAGTCGATGGCCTTGATAGCGGCCTTAGCGTTCCACACGCCGTTCATGTCGCCCGTGATACCCCAGATGGCGTGCGCCATCGGGAAGTAGACGATGAACATCCATCCGAGCATGAAGAGCATCACGGCGGAGAACTTCATGCGTTCGGCGATGGCGCCGACGATGAGGGCCGGGGTGATAATCGCGAACATCAGCTGATACATCGCGAACACGTTTTGGGAGATCCAGTAAGCGTAGTCGGTGTTCGGGGCGGAGGTCACTCCGTTGAGGAAGAAGAACTCGCTGCCGCCGAAGACGTGTCCGAGCAGGGTGCCGTCGAAGCTCTTACCGAAGACCAGGGAGTAACCCACGGCCCACCACAGGATCGCGACCATGCCCGCTAGGCCAAAGCACTGGGCGACGACGGAGAGGATATTCTTCGCGCGGACCAGGCCGCCGTAGAAGAGGAAGAGGCCGGGGAGCGTCATGAAGAGCACCAGCGCGGCGCAGATCATCATGAAGCCGTTATGGCCGGGGGCGGCGACGCCGACCGTCGGCGTGGTGAGGCCAGCTGGGATCGTGGCGTTACCATCCTTGTCTTTCGGGCCAGTCTTCAAGGCCGTGGTGGGATCACCGTTGCCGATGGCCGCCTCGAGGCCGGCAATGCGCTGTTCAAGCGAAGGAGCCGGCGGGGGCGGCGGAGTCTTGGCCGTTTCAACGGCGGGGGTCGCCGCCGGAGTGGGGGCGGGGGCGTTCTGCGCGGACGACAGGGAGGGCACTGCCGCCAGAGCGAGGATGGTGAGAGTTCGTAGCAGGGAGTTCATGGCGAGAGGTCATTCGCAACCCTCGTGCCAACCCTCCGGATGGAAACCTAACCCCGAAATGTGTTTAAAATCAGACGCACGGACCCCGGCGGCCTGCTTTTTTTCAAGCAAGTCGCTTCTTCGCCATCACAAGCCAGCGGCTTAATGGTGATTATAGCCTTCTTCGCCGTGATCTGCGATGTCGAGGCCCTGAGCTTCACCCTCCTCCGTAGCACGCAGACCGATTGTCGCCGCGACAATCTTTGCGATGATCCAGGTCATAATCAGCGAAACTGTAATGCAAAGCAGCATGGCGAGGAGCTGACCCTTAAGCAGGCCCTTCTCGACCAGCGCACCGCCGGTGGGGTTCGCCTGAGCGCTCATGAGCAGAGCGGTCGCGAGCGCACCGATGGTGCCGCCGACGCCGTGCACGCCGAAGGTATCCAGCGCATCATCGTAGCCGAACTTCGGCTTGAGCACCGAGCAGGCCCCGTAGGAGAGCGTTCCGGCCAGCACGCCGATGAGCGCGGCGGAACCGCCGGAGACGAAGCCGGCCGCGTTAGTGATGGTGGCGAGGCCCGCAATCGCACCGGAGCAGAGTCCGAGCACGGAGATCTTGCCGCGATGCAGTTTCTCGACGGCCGCCCAAGCGAGCGTGGCCGAGGCCGCCCCCAAGGTGGTCGTGAGGAAGGCTTGAATCGCGATGCGGTCTGCCGCCAGAGCGGAACCCGCATTGAAGCCGTACCAACCTGCCCAGAGTAAGCCCGTACCCGCGACACAAAGTACCATGCTGTGCGGGGTCATCGGGCGCTTACCGAAGCCCGCGCGCGGCCCGACGAGGATGCAGAGGAGGAGGGCGGACCAACCGGAAGTCATGTGCACAACAATCCCGCCGGCGAAGTCCGCGGCCTTGAACGCAGCGTCGGCGTTAGCGAGACCGGAGAAGTCGCCGGTGACGCCCCAGACGGCGTGCGCGATGGGGTAGTAGACGAAGATCGTCCAGAGGAAGGAGAAGAACATCACTGCGGAGAACTTCATGCGCTCAGCGACGGCGCCGATGATGAGCGCCGGCGTAATCGCCGCGAACATGGCTTGGAAGAGGGCGAACGTGGCTCCGGAGATCCGGGGTTCATAGCCGCTCGACTCGGCGCCGAGTCCCAGGAAACCAAAATGTTCGCCGCCGCCGAAGATGTGCCCGACGAGGCTGCCGGCGTAGCTCTTGCCGAAGACGAGGCTGTATCCGAAGGCCCACCACATCAGGATACCCATCGCGGTCAGGGCCAGGCACTGGGCGGCGATGGAGAGAACGTTTTTGCTTCGGACTAAGCCGCCGTAGAATAAAAATAATCCCGGGATACACATCATCAATACCAAGGCGGAACTGATGAGCACCCAGGCATTATCGCCGGCAGTGGGGGCGGGGGAGGCAAAAATAAGCATGATGCTTTTTATTAAGCAAATATCGTGCCATTTTTTCGGCATGTCGTCGTACTCGCTTGCTATCGAGGAAAACAGGGCCAAATTAAATTAAACATATGAAACAACTGCTTAAAGTTAAGCATATTGCCTTACTTTGTGCATGCTATTCTTCGACAATAGCCGCCGAAGTCGCCCCTGCCGCCAAGAACTGGTTGGCGATTACAGATTGGCAGTATCGCGGGGATGATAGCGTCAGCCATTCGGGGGGTGTGACGGGTGAGTATGGTCGCTCGCGCGTTGGCCTGGAACTTGTTTATCAGACGACCGATCAGGCGGTGGATCTAGAGTGGTATCGCTATCAAAATCGTTTCAGCGGGGCGATCGCTGGCACCGACCGGGCTTACGGGGCGGTGACGGACGTCATGGTCACCGGCTTCAAGCAGTGGGATTGGAATGAGAAATATGGAGTCCAGATTATCTATGCTGCCGAATGCGCGGCGGAAGACGGCATCGGCCTGGGTGCCGGTCGCCGCTGGGGGCTCGGCGGGGCCGTGCGCTGGCGTCCGGACGCGGAAACCGATATCGCCCTCGGGGTGCTCTTGGAGGATCGGCTCGAGGCCTCGGTCCTGCCGATTCCTTACATCAAGGCCATCTGGCGTCCCTGCAAGTATGCCGAAGTAGAATTGCGGGCGACGGGTTTACAGAACGGGGTCATCGTCCGCGGCTTCCTCACGGAGGACCATGCGACGATGATCGATTTCACCGTGGCCTACGAGACTTTGAATTTCGAGCTCACGCCCAGTGCGACCTATGGTTCGCGCGCTGTCGCCATCGGCGAAGTGCCGATGCGTCTGGGCTTCACGCAGTTTCTCGAGAAGACCGGCACGTGGTTCGTGCACGGCAGTGCCGAATGGGTGCCTTTCGCTCGCCAGTCTTTCCGACATGACGGGGAAGGGCAGGGTGCTTTCGAGCCTGGGGCCTCCTGGGGGCTGGCGGCTCGCTTCGGCGCGCGCTTCTAAGTTTCCGGTTTAGAGTTCACGCGCCGCGAGCACGTGGAAGATGAAGAGGCCGATGGCGAAGCTTATGGTCGTGATCAGGCCGCGGTCAGCCATTCATCGCGCCGGCGAATCGCGAGCTCGAGGTCATGGGTGCGCAGCGAGCGACGAACCCGGCGCTTGGTGAAGTCCGGCAGGTGCTCGGTGTAGTGTAGCCACCAAGTCCCGTTGTTATTCCACAGGTGGTGCAGACGGTTATCCCCGTCGACCCGGATGGAGAGTCGCGGGCCGGCTGGGGTGTTATTGTCGTTGGTGTTGATCATGTGCGTGCGGGGAAAGGGGCGCGCATCACGGTCAACCCAAGTGGGGTTGTTTTAGCCTTTCGGCTCTCATCTCGAACCCTTGCGGTTTCGATGACCACCGTGGCCCGGAAGGGCTCGGTTGGTGCGGGATCTGGCTTTCGCCGGTCTCGCTCGTGATGCGACTAATAAGGAACTGACTTAACAATGCGGAGGGGCGGGCGGCCTTCAAGCCTGTCTTACGGGATGGTGTGTCATAAAAGTCCCCTCTTTCGGCGGGCTTTCCCGCTCTTGCGGTGTCGGGCGCGGTGCTTCAGGGTCGTGCCATGGGTTTCTTTCGGTTTCGCAAAGTCATTCCGCTCGGGAAATTCTTCCGCCTAAATCTTTCGAAGACGGGAGCTTCATTGTCGGCCGGTCGACCTGGTGCGACGGTGAATGTTCGCAACGATCGCGTGGATGGCACGGTCGGCGTGCCGGGCAGTGGTCTTTCCTATAAGGAGCGTCTCTCTCATCGAGGCTGCGCTGCGCTGCTCGTCTTCGCCCTGATGATCGCCTCGTTACTTGCGGGCGCAGTGGCTTACGCACATTGACACCCGCACGATGCGTTTGAGCGCATCGGCGATTGTTCCGCAAGTGCCCGGGAAAGGACTCGAACCTTCATGCCTTTAAAGGGCGGCAGATTTTGAGTCTGCTGCGGCTGCCATTTCGCCACCCGGGCGGATTGCGGACATGCATTCATTCCACGTGCGTCGAAGCGTGCAAGAAAAACCGTGCGATGTGGATGGTTCGTGCTTCGTGAAAACGCGGACAACAAAAAAGGCGCCCCTTGCGGAGCGCCTTTTGGCGTGAATCTCGTGAGAGATTACTTGGCGCCGAGGATCGCGTCCTTAGCGGCCTTAGCCACGCGGAACTTCACGACCTTCTTAGCCTTGATCTGGATGGTTTCGCCGGTGGCAGGGTTGCGACCGAGGCGAGCCTTGCGGTGGACGAGGACGAGCTTACCGAGGCCGGGGAGCGTGAAGGAGTTCTTCGCGTTCTTGTAGGCGAGGGCGGCGATGATCTCGAGAATCGCAACGGCCTGCTTCTTGCTGAGTTCAGCTTTTTCGGCGATGGCGCTGGCGATTTGAGACTTGGTGAGGGCTTTGGACATGTTGGTTATGGGTTGGTTGTGCAGTGATGCGGGTACATTAAGTATCGAACCGTCCGCTGAAAACCAGCGAAAAATAAGGGCGAGGTGCAGGTTTATTGGCCCCCCTGGCGGGCGCAAAAAATCTTTTGCATACGCTCGGCTTCGACCATAGGTCTCTATCCAGACATCACCCCATGCACCTCCGACCAACTTCCACCCTCCTGCTCGCCCTCCTCCTCGGGACCTCCACATCGTCCGCTCAGGATGTCGTCGGTCTCGAGCAAGCCTTCCCCGGACTGACCTTCAGTCTGCCGGTGGCGATCTCGCCGATGCCCGGCAGCAAGGACATCGTCTTCATCATTGAGAAGGGCGACCCGATGCCGAGTCCGGAGGCGGACAAGACCGCTGATAAATCCAAAAAGAAGAAGCCGAGCGGCTTCTATGGCGGTAAGGTCCAGATGTTGTCAGGCGTCGGCTCAGGAAACGTGACTAAACAACAGGTCTTTCAGCTCGATCCCAAGGACGGAAAATTTGATGCCAATGGCGAGTGCGGCTTTCTAGGTTTTGCGGTCCATCCCAATGTGGGTAAAACGAAGCAAGTCTTTGCTTATTATAGCCTTAACATTAACGGAAAGCTTCACCAGCGCGTCTCCCGCTTCACGGTTTCAAGCCTCAAGCCCTTCCTCGTCGACGCCGCATCGGAGCAGCCGCTAATTACCCAGCTCGACCCGGCAGGAAATCATAACGGCGGGGACCTCCACTTTGGTCCTGATGGCTACCTTTATATCAGTTGTGGCGACGGCGGCGCCGGGGGTGATGCCTTCGACAATGCTGGCTTCATCAACAAGGGTTTCCATGCCGCCGTCTTCCGTATCGATGTGGACAAGAAGGCCGGCAACCTTGCCCCCAATCCCCACCCTTCGGTCATCGCCGATGCCCAGGGGGTAGCCTTCTTCTCCATCCCGGCCGATAACCCCTTCGTGGGCGCGACCTCCCATCGTGGGCTCGCCCTTGAGGCCAAGGCCGTCCGGACTGAGACCTGGGCGACCGGCCTGCGTAACGCCTGGCGCTTCTCGTTCGACCCCAAGACCGGCGCCTGTTTCGCCGGGGATGTCGGCCAGAACCTCTTCGAGGAGATCGATATCCTGGTCTCGGGTGGCGACTACGGCTGGCACGACGTTGAGGGTCACCACGTCTTCAGCCAGAAGGACCCCTCCGGTAAGAAGGGCACCCCTGAGCTCGCCCCGGCTTCGGCTTTCAAGGCTCCCATTCATGAGTACGACCGCAAACTCGGCAACTCGGTGACCGGTGGTGTCGTCTACCGCGGCGACCGGGTTCCGGCCATCGCCGATGCCTATGTCTTCGCCGATTTCGCTTCGGGTCGCATCTTCGCCTTAAACGAACGTGGCGGCAAGTGGGAGTCCCAGCAGGTTGCCAAGGACAGCGCCATCTCTTGCTTCGGCTACGATCCGTCGAATGGCGATGTCTTGGTGGCGTCACTCGCCGGCCAGGTTAAGCGCATCGTTAAGAAGTAACGCGCATGCTTTCCCGCCGCTCCATGCTGGGTCACGCCGGCGCGTTGATGGCGGGGGCTATGCTGCGGCCGGTGCTTGCGAGCGCAGCTGGGCCTGCACCGAAGGCCCCTGAATTCAGCCTCTTCACGAAGCATCTCGTCGGGCTACCTTACAATCAACTCGCCGAGACTGTCGCGGAACTTGGCTTTAAGGGCGTCGAGGCCCCCGTGCGTAAAGGCGGCCACGTCGAGCCGGCCCGCGTCGAAGAAGATCTCCCGAAACTGGTTGAGGCTTTTAAAAAGTGCGGCGTCGCCATCACACTCATGACCTCAGACCTCAATGAGGTGAACGATGCCGATCGGTCCGAGAAAGTACTGCGCACGGCCCGCGCACTAGGCATTCCGCGTTACCGCATGAAGTGGTATCCGTACTCCGGAAAGAAATCACTTTGGGGCGAGCTCGATGAGATTCGTCCCCGACTCAAGGAGCTGGTGGTGCTTAGTAAGCAGGTTGGCATTCTGCCCTGCTATCAGAATCACTCTGGCCCGAAGAATATCGGCGCCGCCATCTGGGACATGGCGACCTTGATGAAGGACTATCGCCCCGACGAGCTCTCCTGGAACTTTGACTTCTTTCACGCGATGGTGGAGGGCGGCCTGTCTTGGCCGAATCACCTAGCCCTCGCCCGTGACCATATCTCGATGGTTTATTTTAAGAGTTTCACCTGGAAGGGGAGGGTGCCGGAAGGCTGTCCGCTTTCAGAAGGGACCGTCGGCAAGGATGCCGTGGGCCTCCTGCGTAAGTCCAATTACTCGGGCCCCGTCTGCCTCCACGTTGAGTACCTTAAGGGCAAGGTCACGGACCCGGGGGCTCTGAAGGTCGCCGTCGAGGCCACCCGCAAGGACTTCGCCACCCTCAGGGAGTGGTGGACCTAACTCAGGGGTGGGCTAGGGGATTCCTGTAAACTTAGGCTGGAACTTGTCCTGTTTGGGGGTGTAGTCATTTAACTCCCGCCATGCCCCGCCTAGCCCTATCCCTCCTGGCTGCTGCTTCCCTTTACGCAGCCCCCACGCCCCCTGCTCCTTACCAGCCCTCCGAAGGTGGTTCGGTCGCGCTGAATCTCTTCCAAATCCCAGAAGGGCTCGAGGTGACGGTCTGGGCCCGCTCCCCGATGCTCGCCAATCCCACCAACATCGATTTCGACGCTCAAGGTCGGCTCTGGGTGAATGAAGGCGTCAACTACCGCGTCTATAACAAGGGCGGGAAGCGCCGCGCCGAAGGCGACCGCGTCATCGTCATAAGCGACACCAAGGGACAAGGCTTCGCAGATTCGGTGAATACTTTCGTTCAGGATCCGGAGTGGACCTCGCCTCTCGGCATCGCCGTCATCGATAACGTTGTTTACGTCTCCCACTCCCCGACGGTCTATAAGTTCACCGACGTCAATCGTGACGGCAAGTTTGACCCAGCGGTCGACAAGAAGGAAATCTTCCTCACCGGATTCGGCGGCCAGGATCATGACCACTCGCTCCATGCGGTGGTCGCTGGCCCGGACGGCAAGCTCTACATCAACGCCGGTAATTGCGGCGGCGAAATCACCGACAAGTCGGGTAAGACTTTTCGTATCTCGAGCGGTTATGTCGACCAGCGCGGTGGCAAGTGGCCCTACGACCCGAAGGCTGTTGCCGGCGCCAAGAGCGATGATGGGTTTATCTGGTCCTCGGGCTTCTCTGGTCGCCTCAACGCCGACGGCACGAATCTCGAAATCCTCGGCAACGGTTACCGCAATAGTTTCGAGAGCTTCCCGTCTTCGCTCGGCGATCTTTTCCAAGGCGACAACGACGACTCCCAGAGCTGCCGTACTTCCTTCGTGCTCGAATACGGTTCGGCCGGCTACACCACCCCCAGCGGCGCTAGCTATAATTCCGTTAAACGCCCCGGACAGTCGACGCCTCGCGCTCACTGGCGTCAGGACGACCCCGACACGATGGATGTCGGCGATGTTTACGGTTCAGGTTCGCCCACCGGTATCACTGTTTACGAAAACGGGGCCCTTGGTGCGGCCTGGGAAGGCACCCTTCTGAATTGCGAGCCGTCTCGCAATACGGTGCTGGCTTACAAACTCGCCGCCCAGAAGGGCACCTACGCCCTCAATGCCGATACGCGTAAGGACTTAATCACCTCGAATCCCACTCGCGAATTCGAAGGTACTGATTTCCATAAGATCAAGACCGCTGCGACCGCTAAGCCGAATGAGCGCATCATGTTCCGCCCGTCCGATGTCACCGTCGGTCCGGATGGGGCTATCTATGTTGCTGACTGGTACGACTCCCGCGTGGGTGGCCACCAGACGCTCGACGACACCTGCACTGGTGCGATCTATCGTATCGCCCCTAAGGGCTTCAAATCCGTGATCCCGAAGGTCGACCTCTCCACTCCTGAAGGCGCCGCTGTCGTGCTGCGCAATCCGGCCGTGAACGTCCGCCACCTTGGGTTCAACGCGCTCAAGGGTTTCGGCGCTAAGTCCCTTCCGGCGGTCGCTGAAGTCCTGCGCGATGCTAATCCTTATGTCGCCGCGCGTGGCGTGTGGCTGCTCCCTTACCTTGGTGAGGAAGGCGTTTCCCGTGCCAAGGCTTTGCTCAAGGATTCGAACCCTTCGCTGCGTCGTCTCGCCTTCCAGTCGCTGCGCCGTGCAGGTCACGACACCGTGGGCATCGCCGCTGACCTTGCCAAGGACGCCGATGTCGCCGTTCGCCGCGACGTCGCCACCTCGTTGCATACCGTCGCCGCCGACAAGGCTGTGCCGATTCTGATCGAGCTGGCTCGTCAGCTTGATGCGACGGACAAGAACTCCGTCGCTGCCTTCGGCATCGGTTCAGCCAATAAACAGGACGCCGTGTGGTCCGCCGTGAAGTCCGAACTCGCCAAAGACGGTCCAGAGGCGTGGTCCCCAGCCGTCGAGCGTATCGCTTGGCTCCTGCACCCGGCCTCCTCGGTCTCGGAGTTTGTCGCCCGCGCTTCTTCCGCCAAGGTTTCGCAAGCGTCGCGCTCGCTCGCCGTCGAGTCGCTTTCCTTTGTTGAGACGAAGGAAGCCGCTCTCGCGATGATCAAACTCTGTGCCGAAGGATCGCCTTCCGCCTCCGAAGCCAAGGGCTGGGCTCTCATGCGCATGACGGGGACGTGGTCGACGTTTGATATCCGCAACGAACTTAAAAACGCCGGAGTCTATGACGCCAAGAAGGTGGTCGTGAACGCCATACAGGTTCCCGAAGCCCCGGCCGGCACGTTCACTGAGCAGGATGTGCTCTCTAAGACCGGCGACGCCACCAAGGGTGCCGCCCTCGCCCAGCGCTGCATCATGTGCCACCAGCTGAACGGCAATGGCCCGGCTTATGGCCCGGAACTTAAGGGTTGGGCGTCTCGCCAGAGCCGCGAGGCCCTCGTCCGCGCCATCGTCAACCCCTCGGCCGAAATCGCCCTGGGTTACGAAGGTGTCACCCTGAAGCTCAAGGCTGGCGGCCAAATCGATGGCCGCCTCATGTCGAATAATGACCCCATCGTAATTACCTCCACCGGCGGCATCACTCAACTGGTCCCCAAGGATCGCGTTACGGGTGGCCAGACTAAGATGACCCGCTCCCTGATGATGTCCGGCGAGCAGTTGGGCCTGAACGCCCAAGATGTGGCCGACGTGGCCGCCTTCCTCGCCACCTATAAGTAAGCCCGGGCGCCCCCAAGGCCGTTTTGAGGGGGTTTTCCACTTGGAAGACCCCCTTTTAATTTACCGCTTGCTTCTGGGGCTGGGTTTATCAGGTTCGACCCTCCTTTCCCTGGGCAAGGCACGGCCGCACAACGCGGGTCCGCGACTTACCAGGCACCAAAAGACCTTATACCAACATGAAGCAGCTCACCCTTAACGTCACCAGCCGCGCACTCCATGGCCGCGGCCCCGCCCGTCGCCTCCGTGCCGATGGATCCATTCCTGCCATTATCTACGGCAAATCCGGCAACCAGAGCGTCGCCGTCGCCCAGGAAGCTTTCCGCGACCTTATGCGTGCCAAGGGTAATGCGGCCTCGTTGATCGACCTCAATGTCGACGGCAAGAAGATGCTTTCCCTCATTAAGGAATTCCAGCGCCACCCGATCACCCAGAAGTTCCTCCATATCGATATTATGGAGATCGACCCAAACTCTCCGATGACTGCGGCTATCCCGGTGCGCGCCATTGGTGAAGCCCACGGCGTTAAGACCGATGGCGGCACGCTCGCTATCGTTTCCCAGACTATCAACGTCCGCTGTCTCCCGAAGGATCTCCCGGAGTTCATCGAAATCGATGTCACCGAGCTCAAGGTCAACGAGTCCATCCACGTCGGCGAGGTCAAGGCCCCCAAGGGCATCACTTTCCCGGGCGACCCCAAGCGCGTCGTCGTCGTCTGCTCCGAAATGGCCGAAGAAGAAGCCGCACCCGAACCAGTCGTCAGTGCTGCCGTCGTCCCTGGAGCCGAAGGAGCCGCCGTGCCTGCCGCAGGTGCCGCTCCTGCCGCTGGCGCCGCTCCTGCGGCCGCCGCTGCTCCTGCCGCCAAGAAGTAATTTCCGCGCCGGGCGTCCCCGGTACCTGTTCTTTGAAGTCAAATGTCATTCTCGGTCTTCGCCGCCCTCGGCAATCCTGGCCGAGAATATTCCGCCACCCGTCACAACGCCGCGTGGATTGTCATCGACGCACTGGCCGAAAAGGCTGGAGCGAAGTGGAAGGAAGAAAGCCGCTTTCCGGCTGCAGTTGCCAAAGTCACGCTCGGAGGTCTCTCCGTGCAGTTGATCAAGCCGCTCTCCTTTATGAACGACAGCGGGACGCCCTTAGCGTCCTTCCTCCGGTTTCACCGGATCGAGCTCACTGAGCTCGTTGTTCTCCATGATGACATTGCGTTCGAGCCCGGTCAGCTCCGCCTCTCCCTGGGAGGTTCCGCCGCCGGGCACAACGGCGTCGCCAGCTGCATCCGCCATCTCGGCGACCAATTCGTCCGCGCCCGTCTCGGCATTGGACCGAAGAAGCACCCAGAGCAGGACCTCGCCGACCACGTCCTCGGCCGCTTTCCTGACGCCGACTTGACCAGCCTCACGCAACGCACCCCGGACTTCATCCGCAGCTTCGAAACCCTCCTTTCCCAAGGCCTCCCGGCCGCCCAAAACCTCACCAACAGAAAACCACCATCACCATGACCACCGCCACGATCCGCCGCGCTTACCGCGCCAGCCTCATCCTCGACCTCCGCGGGTCCGTCGATGCTCCCGAGACCGTCATCGACCGTCTCAAGGAGGTCATCAAGTCCATCGACTGCACCGTGACCGAAGTCGAAAACCTCGGCCAAAAAGAATTTAGCCGCGTCGTGGATCGCAAGTTCCCTTCCGGCCTCTACGTCCAGTTCCACTTCGAGGGACCGGTCACGGCCCCCACCGCCTTCCGCGAAAAGCTGCGTCTTGACCGTACGGTTAATCGCATGCTGGTTCAGGTCGGCAAGTAATCACCGCTCACCTTCCTCGCCGTGGCTTCTTCCTATAATCG
Organism: uncultured Opitutia bacterium; assembly: GCA_903889525.1. Taxonomy (GTDB): domain Bacteria; phylum Verrucomicrobiota; class Verrucomicrobiia; order Opitutales; family UBA953; genus UBA953. Next base: position 2,145 of record CAISXT010000054.1, on the reverse strand, counting down.
CGTGGTCCTCGTGGGCAACATGACCCGCGACCCCGAGGCCCGCGCCCTGCCGTCTGGCCAGGCCCTCACGAAGTTCTCCCTCGCCGTCAATCGCGCCTACACCACCAAGGAGGGCGAGAAGCGCGAAGAAGTCACCTACGTCGATATCGAGAGCTACGGTAAACAGGCTGAAATCATCGCCAAGTATTGCGGTAAGGGGTCCGGCATTCTCGTCGAAGGCCGCCTCAAGCTTGACCAGTGGGAAGACAAGAAGACCGGCGAGAAGCGTTCGCGCCTCGGCGTCGTGCTCGAAAACTTCACTTTCATCGGCGGCAAAGCCCAGGGTGGCGAAGAGGGCGGTTCCGCTCCTCGTTCCCGTGGCGGCAACGATAGCCCTTCGCCTGCGCCTGATAATGGCGGCGATGACGTTCCTTTCTGATCACCTATAACCTTATAACCCAAGCAAGAGCATAACATGGCATTCACCGAAGTTCTCCTCATCAAGCCCGTCGACGGCCTAGGCGCCGAAGGCGAGCAGGTCCGCGTCCGCGCGGGCTTCGCCCGTAACTTCCTGCTCCCGCAGGGAATTGCGCTCCCCGTCAATCGTTCCAATACGAAGTACGTCGAGGCCCTCAAGAAGGCTCGCGAATCTCGCGAGGCTCGCGATCTCGACACCGCTAACGCCACGGCCGCCAAGCTGGCTTCGGTGAAGCTCGTCTTCGCCGTTAAGACCGGCGAAGGAGGCAAGATGTTCGGTGCGATCAGCACCGCCGAAATCTCCGCCAAGCTCGCCGAGCATGGCATCGAAATCGAGCGCAAGCGCATCCACCTCGGCCAGGGCCCCGTCAAGCTTCTCGGTAAGCACACCACGAGCATCCGCCTCCATGGCTCCGTCATGGTCGAGCAGGAGTTCGAAGTCGTCTCCGAGAACCCAATCGAAGTCGCCGCCGAAGAGGCCCCAGAGCCCGAAGAGCGCGAGTATCGCGACGACAAGGGCAAGAAGGCCCGCAAGCCTCGTAAGGAAAAGGAAGCCAAGTAAGCCTCAGGTCTTCCTGTCCAAACAAAAGCCCGCCGAATGGCGGGCTTTTGTTTGTGCCTAGATGATGCGTTTAGCGGGGCTTGATCCAGTCGACGCTGGAGATAGTGAACTCCAGGTGGCCTTTATAGAAATTGAGCTGCCCCACCCATTTCACGGGCTCACCTTTCTTGATCGCCTTCACGGCCTGCAGGAGTTTCGGATTAGGTACATAGACAGGGTAGCGGGTCTCTCCGATTGTAATCGAGGGCTTTGAGCCTCCATTATTGGAGCCATCGAGGATGAACAGTTCACCGATGACCAAGCTGATTTGCTCGGCATTGAGGGAGGGAAGGGTCTTGGCGTCGTGCAGCTTGCCTCGGTCCAGTTCCGCTGGGAAGGCGGGCAGTCCTTCGGCCGGGCTTATTTCCGGGCGCGACAGTGGCGGGTTGGTCGGGGCATCGTGGACCATGAATTCTGCCTTCACGGGAAAGTGGTCGCTGATGCCTGCGCCTGGTCCGTAGCCGCTCCAGCGCCAAGGCATGATGGGGTAAGCGTGCGAGTTGAGGCCAGGGATCACGATGGGCCCGAAACTGCCTCCGACGTAGTCGAGGCCTATGCCGTCGGCCAGACCGCGCGAGATGATGAGATGCATGAGGGTTCCCCATTCGCCTTGGAACTCGTCGGATTTCCGTTCGGCGGGGGCGATATCATACCAGAGGTTATAAAGTTCGGCGCCGCCGGCCGCCAGCTTGCCAGCGTCACCTTGCGAGCCGAGGACGTCCTGGATGCCGGTCTTGAGCATGTAAGGGTAACGCTGTTTCTGATTGTAATGCGAATTGAGGTCGCCGCCAAAAATGATGTTGGCCTTGGGGTCGGCCTTGAGGATTTCGTCGAGGCGGGCACGGGCTACGCCGGCGTTCTGGATGCGGGTCGGTTCGGTCTGGGTTTTGCCGGCGCCGCTCTTCCAGTGATTCGCGAAGACGAACAGCGACTCGCCGCCGAACTCGACCTCGACTTCGACGATCGTGCGGGCCGCCTCTACGTGATGCTGCCGGGTGCTCTTGATGGGCAGTCGGGTGAGGATGGCGCAATGGATGGCCTCCTTGGAGAGGTCGAGCACGTCGCCGAGGACGACCTTATAGCCCGTC
>CAISXT010000053.1 GCA_903889525.1 uncultured Opitutia bacterium | reverse complement strand
TCCCAATTCAGCGAGCCTGAGAGGGCCGTGCCGGTGCTCGATTTGGCGAAGGTGTCCGGCAGGTTAATCTTGGCCTTGATGCCTTCGTCGCCGATCCAGAAAGCATAGTGTCCGTTCTTGCCGAGCGACTTCGCGCCCGTGGGGCCGGGGAGCGGGACAGGACGCATATCGATCGCGCCATAGTATTCCTGCTGCATGCGCGTCGCGGCGGAGGCGGGCCAAGCGATCGTGCCACTGGAAACGAGCGGCACCAGTATGCCATTGGGCGTTAGCGTCATCGCATTGCCGAGGTCATCGATGAGCGCTTGGCTTTCGGTCATGACGGCCTTGCCGGTGGCCGCATTGTAGTAGCTGCGATTCGGCAGGAAGTTCGGTAACTTGAAGCTGGCCGAGGTGTCCGGCACTTCGAGGTCGCTCGCGAGCGAGGCGTACATCGGTGAGCAGAGCCAACCCAGGAAAAGGCGGGTGTCGTGCGGATCGGAGACGTCCCAGTCACGCAGTTTATTACTCTGGACGCCGCCCGTGGCCCAGACGCCGGTGAGGTAGCGCTTCTGGTGGGAGACAGAGCCTCCGTTCGGTGAATTCGGGTTATAGAGATTAGGGAAGGTTCCCGTGCGCGGAAGCGCCGGAGCGACAATCGGGCCGGGCGGGGAAACTTCCGGCGAAAACATGTCCGCTCGCATGGTCACGCGTTGGTCCGGGCCAGCTAAAACTTGCAACTGGCCGATGGCGATTTTGGCGGCGGCGAGCGCGTTGAAACGGGCGCGCAGATAACCGGCGTGGCTCTGGGCGAGGCGGCTCTCGACCTGGAGGAAAGAGGCGAGGACGAGCACCATCATCACCATGGAAGCCATGATGGTGAGGGACAGAACGAGGGAGAAACCTGAGCGTTTAAGTCTCATAGTAAAGTGGGGTAAAATCACAGTAATCCCCCCTAGGGGGTTGTCAAAGGATAGGTTCTGCACATTTGTTCCCAAAATAGGTAATAAATCATTTATAATCATTTATAATCAATTATCAGTCATAAAAAGGCGTTTAAAAGAGCGGGCTTGCGACTCATGGGCTATTCTCGGAGTTTAGCACCGTGCAAACCCTCATCCAAGGCGCCGGCATCTTTATTTGGCCGCTTTCCTTCTGTTCATTGATGGTGGTCTATCTGGTCGTTGAGCGTGCGCTCGCCTTTCGCGTTTCTGCGGTGGTCCCTGACTCGGTGCTCCGGTCCGTGCTCGCTGGTCAAATGGATCAAGTCGGCGTCGCGGATAGTGAGTCCGTTGCCGGTCGCTTAGTGCAGCGCTGGAAGGACGGCGCCTCCGGCGAAGTGCTGAAGGCTTGGGCTCGGAGTGAGCTGGTGCGATTGCAGCGCGGCCTGCATCTGCTGGATAGCGTCGTCGCCGCGGCTCCGCTGCTCGGGCTGCTGGGTACGGTCACCGGTCTTGCCACCCTTTTCCCCGAGCAGGGTCTCCCTGATTCGCAGACGTTGACCCGCGGGGTCGGCCTCGCCCTGAGCACCACGATGATGGGACTCTGCATCGCCATTCCGGCGTTGGTCGCCGCGAATTGGCTCGGCCGCCGCCTAGAGATTCTTTCCTCCCGTCTCGATGTACTCGTCGAGGCACTCGAGTCTCGCCGCCGATGAGTTTGGTCATTTCGCGCCGCCGTCGCGCGGATATCAATGTGGTGCCACTGATCGACGTGATGGTGGTGCTGGTTTTTTTCCTGCTGCTGAGTGGGCGTTTTGAGCAGGCCCGGACGATGTCCATCGTGCCGCCGGCGGCGAGTTCCGGGACCGCGGGCCCGCCGGCCACGACCCTCGTCGTGGGGGTCGACCGCGAAGGAAAATTCTTCCTGGAAGGCAAAGAATTCACGTTGGTGGCCTTAGAACAATCCTTGATCGCCCAGGCCTTGAAAGCCCCTGGCACCGAGGTGGTGATTGTCGCCGATGAGCGCTCGCTCACGGGTGCCGCGGTCCATGCCCTCGATGCCGTCGCCAAGGCCGGCTTGAAGCCACGCCTCCAGACGCGGCTGGCCCGCTGAATATTTCTCTTATGTCGAAGCGCCCATCCGCCACTCTCCGGTTGCTGGAGGAATTTTCTCAGGCCCACGGCACGTCCGGCCACGAGGATGCCGTCCGATCAATCTTTGTCCGCGAAATGCGTGGCCGCCAACTGGTAGCCGACGGGCTAGGCGGGGTGCTCGCCTCGCCGGCCAAGGGTGTGAAAGGCCCGCGCGTGGTCCTCACCGCGCATATGGATGAGATCGGCTTTCTGGTGCAATCGGTCACCCCTGACGGTTTCCTGCGTCTCGTGCCGGTCGGCGGCTGGCCGGATGGCGTGCTCGCCGCGCAACGTCTCCGCATCTTCGCCCGTTCGTCGCAAAAAGAATTCATCGGTATCGTCGCCGCCCTGCCGCCCCATCAAGGCGGAGCCCAGGCGGCGTCGGTCGATAAAGTATACGTCGATATCGGTGCGCGCTCGGCTGAAGCCGTCGCCCATCATGGCATCCGCCCCGGCGATCCAGTGGTGCCGGACGGTCCGTTCACCGCTCTGGCGGAGCCCGGTCTCTACGCGGCGAAGGCCTTTGATAATCGGGTCGGGATGACGGCGCTCACGCTCGCCACGCACGAGCTCGACCGACTGGCCGCCCCCTGTCAGCTGCTCGCGGTCGCGACGGTGCAGGAAGAAGTCGGTTGCCGCGGTGCGGTCGTGGCGGCTCGACTCGCTCAGCCGGATGTGGTGATCGTCCTGGAAGGTCCGCCTGCGGACGACGCCCCAGGCCTTTATTCTCCAGAGTCGCAGGGAGCGCTCGGACGAGGCGTGCAGGTGCGTGCCTTTGACCCAACCGCCATGATGAACCCTCGCCTAGTGGATCTGACGCTCGCCGTCGCGGCTGAGAAGGGGATTCCCTGTCAGCTTGCCGTGCGCCGCACGGGCGGCACGGATGCACGTTCGTTCCAGGCCCATGGACTCGGGGTGCCGGTCATTGTCCTCGGGGTGCCCGCGCGCTATATTCATACGCATAATGCGGTCCTCGACGTGGCCGACCTCCAGGCCTGCGTGGATTTATCGGTCGCGCTCGTGCGTCGCCTGAACGCCCAGACGGTCGCGGCTCTGACGCAGTATCTGTGAGCGAGGCGACCTGCCGACTGAAGATCAAGGCCGTGCCAGGGGCTTCCCGCTCGGAGATTGTCGGGCGTCTGGGCGAGTCGCTGAAGATTCGTGTGGTCGCCCCTCCGGAAGGCGGAAAGGCCAACCGCGAGGTACTCACTTTGCTCGCCGCGAAGTTGGGTCTCGCTGCGGCGCGGGTCACCTTGATTTCTGGTCAGTCCTCCCCGGCGAAGGTTTTTGAGGTGAGCGGCTACACGGCCGAGCAGGCCTGGGCCCGGCTTCTCGCCTGAAGTCGCACAATCCGCTTGAGAGGGGAGGGCGGTCGGCTGACAGTAAGCCCATGTGCGCGGAAAAGAAACCCAGCCCTGCCTCCGGCAAGGAAACCTTCGAGGTCGAGCTGAAGAAGCTCGAGAAACTCGTGGAGTCACTCGAGTCCGGCGATATTTCGCTCGATGAGTTGGTGGCGAAATATGAGGAAGGCGTGCGCCTGTTGAAATCCTGTCAGAAGAGTCTCGAGGCCGCTGAGCTTCGCATCGAGCAGTTGGGCAAGCGTGGTGAAGAGTCCGAAGGCTGAGATGTCGATCCTCGCGACCATCCGCGGCCCCGCTGACGTTAAGGCCCTGGCGCCGGAACAACTCCCGGTGCTCGCCCAAGAGATTCGTGAACGCCTCGTCGCTGTCACGGCGAAGAACGGCGGCCACATCGGCCCCAATCTCGGCGTGGTCGAACTCTCCCTTGCCTTGCATCGCGTCTTCGGCACGCCTCGCGATAAGTTCGTCTTTGACGTGGCCCACCAAGGTTACGTCCACAAATTACTCACCGGCCGCAATGGTGCCGACTTCGATGGTATCCGGACGACGGGTGGCCTCAGTGGCTTCCTCAATCGCGAAGAGAGCTTGCATGACGTCTTCGGTGCCGGTCATGCCGGCACGGCGCTTTCTGCTGCGGTCGGTTTGGCCAACGCCCGTGATCGGCTCGGCGAGGATTCGCACGTTGTCGCTGTGATCGGGGATGCGGCCCTCACCTGTGGTGTCACCATGGAGGCACTCAATAACGCCGCGAAGTCGACGAAGCGACTGGTCATCGTCTTGAACGATAATGAGTGGTCCATCGATCGCAATGTCGGTGCGGTGGCCGATATCCTGAGCCGCTTGATTGTCACGCGGCCCTACAATAATTCGCAGAAAGGCCTGAAGCGCTTCCTCGGCAAGACGCGCTTCGGCACCAAGGTCCTCGATTTTGGACGGAGCTTCAAGCGGCACGTCAAGAACTGGTATACGCACAGTTCCTCGCTCTTTGAGCAGTATGGCGTCCGGTATGTCGGGCCGATTGATGGGCATGACCTCGGCGCGCTAGAACGGTATCTCAATTTCTGTAAAGACTCCACCGGCCCGATCCTGCTCCACATTCGTACCGAGAAGGGCCGTGGTCTCGGTGCCGCGCTGAAGAATCCAGAAAAATTCCACGGCACCGGGGCCTTTGATCCGGAGACGGGGGATTCACTCGCCTCGGGTGCGCCTGGCGCCGCCAAGGCGTGGCAAGATGTGTTCGGCGCCCTTTTAGTGCGCGAGGCCAAGACGGATCGTCGCGTCGTCGGCATCACCGCGGCGATGCCTTCTGGCACGGGCCTCAATCAGCTGAAGGCTGAACTGCCCGCCCAGTATCATGACGTTGGCATCGCCGAAGAGCATGCCGTGCTGTTCGCCGCCGGGATTGCCGCCCGCGACCTCCGCCCGGTCTGCGCCATTTATTCCACCTTTATGCAGCGGGCTTACGACATGGTCATCCATGATGTTTGCCTCCAGCGCCTACCGGTCACTTTCTGTATGGATCGTGCCGGCGTTTCACCGAGCGATGGCCCGACGCATCATGGCCTCTTCGATATCGCCTACCTGCGTTGCGTCCCGAACGTCACGCTGATGCAGCCGAAGGATGAGGATGAGCTCTCGGACATGTTGCACACCGCGCTGCAGTCGGGTGCCCCGATGTTCATTCGCTATCCGCGCGGCGCCGCGGCCGGCAAGGTGATCAAGGCGCAGCCGGTACTGATCCCGCTCGGTAAGGCCGAGGTGTTGCGTGCCGGGGTGGATATCCAGCTTTGGGCGCTGGGCTCGATGGTGCCAGACGCCCTGCAACTGGCCGAAAAACTTTCGGCGCAGTCCGGCTTGTCCGTCGGCGTCGTCAACGCACGGTTCGCCAAGCCCATCGATACATCGTTGCTCGCCGAACAGGCGAAGTCAGCGCAGCTCATCGTCACGCTTGAGGATGGGGCCGTCACGGGGGGCTTTGGCACGGGCGTGCTCGAATCTCTCGCCGAACACGGCGTGCGTACGCCGGTCGTCCGCCTCGGCTGGCCTGACCGTTTCGTTGGTCATGCCACCGATGTGAAGACGCTACGCGCCGCCAACGGCCTCTCGCCCGACCAGATGCTGGCGACGGTGAAGGCGGCGTTGAAGTAAGGCTTAGGTTGGGGTGCCACTGCGTGGCGTCCGTTCGCCGCGGCACGTCCGTATTGCCGGGCAGACTCTCTCGACAAAGCCATGCACCGTCCGCCCACGGACGCGACGCAGTCGCGCCCCTACCTTTAAAACTCCCAGGCTACTTTGAGGCGGACTTCCATCGGGCTGAATTCGGCGACATTGAGTCGGCCGCGGTTAGCCGGTGCGCCCGTGAGCTGGGCCATGACGGTCAGCGAGGCGGAGAAGTTATCCTTGCGGTAATTCATCATCGGCCCGGCAAGGACGGCGGATTCTTCAAAGTTATTGAATTCCACCCATTCCGCGACCGCGACACATTCGAGGCCGACGGCCCACTGCTTATTGAGTTGATAGGCGAGGCCTTGGCTGAGTTGAAGCTCGAAAGCGGCTTCGCCGTTGCTCGGGGTGTAGGTTACTTCGCCACTGATATTGGCGATATACATCCAAGGGCTATTCTCGCCGAAGTTGTGCTGGAAAATATATTTACCTTCGAACGCGTAGCGGGTGCGCAGATCGCCGCTGCCGGAATCTGCCTGACTGTAGCCGAGTTCCAAGGTGAAGGCCCGCCCCCAGTCGGCTTTTTCGGGGTTGGCGAGCATGCGCCGATATTCCAGATTCACGCCATCAAAGCGGAGCCCCTTGCGACCAGCGGAGTGCAGGTAGAGCTGATTGATTTCCACTTCGATTTGCTCGTTGGCAGAAATACCAAATTCAAATTCCGACTTGAGGGTGTAGCCGCGGTAGCCGCCGTCATAACCGGCCCCGAGGTCGCGGCCAAATGAGGAGGAGATATACTGTTCGAATTCATAATGTCCGACCTTCACCGTGTCGGCGGAATACGAATAGCCGAAGGGATTGTCGCAGCCGAGGGCGGTAGCGGAAGCGGTGAGCGTGAGGAGGCTGACGGATTTAAAGGTTAGCACATTTATTAACATTGAGACCCAGTCTCATCTGTCAAACTTTAATTGAGACTCATTCTCATCTTATTGAGACTCTGGTTAATATCACAGGGAATTTAGCCTTATCGAGGGCGCCGGTGATCGCGTCAGCGGGCAGGTAAGACTGGGCAGATCTGCGGCGGGACATGATTCGTGACCAGCGCGAGCGAGGAAGCGGTAATTGGCCTAGCCCTGCCTCAATTCCGACCCTTGCGACGCTCGGGGCCGCGGGGTTTGACGGTCTGACGGTCGTCGTAGAGGCGGAAATCCACCTGGCGCTTGAACCGGTCCACGCGGTCGACCGTTACCTGGATGACGCCGCCGGCCATAAACTTTCGGCCAGTGCGGCTCCCGACGAGCATGTTGCCGCGGTCGTTGAGGCGATAGTGATCATCGGTGAGCGTCGACATGTGTACGAGGCCGTAGGCTTGCGAGGCGTTGAGCTCAATCATGAGGCCATGTGGCTTAACTTCGGTGATCGTGGCCTCGAAGGGGCGTTTGTCGGCTCGATCGACTTCACGTTCGAAGAGTTCGAGGATCTTGATCTTCACCGAGTCGCGTTCGGCTTCGGAGCTATTGCGCTCGGTGATGGAGATGTGTTCGCAAGAGCGCGTCAGCTCGCCGATGCCGGGAGAACGTAACGGCTCTTTCGGGGCGGAACGCACGCCTTGCTTTTGGATGAAGGCGTCGAAGATGCGGTGCTCGAGCAAGTCCGCATAGCGGCGGATTGGCGAGGTGAAGTGCGAGTAGTGCCGCTTAGCGAGGCCGAAGTGGCCATCGGCCGAAGGGCGATAGCAGGCCTGTTTGAGCGAACGCAGGAGCTGGATGCGGATGGTGTAGCCGTCTTCGCGGTCCTTGAGGCTGGCGAGCAGCTTCACCATTTCGGAGCGGTGGGTCAGGTCGCCAACTTGGAAGCCATTACCGGCAAGCTCTTCCCGCAGCGCACCGAGTTTCTCGGGATCTGGATCGTCATGGACGCGGCACACATGTGGGACCGAGCCTTTGTCGAGGGCGGTGGCGACACTCTCATTGGCGAGGAGCATGAACTCTTCGATGAGCTGGTGCGATTCATCGTGTTTCACGACCTCGGTGCGATCGGCCCAGCCGTCTTTATCGCAATAGATTTTGATCTCCTTCATGTCCAAGTCGAGCGAACCGGCGCGGAAACGTTCAGCCCGCAGGGGCTTCCCGATACTCCAGAGGTCGTCGATCATGCCTTGGATGAGGTCCAATTCGGCATCGGTCAGTTCAGAGAGTGGCCGGCCAGGCGAGCCAGTCTGGTGGGGCGGAGGCGCGGGGAGGGCGCGAATCTCATCCTTGGTGAGATGCTGGAGGAAGCCGTAGGCTTGCTTGTAGGTGAGGCGCTTGATGCTGCGGATGACGGAGTTCGCGAACTCGGTCTTCACCAGGCGTGCCTCGCGCGTGAATTCGCAGATAACCGTCTTGACGAGTCGGTCTTCGGCTTCGACGAGCGAGCACAGGCCGCTGGAGAGCGCGTGCGGGAGCATCGGGATGACCGTGCCCACGAGGTAGGTCGAGTTGCCGCGTTGGCGGGCTTCGACATCGAGCGGCGAGCCGGTCTTCACGTAGGAAGAAACGTCAGCGATATGGATGCCGACGCGGATATTGCCGTTCGGCATGCGCTGGACGGAGAGCGCGTCGTCGAAGTCCTTGGCGTCATCCGGGTCGATGGTGATCGTCGGGATGGCGCGGAAATCCTCGCGGCCAATGCAATCGGCCTTCTGTACGCTCTTGGCGAAGGAGTTGGCTTCGGCAGAAACCGCGGGCGGGAACTCGGGGTTGAGGCCGTAGCGACGCAGGATGGCGAGGTATTCGGCCATCGGCGTGTGCGTGACGCCGAGGACTTCGGTGATAGTGCCCGTGGGGCTGAGGTTACGGCGTTCCCAAGCATCGAGACGGACGACGACTTTTTCGCCGGGCTTGGGGGCGGGGAGGAGTCCGGCCCGCGCTGGGTCGCGGACGATGATCTCGCGCGAGATACGCGGATCGTCAGCAACGACGAACCATTGGAGTCGGTTATTGCCAAGCGTGCCGGTGAGTTGCGTGAGGGCGCGCTTGACGATACGAACGACAGCTCCCGTACCCCAGTCGTCGCCATTGCGATCGCGGCGCGTGGCGTTGAGCTTGATAAGGACCCGGTCGCCGTGAAGCGCGACATGGGTGTCATCCGCATCGATGTGCAGCTGCTCTCGGGGGGGCGACCCCGGGATGGCGTCGAAGACGACGCGTGCCGAGCCGCTCGGGCGGAAAAGAATCGTGCCTTCGAGTAGGTTGGCTTCTGCCTTGCGGGTCGGAGCGGGGCCGGTGGCCACGCTGGCGCCAGCCAGTGGCAGGGCGAGCAGGTGACCTTTGACGGTGATGACCGCGCCGGCTTTGAGCAGTCGGGGCATGGTCTTGCGGAGGCGCATCAGGTCCTCGCGGCCGCCACCCAGGGCCGTAACGATGGCCTCAAGACGCATCGGCTTGTAGCCGGGGCGCCCCATGAAGTTAAGGAGGACTTCTTCGGCGCTCATGCGCTTTCGTTCGAGCTGCCGAGGAGGCTAGCCAGATAGGGCATGAGCTGCTTCTTGCGGCTCACGATGCCAGGTAGGTCGAAGATGTCGGGCGGACGCTTCTGCGGGTAGGTGATCGCCTGCACGATTTCGGCGTCTCCGCGAATCAGGAACAGCGAGCTCTGGGTATCGATGTCGGTCACGAGGAGGCAGGAGAAGCTCAGGCCGTTCTCCATGCGATATTTCTCGAGTGCTTCGAGGAGCGCGTTCTCGCACTTCCAGAAGTTCGTGAAGCCGAGTTCTTCGACCTGCGAGACGGAGAAGTTCCGGTCACCTTCTTTATAAAGTTTGCAGTCGGCCCGCACGGCAGCGGCGGGAGACAGTGAAGACAGCACCGAGCCGGCATTAAAGATCATGTCGGCCAGCGAGCGGGGGTCGGCATCGGCTAGCCGGGAGAGCCACTGGAGTAGGTCGGCATCGAGCGGCGTGGTGGTCGGGCTCTGGAGGAGTAAGGTGTCCGAAATAATGCCGCACATCATCAGGCCGGCGATCTGCGGCGTAGGTTTCAAGTCGGCCGTCCGGAACATGTCTGCCACGATGGAGCAGGTCGAACCCAGCGGGCGGTTGATGAAGAGAATGGGCTGATGCGTCGGCGCGTTGCCGAGGCGGTGGTGGTCGACGACTTCAGTGATTTCGACTTCCGCGGCGCCATCGACGGCCTGGGAGAGCTCGTTGTGGTCGACGAGCACGAGCTTGGCGCGCGGCGGGTTGATAATGTCGGTCTTGGTGAAGACGCCGAGCAGGTGGCCGTCTTCATCGACGACGTGGCAGATCAGGGCTGGGTTCTGGACGATGCGGCGGCGGGCCACGGAGAGCTTCTCCTGCGGCTTGAAAGTAAAGGCGTCGCGTTGGACGAGGCCGCCGACGAGGGTCGATGCGCGTACGGCCCAGGCGGTCGTGGCGCTGTCCGTGTCGGCGTAGGCGACGGAGACCTTGGCGGCCTTGGCGCGCTCCAGGACCTCGGCTTTCATCCGGTGCCCGCCGGTGACGATGATAATGCGCACGCCCATCTCGATGGCGCGCAGATGCACGTCGGTGCGGTCACCGACGACGATGACGCTCTTATTATTCGGGATACCTTCGACCGTGGCGGATTTGCCGAAGGAATCGAGTTCCATGGCGGCGACGCGCACGTAGAGTTCATCGACCGTGGCGGCGTCGTACGCGATAACCTCAACGCCACCGATGGAGCGGATGATGGCGTTGATCGAGCTGGTGACCTTGCGCATCGACGTGGCCCGCTTCGGTTTCGGGATGAAGTAGTCGCCGAGGCTGAAGATGGAGACGTAGCCCTCGAGACGGCCGTCGTGGCCGACGACGGGCAGTGCGCGGACGTCATGCAGGTCCAGCAACTCGAGGGCGCGGGCACAGGTGTCATCGACGCTCACCTTGTAAGGATCGCGGTGCATGATGTCTTCGATGCGCGGAATGACGTCGCCGACGAACTGCGGTAGGCTGGCGCCGAAGCGATTCAGGATGGCATCGATGCGGGCGTTAGAGTTGCCGCAGCGTGCCGGGATGAAGCCTTTTTGCCCGGAAGCTTCCTTGAAGGCAGCGTAGGCGAGGGCGGAGCAGATCGCATCGGCATCAGGGTTTTTGTGCCCGATGATATAGGTGGGCTGGGTAGAAGGCTGGGCAGACATGTTCGGACGCGCGGAAGGTGCCCCGCACTTTTAGGGGCGGGGCAGGGGGGAGGGAAGATTAATGGGGCGAAGCCGGGGATGACATAGGTGATGGCGGTGAGCGGGTAGCGGTTGGGCGCTCAAGGGGGAACCGGAGACCGGATGGTTGGCTGGGGATATGAGGTAGGGGCGCGACTGCGTCGCGTCCGTCGACCGGAGTTGCGGTGGATAGCCAGGCAAGCCCGAGCCGTGAGTCACACAGCGAACGGACGCGACGCCGTCGCGCCCCTACCAGCGGCTGACCAAGGATGGTCAGCCCTACCCATGACAGGTATCAGCGGTTGGCGGTTAGCGGTTAGTTCAGAGCGCCGAAACACTTTCGGGTCACAGGTCTCGGCCGTCGGGTACTTGGTACGGGTTTCCAGGTGCAGGTTCAGGTATCGGGCATTCTGTCATCTGTCATCGATTCAGCCCTCCCTCTGTCTCTTCCCAACCGCCAGCCGCTAACCGCCAACCGCTAACACCACCGCCTCCGTCTCCTTGCCTTTCCTACCCCCACCCCTATCCCTACCCCTTTCCCTTCTCTTCACTCAAATGTCCTCTCTCTTCTCTCCTCTCAAAGTCGGCGCCCTCACGCTGCCGAACCGCGTCCTGATGGCTCCGCTGACCCGTTGTCGCGCCGAAGGGGCCAACGTCCCAACGGACCTGATGGCTGAATATTACGCCCAGCGCGCCAGCGCCGGCCTGATCATCGCCGAGGCCACCACGGTCTCGCCCCGCGGCCATGGCTACCCCAATACCCCGGGCATCTACACCGATGAGCAGGTCGCCGGCTGGAAGAAAGTCACCGCCGCGGTCCACGCCAAGGGCGGCCGCATCTTCCTGCAGCTCTGGCACGTCGGCCGCATCTCGCATCCGGATTACCAGCCTAATGGCGAGCTCCCCGTTGCCCCGTCTGCCATCAAGCCGAAGGGCCAGCTCTGGACCGGCAAGGAGATGGCCGACTACGTCGTCCCCCGCGCACTGCATATCGAAGAGCTCCCGGGCATCGTGGCTGAATACGTCAAGGGCGCCCGCCTCGCCAAGGAAGCCGGCTTCGACGGCGTCGAGATCCATAACGCTAACGGTTACCTCCTCGACCAGTTCCTGCGCAGTGGCACCAACACCCGCACCGACGGCTACGGTAATTCCCTCGCCGCCCGCGCGCGCCTGACTCTTGAAGTCGCCAGTGCCGTCATCTCCATCTGGGGTTCCGACCGCGTGGGCATCCGCCTCTCGCCCGGTGGCGTGTTCAATGACATGACCGATGCCAACCCGACCGAGACCTTCGGTTACCTTCTCCGCGAACTCTCCAAGCTCGAGCTCGCCTACGCGCACGTCACGCGCGTCACTGCCCAGGACATCGCGCACGGCGCGACCAGCGGCGTCGGCCCCAAGGAGCTCCGCAAGGATTTCAAAGGTGTGCTCATCACCGCCGGTGGTTTCGATCGCGCGCAGGCCGAGCAGGCCATCGCCGAAGGTTGGGCCGATGCCGTCGCGTACGGCGTGCCGTTCCTCTCCAATCCCGATCTCCCTCATCGCCTGCAGGAAAACCTCGCGCTCAATACGCCCGACGAAGCCACCTTCTACGTCTCCGGTGCGAAGGGATATACGGATTATCCCGCGGCGAAGTAATCGCCGCGGAGGGACAGGGCTAGGGCTTGGGACAGGGCTAGGTAATATTGGTAGGGGCAGCACCGCGTGCTGCCCTAGTTGTATCGCGTTCGCCGTAGGGTGAACGCCATGGTAGGGGCGGGGCTACGCCACGCCCGCGGGCACGTCGTAGTCGTGCCCCTACCCTCGGCCGCCATTCGGCGGCCCGGTATGTCGTGACGCGGTCCCGATCCTACCAAACAAAAAAGGACAGCACGTGGTGCTGTCCCTACCTTCATTGCCTATCCCCAGCCCTATCTCTAGGCCTACGCTCAGTGCCCCTCGTGGGCCTGGCGTTCCGCTTCTTCCTTCTTCTTATCCCACTTGTGGTGGCCGTCGGGAAGGGTACCGCCGAGTTCGTAAAGCTTCACCTTGTTGTTGACCATCGATTCGCGCGTGAGGCCGGTCATCGAATACTGGCTCTGGAGGAAGATGGCTTCTTCGGGGCAGACTTCTTGGCACAGACCGCAGTAGATGCAGCGTAGCATGTTGATCTCGAATTCCTTCGGCGCTTTCTCAACGTGGGCGTTGGTGGCGTTCTCGGAGATCTCGCCTGGGGTGATGCGGATGGCCTTGGGCGGACAGACGAATTCGCATAGCTGGCAGGAGACGCACTTCTCGCGGCCATTCGGATCCATGATCAGCGTGGGCACGCCGCGATAGTTCTTCGGAATGGTGGGGCGTTCTTCCGGATACTGGAGCGTCACGGACGGACGCACCATGTTGTCCCAAGTGACCTTGAGGCCCGCGAGGATCTGCGGGAGATAGGTACGCTCAGCGAGGGTGAGTGGACGACGTTCGACGACTTTGATGGCCATGGTGTGGGTTATCCGCGGATAGCGTACCATGCGAAGTACGCGAGAAGGTTGAGGACGGCGATGGGCAGGAGCACGCGCCAGCCGATACGCATCACCTGGTCATACCGGAAGCGCGGAAGAGTCCAGCGCACCCAGACGAAGAAGAACAGGAAGAAGCACAGCTTGAGGAAGAACGTGGCGACGCCGAGGAGCGCGGCGACCCAGCCCGAACCGACGGTCGGCATCCACGGCAGCACGTGCCAGCCGCCGAGGAACATCAGGATGAACAACGTCGAGCCGATGATCATGTGGCTGTATTCGGCCACGAAGAAGATGCCGAACTTG
>CAISXT010000052.1 GCA_903889525.1 uncultured Opitutia bacterium | reverse complement strand
GTCATCACCCACTACCAACGTCTCCTTGAGTATATCGTCCCCGACCGCGTCCACATCATGTGGGACGGGAGGATCGTACACAGCGGCGGCAAGGAACTCGCCCTCGAACTCGAAGCCAAGGGTTATGATTGGGTAAAAACTGAACTCGCTACCGCCTAAAGCAAATGGCCGACATCGAAGAATCCCAGGCGCAGCGCGAAGCAGTCGAAATCGATCGCTCGAAGGGCGATTTTAAATTCGAGGAGAACTATGCCTTCGACGCCGGTATCGGCCTCACTGCCTCGACCATCGACTACATCGTCAAGGTGAAGGGCGAAGAGGAATGGATCCGCGAGTTCCGCCAGAAAGCCCTCAAGGTTTTCGAGAGCCTCCCCATGCCCACCCACTGGGCGACTGAAGACCTCAGCAACATCAAGTTTGAGGACATCCGCTATTACCTATCCAAAGGCCAGAAGGCCGTGCGCACCTGGGAAGAAGTCCCCGACGACGTGAAGCAGACTTTCGAACGACTCGGTATCCCCGAATCTGAACGTAAGTTCCTCGCCGGCGTCGAAGCGCAGTTTGACTCCGAAGCGGTCTACTCCCGCATGAAGGAAGAGCTCGAGAAACTCGGCGTCATCTTCTGCGGCCCAACCGAGGGATTGCGCGACCACCCGGAGATTTTCCGTAAATACTTCGGCAAGGTCATCCCCATGGGCGACAACAAGTTCTCCGCCCTCAACTCCGCGGTCTTCTCGGGAGGCTCCTTTATCTACATCCCCAAGGGCGTGAAGGTGAATCAGCCCCTGCAGGCCTATTTCCGGATTAATGCGGAGAACTTCGGCCAATTTGAACGCACGCTGATCATCGCCGACGAGGGCTCGGAAGTCACCTACATGGAAGGTTGTACGGCTCCGAAGTTCGAGACCGCCACCCTGCACTCTGCCGTCGTCGAACTCGTCGCCCTCAAGGGTGCGAAGATCCAATACATCACCGTCCAGAACTGGTCCGCCAACGTCTTCAATCTCGTTACTAAGCGCGGCATGGCCGAAGAGGACGCCGAAGTCCGCTGGATCGATTGCAACATCGGCTCGCGCCTCACGATGAAGTACCCCGGCGTAATTCTGCGCGGAAAGCGCGCGCGGGGCGAAGTCCTCTCCATCGCGTTAGCGAATGACGGGCAGCATCAAGACACCGGCGCGAAGATGATTCACGCCGCCGATGACACCACTTCCAACATCATCGCGAAGTCGATCTCCGTCGGCAAGGGACGCTCCACCTACCGTGGCTTAGTCCACATCCCGAAGACCCTCAAGAACTGCCGCAACAACACCGAGTGCGACGCCCTGCTCATCAACGAGCATAGCCGCACCGACACCTACCCGGCGATTTCCGTCCGCGGACAGAAAAACTCCGTTCAACACGAAGCCAGCGTCTCCAAGGTCTCGGCGGAGCAAATCTTCTACATGATGCAGCGCGGCCTGAACGAAGGCGAAGCGATGTCGCTCGCGGTGAATGGCTTCGTCAACGACCTCGTGAAGGAATTCCCGATGGAATACTCCGTCGAGCTGAAGCGCCTCATTGAACTGCAGATGGAAGGGTCCGTCGGATGAATGCCGTCGCCCCCGCTGGCACCGGCGTCCTCGACGCCGCCCTACAATCCGCTGAAACCGCGCGTTACCGCGCCCACGACTGGTTCGCCGTGCTCCGTCAACAGGGCTGGCACTCCTTCCAGTCGTTACCGATGCCGAAGCTCTCACACGAGAAGTGGCGCTTCTCCGACACGCGCACGCTTTCGCTCGCCGACTACGCACCTGCTCCCGAGCCGACTGAAGCTCAGGCCGCGGCGCTCATCGCCCGCTCGCAACTCATCTCTGACGCCGCCGGACTGATTGTTCATATCGACGGGCATTGCGTCCTAAAACCGTCGCTCTCGCCGGAACTCGCCGCCCAAGGCGTGATCTTTGAATCCTTGGAAGATGCCATCAAGCATCACCCCGCCCTACTTAAGGAGCACTTACTTAAGCACCCCGTCGGACTCGGCGGAGATAAGTTCGCGGCCCTGCATCGCGCTTGGCTGCGCTCGGGGTACGTCCTGCACGTCCCCAAGGGCGTCGAAGTAAAGCAGCCCTTCGTCTCCGTCACTTGGACCTTCACCGACGGCGTCGCGGTCTTCCCGCACGCACTCATTATTTCAGGCGAGCAGACTCAGGCGGCTGTCCACGATTTCCACTTCTCGGCTAAGCCCGACCAACGAGCCTTAGCGATTTCGGTCGCCGATATCCATGCGGGTAAGGGCTCACAGGTCCACCGCCTCGCCGTGCAAGCTTGGGGTTCCGCCACGCAATCCTTCCAAATCGATAACACCTGCGGCGGGCGCGACTCCTTGATCTGTTCCGTGAACGCCGCGGTCGGCTCACGTCGGGCGCGCCTCGAAAATGCCGTACGCGTTGAAGGGGAAGGCGCCGATATCCGCCTTTACGGCATCAGCGTTGCTTCTGGTGAACAGGAATTCGATCAACGCACCCTGCAAATTCACGCTGCCGGCCATGCCAAGTCCGATTTGCTCTTTAAGAACGTCCTCCTCGGCAAAGCGCGCACGATCTTCTCGGGTCTTATCAAGGTTGAGCCGGATGCCCAGCATACGGACGCCTTTCAGACGAATCGAAATCTACTCCTCTCGCCGGACGCCGAAGCAGACTCCCTGCCTGGCCTCGAAATCGAGGCCAATGACGTAAAGTGCTCGCACGGCGCGACGACGGGCCAGATTGATCCGGCGGAACTGTTCTACCTGCAAGCCCGCGGCATCCCCCTGGCCACCGCGCAGGAACTACTCGCCCAAGGCTTCCTCGAAGAAGTCCTCGCGAAGGTAGGCCACGAAGAAGCGGTCGCCACCGTCCGCGAGATGCTCCGCCAAAAATTCCACCAAGCCTGAACATGAGCGACGACACCACTGGCCAGCGCCACACGCCCAGCCCGCACGACCGCACGCTCACGCGCGACGTCCAAGCCACCGTCATTCCGGCGGGCGATCCCGCCGTCCTGCCTGCCGGCACCAAGGTGACCATCACGCATCGCCTCGGCGGCAACTTCACCGTCGTCTGCGACAACGGCATGTTCCGCATCAAAGGCAGCGACGCTGATAGCCTCGGAGAACAGCCCCCGACGGACTCCACCGAGAACGAAGGAAAGACCGATGCCTACGGCTCTGTCGGCACGGCCGAGCATCCTGGCCACGCGGGCAAACCTTCCGATGAAGCCGTCTGGGAAAGCCTGAAGAAAGTTTTCGACCCCGAGATTCCCGTGAACATCGTCGACCTCGGCCTCGTCTATTCGCTCAAGGTCGAGCCCCTAGAAAATTCCGCTGACCGCCATAGCGTGATCGTCGCCATGACGCTCACTGCGCCGGGTTGCGGCATGGGGCCCGTGATCGCTGAAGACGCCCGGAACCGAGTGCTCGGCGTGCCAGGTATCAATCAAGCCCGCGTCGACATCGTCTGGGACCCGCCTTGGACCCAGACCATGATTTCTGAAGACGGGAAGATGCAGCTCGGGTTGATCTGACTGGGTCTCGAGCCAAGCAAGCCTCCCACGACGTCCGCCAATCGGCGGACGTTCTGTTTTCCAACATTACCCACCCCCATACCCCCAACCCCTTCCCCATTCGTCGGCCTTTCCCGCCCCTATACTCCATACTCGATACTCTGAGTGTAGCTCCCTCCCCGCTTGCCCTCCCTCATATTTTCCTAACCCTGCGGGAACCCCACCCATTCCCCAAGGTCACCCCATCTTATGAATATGTCCCGCCCCCTCTCCGTATTCCTGGCCGCCTGCACCCTGGCGTCCGCCCCCTTCGCCCGCGCGGCCGAGGCCCCGGAAGACGTCCGCTTCAAGGTCGACAAACTCCTCGGCAATCTGCCGCAGCCGATGCACCTCGAAATTGCTCCGGACGGTCGCATCTGGCTCAACGAGTACACCGGTGCCCTCAAGATTTACGATCCGAAGACCCGTCGCGTGACCTTGGTCGCGTCGATGGAAGTCTTTAAGTCGCAGGAGAACGGCTTCCTCGCCTTTGCCCTCGATCCTAAGTTCGCCAAGAACGGCTGGATCTACATCCTCTACTCTCCAATCGGATTCGAAGGTCAGTACCTCTCGCGCTTCGACGTGAAAGACGACCAGTTGGTAGCCGGGAGTGAGAAGCTGATTCTGAAATATGAAGAACAGCGCCTGCAGTGCTGTCACCACGGAGGTACGGTCAAGTTCGGCCCAGATGGCTGCCTTTATTTCACGGCGGGCGACAACACTAGCCCCTTCGGCGAAAGTGACGGGTATGGCCCCATGGATCAACGTATCGGCAAGGAGCCTTGGGATGGCCAGCGCACCTCGGCCAACACCAATACGCTGGTCGGCAAGGTTAGCCGCATCCGCGTCAACGACGATGCCACCTATAGCATCCCGGAGGGTAACCTCTTCAAGCCCGGCACGCCCAAGACTCGTCCGGAAATCTTCGCCATGGGTACCCGTAACCCGTGGCGCATGAATATCGACCAGAAGACTGGCTACATCTACTGGGGCGAAGTCGGCCCGGATGCCCGCAATGACGGCCCCCGCGGATCGCGCGGCTACGACGAGATCAACCAGGCCAAGAAAGCCGGCAATTACGGCTACCCTCTCTTCGTGGGTAATAATTCGCCTTACGCCGCTTACGATTACGAGACCAAGAAGGCCGGACCGATGTTCGACCCGCTCCACCCGCGCAATAACAGCCGCAACAACACCGGCCTCGTTGAGCTTCCTCCAGCCGTTCCCGCCTTCATCTACTGGCCCTATGCCGTCTCGGACAAATGGCCGGAGCTCGGCGAAGGCGGCCGTACCGCTTGTGCCGGTCCGGTGTTCTACTGGCAGGAGTCTTTCGAGAAGACCAACGGCTTTCCGAAACACTTCGATCGCTCCCTGCTCTTCTGGGATTGGCAGCGCCCTTTCATCAAGTGGGCTCACCTCGACCAGAATTCCGACCTCGTCGGACTGGAGTCGTTCACCAACGGCGCCATCGTCCTCGGCAACACCGAAGACCAGCTGAAGAAGCAGAAGGCTCTCATCGACGCTGGGGGCTATGTCATCAAGCGCCCGGTCGACGCGACCTTCGGTCCGGACGGTTGCCTCTACATGCTCGATTACGGCGAAACCTGGGGAGCGAACGCCGATGCAGCTTTGCTCAAAATCTCCTACATTCGTGGTAACCTGCCGCCCGTCGCCAAGGCAAGCGCCTCGGCCACTTCAGGCGTAGCGCCCTTAAAGACCGTGCTCTCGGGGAAAGGGTCACGTGATCCGGATGGCGGCAAACTCAGCTACGCTTGGAAGCTCCTGCCTTCCGGGAAAGCCCTCGGTACGGGCGAAGAACTCGCGGTCTCCCTCGAACAAGCTGGCAACTTCTCCGTCGAGCTCACCGTCAGCGACGGACAAGGCGGCGAATCTTCCTTCGCCGTACCCATCGTGGTCGGCAACACTGCCCCCGTCGTGGAATTCACTTCGCCGCAGAACGGTGATTTCTTCAAGCCCGGCGCCAAGATTAGCTACGCGGTGGCCATCGCTGACAAGGAAGATGGTTCATCCAAGGGCAAGGAAGCTGACTTCGGCATCCGCACCGTGGTGACTTCCGCATTCTTACCCGCCGACGGCAAAGGTGCGGCGGTCGATGCTGGCCTCGCCCTGATGCGTCAGAGCGACTGCTTTAACTGTCACGCGATGGAAACCCCGCTCGTAGGCCCAGCACTCGTGGCCATCGCCGACAAGTATCGCAAGCAAGCGGGTGCCGACGAACTCTTGAATAAGAAGGTGCGCCTCGGTGGCAGCGGCGTCTGGGGAGTGATTCCGATGCTCGCTCACCCGCAGCACACGGAGGATGAAGTCGCCATCATGCTGCACTGGCTCCTCTCCCTGGAGAAAGGCAAAGGCGGGCCAACACTCTCCCGCGGACTCACGGGCGAAGTCACCGCACCCAAGGATGGCAAACCTGGCAACCTGATCATCGAAGCGCTCTACACCGACCTCGGTGCCGCCCCAGCGAACTTCCTGACGGGTAAGGCTACGGTCTCCCTACGCTTCCCGCGCATTGAAGCCAAATCCGGCGACGTCACTGGCGCCACCAAGAATGGTAAGCACGTAGGCTCGACGACTCACGGAGCGACGATCCGCTTTGCGGACCTGAACCTTGGCTCGACGAAGAGCATCAATGTCCGTGCCTCCGCGGGCGCCGTCAAAGGTAGCAAAATCGAAGTCCGCCTCGATTCACCCACCGGCCCGGTTGTCGCGACGGTGGATATTAAGTTCACGGGAGGGTGGAATAAGTTCGAAGACAATAAGGCGCCCGTGACGGCCGCACCTGGACGCCACAATGTCTTCTTGGTCTTAGTCAATCCGGGCAAAGGCGGGCTCATGGACATCGACTGGGTGGAGTTCGGCCAATAATCCCTGCAAATCGTTTTGCTTCCTCCAAGGGGAAGGGCCAGAGTGCCCTTCCCCTTTTTATTTCCGCGCACGTGTCTGATCCCGTAGATAAACCGCTCGACCCCTTCGACCCTGAAGTCATCGCCCGCTCCAACCGCGCGATCCTAGTCGGCCTCCAACGCTCCGAAGATACGGAAGCCGAAGCCCAAGCACTCCTCGACGAACTCCATGAGCTCGTCAGCAACGTCGGGGTCGAAATCCGTGGCTCCGTCCTCGCCAAGATCCGCGAAGTGAGCCCACGGCATCTGGTCGGCTCCGGTAAGATGGAAGAAATCGCCCAACTGGCCCGCGACCACGAGTGCGGCTTGATCATCTTCGACGACGAACTCACCCCCGCCCAACAACGCAACTGGGAACGCGACGCCAAACTCCGGGCCATCGACCGCCAGGAAATCATCCTGGACATCTTTATCACCCGGGCGAAGACCCGGGAAGCCGTACTGCAAGTCGAGCTTGCGCAGTTGCAGCAGATGTTGCCGCGCCTGAAGCGCTTGTGGTCCCACTTGGATCGCCAGCGCGGCGGAGGTTCGATGCAGCGTGATGCCGGCGAGACGCA
This sequence comes from uncultured Opitutia bacterium, assembly GCA_903889525.1. GTDB lineage: Bacteria > Verrucomicrobiota > Verrucomicrobiia > Opitutales > UBA953 > UBA953. Next base: position 4,373 of record CAISXT010000052.1, on the reverse strand, counting down.
GCTGGAGATGGATCAACGCAAGATTCGCGACAAGATCGCTAAGGTCCGGCGCGACCTCACGGAAGTCGTCGCCCAACGCGCCACTCAGCGGAAACAGCGTAAGCGCGTGCCGCTCCCGACCTTCTCGATCGTCGGCTACACCAACGCCGGCAAATCTTCGTTGCTCAATAAACTCACCGGCTCCGAGGTCCTTGCCGCGAACAAACTCTTCGCAACGCTCGACCCGACCACCCGTCGCCTCGCCCTGCCATCCGGACGAGCCTTACTCCTGACCGATACCGTCGGCTTCGTGCGGCGCCTGCCGCACCGACTCGTCGAGGCCTTCAAAGCCACACTCGAAGAAGCCGTCCAGGCCGACTTCCTGATTCACGTCGTCGACCTGGGGTCACCCGAACGCGAAAAGCATGCCGAGACGACCCTCCAGGTTCTGACTGAAATCGGGGCTGGCGACCGCCCCATCATCACCGTCCTGAATAAGGCCGACCTCTGCGACGAAGTCCAACGCGCCGAGGCCATGGCCGCCCACCCGGACGCCAAGCTCATCAGCACCCGGACGGGCGAAGGACTGGTGGCTTTACTAGAAAGACTCGAGGAATGCGCCTCCAGCCGAGATGAGCAGATGACCCTGCTCATCCCCCATGATCAGTACGCTATGCTCTCTAGGCTCCACGCCGGGGCCACCATCCTTAGTTCCAAGGCCTTAGCCGAGGGCACCCGGGTTGAGGCCTTTATCCCCACCCGCCTTCAAGAGGCCTGCCGGGCCTGGGCGATCAAGTCTTAGGCATTTTTTGCTCCCCAAAGGTGGAACTTTCGGCATACCTTGGGGTTTCCTTAATACCTCCACACACCATGCGTACCCTCGCTCTCCTCACCCTCCTCACTGCTTCTTCGGCCTTCGCCGCGGTTGACCACGAGAAAGCCTACAAGGCCGACATCGCCCCGATCCTCGAAAAGAGCTGCGTCGGTTGCCACGGCAAGGACAAGACCAAGAAGCCAAAGGGTGGCTTCGACGCCACCTCCCTCGAGACCATCGTCAAGGGCGGCAAAGAAAGCGGTGCCGGCATCACCTGGGGCGACATCTCCAAGAGCTCCATCTACAAGAGCTGCGAACTCGGCATCAGCAACCCGGATGACGACCTCGCCATGCCCCCTAAGAAGAAGAAGGAGCGCGTGCCCCTCACCAAGGAGCAGCTCGCTACGCTCAAGTCCTTCATCGAAGCCAAGTAAGCATTCCGGATTGCTCTTTAAAAAAGCCCGCGTCAACCCGCGGGCTTTTTTGTACCCGAACCATTTCAACGCCGCGCTGTCTAAAAAAGATAAGTCACACACTTGAGTTTGACCGCGCAGTCCAAAGCCTGAACATACCCCCGCTCCGATGACCACCCAGCACCCCTTGACTAAGTACGCTCGCCTCTGGATGGCACTCGCACCCAACCTGCTGCTCGTGGCACTCGCGTGGTTCTGGCCCCACGACGGCGAAGATCGTGGCCCAGCGCTGCTGTCCATCGCCGGCCACCAACACTTCGTCCTCCTGCACTTCCCGGTCGCGATCCTGATGCTTGTGCCGTTCTTCGAGATTTGGGACCGCCACGCCGAAGCGAGCCTACTTATCCGCAGGCTCAGCCTGCTCGGCACCGTCAGCATCTGGGCCACCTGCCTCTTCGGTCTACTGGAAGCCCGCTTTAATGGCGGTGAGTACGCCGGACTTGACCAGCATCTCTGGCTGGGCATCGCGGCTTCCTTCGTCGCCGCTGGTGCTTGGCTCCTCATCTTCCAAAGCTGGCGCGTCCGGGTCGTGGCCCAGATTTCCGCCGTGGTTGTCATGACCATTGCTGCCCACATCGGCGGAGCCAAAGTCCACGGCGACCTATTCAAACCTAATAAGGAGTCGCAGAAGACCCCGGAACCCAAGGCCGTGGCGGACCACCCGCTCATTCCTTTGGGTTGAACAGCGAGACGGGCCGCCTCCGGCCCGCAATCGCGCCAGGCTCTTCCACGACACCTCAACAAACATCACGCCGCACACCGATGATCATCTCCCTGCTGCTTTCCGCCAGCGCCGTCATCGCCGCCGCACCGGTTGCCCCCAAGAAGCCGGAGCCGCAGAAACCGCTGACGCCCGCCCAGAAGGCAGATTACGCCAAGGTGGTTCAGCCGATCTTCGACGCCCACTGCGTCTCCTGTCACGGCCCCAAAAAGGAAAAGGGCAAACTGCGCCTAGATACCCTCGAAGCCACGCTCAAAGGCGGCAAGAACCCGACCTTTGTGATGGGCAAGGCCGACAGCAGCATGCTCCTATCGCGCGTCTTCCTGGAGCATACCGCCGGGGATGCAATGCCGCCCAAAGCGGAAAAACCCCTCACGGAAAAGCAAAAGGAGGCCCTTTATGCCTTTGTTGAAGGCCAGCCCATTCCGGACGAACTCGCCAAACCCGCCATCGCCGACACCAAAACCGCTCTGGCCGCAGCCAAAACTGCCGCCGCCGAGCCCAAGGCCGCCCCCAAGGCCAAGAAGTAAGTTTTCTTTTGCCCATATCCCTGCCCCCGCCCTTTATCCCAGACACCCCAATGAAACTCCGCTCCCTCCTCGCGCTGGCGCTCCTCGCCGGCCTGACCTCCACGCTAGCTGCTGCCGAGCAAAAGCCCATCCGCGTCCTCATCGTCGCTGGCGGTTGCTGCCACGACTACGCTAACCAGAAGGAAATTCTGAAGAAAGGCCTCGAAGCCCGCCTCAACGTAACCGTTGAAGTGGCCTATGACGAAACCAAGTCCGTCAAGCCCGTCTTCGAAATCTACAAGAATCCGGATTGGGCCAAGAACTACGACGTCGTCGTCCATGACGAATGCGCCGCTGGTATCACCGATGCCGCCTACGTTGCTAACATCGTCAACGCCCACCGCAATGGACTCCCGGCCGTAAACCTTCACTGCGCCATGCACAGCTACCGCTGGGGCAACTTCGGCCAGCCAGTCAAAGTCGGCGCCGATAACGCCAGCTGGTATGAAATGCTCGGCCTCCAGTCCACCGGCCACGGCCCGCAGCAGCCTATCAGCATCGCTTTCAGCGATAAGGATAATGCGATCGTGAAGGGCTTCGCCAATTGGACGACCGTGAACGAAGAGCTCTACAACAACGTCCAAATCCTCACTGGCCACCCGCTCGCCTCCGGCACCCAGAGCATTCCGGAAAAGAAGGACAAGGCTGGTAAAGTCACCCCGGCCAAGGACGTCACCTCGGTGGTCGTCTGGACCAATGAATTCGGCCCGAAGAAGACCCGCATCTTCAGCACCACGCTCGGCCACAATAACGCCACCGTGGAAGACGCCCGCTACCTCGATCTCGTGACGCGCGGCCTGCTCTGGTCCGTCAACAAGCTCGGCGAAGACGGCAAGGCCACCGCTGGCTACGCCAAGTAAGCCGTCAAGCTGCGCATCGAAAGCCCCGGTTCGCCGGGGCTTTTTTGTGCCTTCACGGCCGCCCTGTTTCTCAGGCTAGGTCAGCACTGCGTACTGACCTAGCGGCGTCCTAGGTCACGACGCAGTCGTGACCCTACCTCAATACCTGAAAATCAAAGGCCGAGGCAGGACTAACAAGGACAGCACGTGGTGCTGTCCCACCCTCACCACGCCAGCCGTCCCCATACGTCCGCCATTCGGCGGACGTCACTTCAACGGACAACCGGCCAGCAGTTCGCCTGGAGCGTCCTTCCAGATGAGCTTCACGGACGGCACGCCGCCGAGTTTGGCGACGGTGGCGGAGATTTCGGAAAGCGAGTCAGCGTTGTATCCGGGGTACGCCTTGGCAATCTTGCCGCCTGGCGCGATGACCGTGACGTAGACGCTGCGCTTGGCACCGTAAGCGTCGATGACGGCGAAGTCTGGATCGGCCACGACGGGGAAGCCTGGCTTCACCGCGGCCACCCACTCCTTGGCGCCGAGTTCGTCGGTATTGATCACGCCGACCACGGAACAGCTGGCTCCATAGGCGGCCTGGAGTTGAGTTAGGTAAGGCGCCGCATCCCGTGAGCACGGGCATTCCTTTTCAATGAAGAACAAGACGACGGGCTTCGTCTTCGCGAGAGCGGCGAGGACGAGCCTATTGCCGCTGAGATCGTTCTTGGCGAAGACTGCGGCGGGCTGAGCCGCCTGCGCCGCCGTGGCCACGATCTCTGCGGCTGGCAAGGGGTGCTTCGTCTGGGCGCGGAAGTTAATCAGGCCCTTGGCGTCCTTCTTCACGGCCGCGGGGTCCTTCGACACGATGAACTGCCCCATCATGCCACCGTCCTCATGGTTCGACATGTGGCAATGGAACATGAACGGATCGGTATCGCTGGCGTAATCATCGAACTTAGCGATAAACGTGACGGCCGCACC
>CAISXT010000051.1 GCA_903889525.1 uncultured Opitutia bacterium | reverse complement strand
GATATCACCGATGCCCAGCTCGAAAGTAATGACGAGTTGGACGACGACTCGCTTCCCACCGAAAAACGCCACGCGTTGGCCTGCTACGCCTGCTTTGGACTGCTGCAGCAATCGCTGATCACGCAACTCTGCCCGGAAGCGTTCGATTGAGCGAGAAATCGATTGAAGCCCCCGCCCCACTGGCCAACAAACGGGACGTGCTCAGCGGCTTACTCAGTTTCCTTTCCACGCTCCGCTCTTTCGGTCGCCAGGTAATCGCCCTGCCCCGCCCCCGGCTCTTCCCCATCGGCGGAGTCATCCGAACGATGGATAGTAAATCGTTCAAGGCCGATACCGTCGCTGGGCTCAACGTCGCCCTGCTCGCCTTCCCAATGTCGATGGCCTTTGCCATGAAGGCCGGCCTGCCCATCTGGTGCGGGCTCGTCGGGTGCGGCGTCGCCGCCGCAGTGGCCCCGCTCTTTAGCGGATCCGCCAATCTTTCGGCCGGACCGACCAACGCCTCCGCCGCGCTGCTGTTGGGGTCCTTCGCGACCTTGGGAGCCATTACCCCGGAGCTGCGCGCCTCCGCCCTACCGACGCTGGTGCTCATGGCGGGATTCTTCCTGCTGCTCACCTCATGGCTGCGTCTGAGCGGCTTCGCCGACTTCGTCCCGCGCACAGTCATCTCTGCTTACATCGCCGCGGCCGCCCTGCGCGTCATCGCCCTGCAACTCCCGACGGTCGTTCGCATGGGCGAGGACTACGTGGCGAGTAGCTTGCCTGAGGTGCTCTGGGATATCGTAAAGATGGGGAAAGCACTCATCATAAATCATGACCTCGGCTTGGCAATTATCACCGCCATTGCTTACTTCCTCCTCCGCCCAAAATACGGAGCAGGCAAAGCGATTCTTGGCTCGGTGGTCCTCGCAACCTTTGGCGCAATCCTCGCCCAGAACGTCGCCCACAGCCAAGGCAGCCGTGGCGATTTAGTGCGCTATGTCGGCGACGCCGCTAAAGCTGGCTCGGTCTTACACCTCCCAGACTTCTCTGCCCGCACACTCTCGACGCTATTCTCGCCGGCGCTGGCCCTCGCGGTGCTCATTGTCATCGAGGGCACCGCCAACGCCCGCGCCTCGGCGCTCAAGACCGGCCGCCCATCGGACCTGCATCAGGAAGTCTTTGGCCTCGGCATGGCCAACGTCGCCTGCGCCTTCACCGGCGGCATGGCCGCCTCGGGCTCCATCAGCCGCTCCGCGCTGAATGTCGCCAGCGGCGCCCGCACCGCGATGGCCTCCGTACTCTGCGGTGCCTTCATCCTCGCGGCACTTTTCATCGCCCGGCCAGTCGTCGCCCTCGTCCCGCTTTCGACCCTCGCGATCCTCGTCATCCTCGCAGAAATCGAGTTGGCGAACTTCTCGGCGATTAAACTCATCCTAAAATCAAGCGCCCAGGATCGTACGGTCTTCCTCGCCACCTTTGCTACGGCCCTCCTCGCGCCGCTCGATGTGGCGATCTTCTTCGGCACTGCCGTCGCCGTGGCCTTCTACCTTCGGCAGACCTCGCAACCTGAAGTGGTGGAATACGATTTCTCCGAGACGGGCGAATTGCGTGAGCGCCCCAAAGGTCAGGCTTCCACCGGCATCTCAATTCTGCACGTGGAGGGCAGCTTGCACTTTGGCGCCACCCACGCCTTCCACGAACACTTGCGACGTGCTTCGGCTGATCCGAATCTCAAAGTGCTCGTGCTCAAATTCCGCGAAGCCCACCACTTGGATGCAAATGGCGTCCTGCTCCTGCGCGACTTAGCCGACACGTTGAAATCGGATGGCCGACACCTGATCCTTTGCGAAGCCAAGCCCTCCACGATGACGATCATTGTGAATGCCGGCCTCGACCAGGCCGTGGGCGTCGAAAATGTCATCCCCTGGGATGAGACTAACCCCACCGCAGCCCTCGCCAAAGCCGTGCGCCGCGCCCGGGAACTCGCCGGCGGCGGTGAGGCCGTCCTGCGCATCGTGACCGCCCCACACCCCGACCTCCCCCCGCCAGCATCCGCCTCGGGTGAGGATTGGCAGATTTAGTCCTCCCCCGCCGTTTTTCGGGCAAGCCACGCAAGGGGTCGCCGCTTTTACGGCGGTTTCTGAATTATGGCTTGAAGCCCGCCCTCCGACTCCCCCTTTTGGGGTGGTCTGTTACAAAAACAGTTCCCCCTTCCCAGCACCATGAGCCACTACAGCGAAATCCAAAAGCACCTCGGCACCGAAGCCGAAAACCTCCTCGGGTTCAACAACCCGAAGATCAAGAAGGAGCAGATCCATTCCCCTCGCGCGGATTGGGTCGACCACGCCTTCTCCGCGTCGGATCGCAATAACCGCGTCCTGGCTAACCTGCAGCGCCTCTATGGCTCCGGCCGCCTCGCCAACACGGGCTACGTCTCGATCCTCCCGGTCGACCAAGGCATCGAACACTCCGCCGGCGCCTCCTTCGCCAAGAACCCGATCTACTTCGACGGTGAGAACATCGTGAAGCTCGCCATCGAAGGCGGTTGCAATGCGGTCTGCTCCACCTTCGGCGTCCTCAGCAGCGTCTCCCGCCGCTACGCGCACAAGATTCCGTTCATGGTGAAGATTAACCACAACCAGCTGCTCACCTACCCCAACGTCGGTGACCAAGTGATGTACGGCACCCTGAAGCAGGCCGCCGACATGGGCTGCGCCGCCGTCGGTGCGACCATCTACTTTGGCTCCGCCGAGACCAACCGCCAGATCATCGAAGTCTCCCACGCCTTCCAGCAGGCTCACGAACTCGGCATGGCCACCGTCCTCTGGTGCTACACCCGCAACAACGCCTTCAAGACGAAGGAGAAGGACTTCCACGTGTCCGCCGACCTCACCGGCCAGGCCAACCACCTCGGCGTCACCATCTGCGCCGACATCATCAAGCAGAAGCTTCCCGAGAACAATGGCGGCTACCTCGCGATCCAGGCCACCGAGTCCTCGTACGGAAAGATCGACAAGCGCATGTACACCGACCTCTCGTCCGATCACCCGATCGACCTCACCCGCTACCAGGTTGCCAATTGCTACATGGGCCGCATCGGCCTGATCAACTCCGGCGGCCCCTCGGGCAACAACGACTTCGCCGAAGCCGTCAAGACCGCCGTCATCAACAAGCGCGCCGGTGGCCAGGGCCTCATCTCGGGTCGTAAGGCCTTCCAGCGTCCGATCGAAGAAGGCGCGAAGCTCCTGCACACGATTCAGGACGTCTACCTCACGAAGGAAGTCACGATCGCCTAAGGCGACCGTCATCTCCCGACCAAAGCCCCGGCACACACCGGGGCTTTTTGTTGGGTGACGATGCGAGGTAGGGACAGCACCACGTGCTGTCCTCGTTCGCCGCAGGGCGAACGCAGGTTGGGGCACGATTCATCGTGCACTCCTTATCGGAGGGCGCGGCCTCCAGGTAGGGGCGCGACTGCGTCGCGTCCGTGGGCGGACGGAGGTTCGCAGGGTCAAAGACTTTGCCCGGCGCATCGCACCTATCGCGGCGAACGGACACCACGCGGTGGCGATCCTGCCTGCCAAACAAAAAGCCCGGCCCTCTCACGAAGACCGGGCCTTATTCGACAAACCGTGCCGCTTACTTCGTCGGCGTGAGGTCCGCTTCCGTCAGCACGGGCTTACCGACTTCGCCGCGCTGTGCCTTGACCTGCGCCGGCGTGACGGCCGGAGCGGAGTTGCCGAAGCTGTTGCGGACGTAGGTCAGGACGGCGGCGATCTGCTCATCGGTCTGCTGGGCCTGAGCGGGCATCGGCACGGGCGTGGTGTAAGCCTTACCCGAGACGTTAATCGGGCCCTGCAACCCGCGTAGCTGAATGCGAATCAGGTTCTCGACCGGGCCATTGACCCAGTTCGATTTGGCCAGGGGCGGCGCAATCACGGTGCCTTCGGCGTTCGGCCCGTGGCAAGCCATGCACAACATGAAGCCCTGTTTGCCCGCGGCCATGACGGCGGGGTCCACGCCCGCGGCGGCGGCGACCGGCTTGATGGTCGAAATATCCAACGGCTTAGCCTCAATCGGCTTGCTGGCCTTGGGTGCCTTTTCGAGGGTGGCCAACCAAGCGACGAGGTCGCGCACTTCGTTCAGGGTGAGCACGGCATCAAGTGCAGGCATGCCGGAAACAGGTGCGGTCAGGGACTTGATGTCCTTGCGCGCCACTCGCCAGCGATTCCCCGCGACATCGATATCGACGGCATCCGGAGCATCTTTGATGAGCGCCCCCACGAGAGCGCCACCGTTCACGAGATCGATATTCACGGTGCCATATCCGGCGACGACGACTGCCGAGGAGCTCACGATGGATTCAAGCAAGTAGCGACGGTCACCGCGCTTGGCGACGCCCGCGAGATTCGGACCGGCTTCACCGCCGGCGGCATGGGAATCATCCGAAGCCCGGTGGCAGCGGAGACACTGACCAGCAGGCAAGGCTTGGAACAACGCGAAGCCATTTCTGGCATTACCGCCCTCCATGGCTGGCATCCATTTGGCGAGTTTGTCGTCGCCGCCCGCCAGTGATTTCTGGACGGCAACGAGCGCGGTCTTCACTCCTGGCTCGGAACGGACAGCGGCGGCCTCAAGCAGCTCGATGGCGGCGGGCGAGACGCCGTTCGCTTTCTCCAAGGCCTGCAGGCTCTCAATGAAGACAGCTTCGACGCCGGGGGCCTGTAATTTAGCCAGGGCTTTCCAAGCACCCTGGCGGCGCGCAGCGGATCCCGCGGCCGTTGATTTGGAGAGCTCAATGAGTCCTTGGGCCGGGTTCAGATGCGCCAGCGCACCGATCGCGACCATGGCCACTTCATCCTGCTTATCCTTGGAGTAGCGATCGGCAATTACCGTCAGGTCGGTCGGTTTACGCTCTAACCAGAGTTCGAGTGCCTTGGCGCGGGCAGAGCCACTGAGCTTCGGGTTAGCGACCAGGCTGGCGAGCAACTCATTCGAAAGTGACGCGACCTCGAGTCGATATTGCTCAACCAATTCCAAGGCGGCGCGGAGGGTTTCGGAATCGCCCTTCAAGAGGGCCGGTAAGGCGGCACTCAGGCTAGGGCTGAGTTCTTTCACGTCGCGCGGAAGGAGCGGCGACCAATGGGCCGTGGACTGGTCGACCGGGTAAGGGTTGGTCCACTGAGCGAGCAGGCGTAAGGCCTCGGCCCGGGCCTCGGCTGGCAGTTTCTCGTTGGTAGCGATGGCCACCACGCGCGCGGCATTTTTCTCGCCGCCTAAGCGGAAAGCACTGTGCGTCAGGCGGCGCAGCATGAAGGTCGTCCACTGACGTGAACCGAGATCATCGATGAGCGCCGCAACGGCTGGGCGGCCAGGCTCAAGCCCGAGATCGTGCACCGCCCGGATGGCCTCATCGGCAATCACGGTGGACTTATCGTTCACGAAGCGAGCGGCGGAAGGATCCAGACGACGGCGCAGGGTGATAACGGCGGCGAGGCGCACAGAAGCGTTATCATCCTTGGCGACCGCGTCGAAGGCTTCGGCGGACTTGCAAAGATGATCGATGGCGAAGGAACCGGCGTGGCGGAGGATCGGATCGGCATCGGCGTTCTCTTTTAACATCGTGAGGACTTCCGGCAGATACTTATCGGCTCCGAGGCGAGCGGCCGCGATGGCGGCAAAGGAACGCACCCGCAACGAGGGGTCGAGGATGAGCTTACCGAGCGGCAGGTCATTGCCTTTCAACGGGGCTTCTTCCAACACCCTAATCGCCTGGGCGCGCACCTCGGCGTCGGCGTGAGATAACAAAGGCACGAGGCGCTGCGCGGCAGCCACGCGGTCAGCCAGAGGGGCAACCGGGGTATGCTGACCACTAAAGGCTTCGCCGGGGGCGATGGCGGCACCACGGCGGGCCAAGATACCCAGACCCCAAACCCCGTGCAGTCGCTCGAGGGCATGCTCGGATTTCGTGGCAGCCTCGAAACGATCGGCCGCATCAGGGCGGCGGGTCAGCTCAATCTGAGCACGGAGACGAACGCGCTGGTCCGCATGGGAGAGCAGTTTGGCCAGCTCGGCCGAGGACTGCTTCGTAAAGCCTCCTTTAATGAGGTCGGCCACGGTAGCGGCTGCCTCTGGCTTCATCATCTTCTGCGCTTCGAGCGTAATGATGCGGCCGGCGTCATGGGATTCCCAACCGGTAATAAAATCGGAAACCACGAGTCGACCCTTCCAGTCATACTCGATGTCGGTCGCAGCCACACCCCAGAGGAGCTGGTGCGACTCGGTCATCTTCATCCCGGCGCCGGCTGGCTCCATCTTAAAGGACCAGATGCCCGAGCCACCTGCGGAACCGCGGTAATCACAGATATGGAAATGCTGGGCCTCGGCTTCGACGAAGCCAGCCCCCGGGTGATACGTCAGGCCGGAAGGACCGGAAGTGATGTAGGCTGAAGGCGGGATGATGAAGGCTGGCTGAACGGGATTTTGAAGCTCCCACACCTTCTCGGTCATCCAGCGAGAGAGCGGTCGCTGCTCGAGGCCAATTTCGCGGTGGAACGTATGCATCGCCTGATGCTCCATTTCCCAACCCGAGTCCGCCCCTTCGACGACGTAGACCACGCGGGCGGCGTCCCCTTGGTCGGAATTATTATCCACCGAGAAGCCGTTACCAAAATCGTCGAAGGCGATCTCCTTGGGATTACGTAAGCCGAAATGCACGACTTCGAAGTTCGTGCCGTCGGGTTCAAAACGGAAAACGGCCCCGCGGTTATGCGAGTCGTATTTCTTCCCTTCTTTCGTTGTGAAGTTGAAACCGCGGTCACCGATGGTACCCCAGACGCGACCGTCCGGCCCGATGGCGAAGCCATTCATGTCGTGACCCGAAAGCGAGACGCGCACCCCAAAGCCGTCCTCGATGACTTTACGCTGGGCTTCGGTGCCATCCTTCTTGGCATCCTGCAACATCCAGAGTTTCGGGATACAAGCGAAGTAGACATTATCATCCCAGGTCATCACACCCGCGGCGGTGCCATCGAGGACATGGTTGAATTTCTCAGCGAAGACCTTCGATTGGGTGAAAGTGCCGTCGGCCTTCTCTCCGCTGAGATAGCGGATGACCTCGGATTTGGCCGTCATAAATTCGAGAGACTTCTTGGCCTTCCACTTCTCATGCATAGCCAGACGATCGGCCGTCGTCTTGGCCGCGAGGTCATCGTGATACCAGAAGAGGTTATTGCGGTCGTCTTCCACCCCATAGCGGAAGCGATGCGTCTCAGCGACATAGAGGCTACCGTCATTACCGAAAGAAATCGCGGTCGGCGAATAAACGCCCGTGGCGGCATGATCGCCGGTAACCTTGAAAGTAGCCCCGGGAATGAGCGCGGCGGTACCCTCGCCGGCCACCCGCACAAGGTTGTTAGCGGCCTTCGGCTTAGGACGCCCGCCCTTGGGGAAATTCGGCTTTGCGTCCGAGGAGAAAACAAAATGGTCGGCAGCGATGAGGCCCCACGCCCCGACCTCGTTATCGATGATGCGGATGACGCCCGTCTTGCCCTTGAATTCGGAGATGTCCCAGACGGTTTCACGCAACGTCAAGTCATTGGCCCCGGTCGCCTCGCGGACAATTTTCCCGTCAATCAACAGTTGCACCGCGGTCTTGCCGGGGTGATTCCCGCCCGCGACAAGGAAGCCAATAAAAGCGTGCGTAAGTTTAAGCTGCGGGGAGGTCAGCGTGCCAGTGGCGGCGTCGCCGCGATGGCCAGAACAGACCAAGGCGTTGCCACCGTAGTTACGAAACTCGCCGCCGACGCCGTCAACCTTGCCGGTAACGGGGGCGAGGCCGAAACCCGTGCCCGTCGTCTGCCAGCTATCAAAGCCGTCACCTTCGAAGGCTTGGATGATCTTGGTCTCCGCCTGCAAGGCGGAGGCAGCAAGGCAAAGGGTGAACGATGCGAACAGGGATGACTTCATGGCGAAACGAGGGGTACAGCCCAGAAAAGGGGATGTTCCCGGGAGGTCGAGCGTGGCTTCCGAATTCTTTCAATTATAGCCTAAACCCGTGCAAGACTTGGAACTTAGCACCGAAATGAGCTGGGTGCGTCAGCGCACGCAGTCGCCCGGTAGCCTCATGGTCGCCCGACATCGCGATTCGCTCCATCTCCTTGGCGGCGAATTTGACGAAAAAGGCCTCCTGCCGGTCTAACCGGACATTGCTGAAGCCAGCCTGACGCAGGACGGGCTCAAGCCGGTCCCACAGCACATGGCAGGTCAGATCCTGTGAACCTAGATTTTCGAGGATCGCCCCGCTGAGCTGATGATGCCGATAAGCCCGGGCCGTCCCCGCCGGCGCCGATTCGAGGCACTGCGCGATGGTCTTACCGTAATCGAGCAAGATGACCGCCCCAGACCAGTTGGCCGTCAGCAGTTCTGTCAGGAACGCTTCCGCCGCCAGCGGCGCATCGATGATCCAACCTTCTTCAGCGGCTGGCAAGGTGCGGGCGAAGTCCGTCGCGGCCGGTGTCGAATAGTCAGCTAACGCTTCGACGCTTAATTCCGCACCATCCACCCGCACCCCAAGCTCACGCCAGCCTCCCCCTTGAAAAATAAATCGATGGAAAGGTTGTGCATCCAGGAGCTCATTGGCCACGAGTACGCTGAGTGGTGGAATTTCGGGTTTTACGCCGAAACGAAAAGTGCGGAGCTCGGCGAACTCCGAAGCGATGCCCGCATAGTGTGTCTGGTCGGGTTCAGCACCGACCTCCACAAGCGCATGCCTCTGGGTATTGCCGATAAGCGAGCGAGCGGCGCCGGCAATCAACTGGCCGAACATCGGGCCGAGGGCCGCGGCGGTGGTAAAATCCGTACCCTCCCCCTTGCCTACCCTGACTCGGTCAGACGCATAATAACCATGGCCTGGCGAATATAAGGCCACTGCCACCAAACGCTCGAATGACACCATGCCACCCGACGCCTCCTGGCGAAGCAAGGCGACAATGGCGTCATGACGGTCGGCGGGCTCCACGAACTTTACCGTTATGCGGTCTTTTCCCCTCCGCCAGACGAATCGGGGTTGAGCCGTCGTCCGAATTGACCTGACTACAGGCGAATGATCCTTGCGATCGAGAGTTCGTGCGATGAATCGGCCCTGGCGCTTTTCGACCCGGCCCGCGGACTCGTGCGCGAGCTCATCAGCTCGCAGGCGGCGGAACATGAGAAATACGGCGGGGTCGTGCCTGAACTCGCTAGCCGGATGCACCTCTCCGCCCTGCCCCTCCTGCTGGCGGACTTTCGCGACGAGTTGCCGCAAGTCACCCAACTCGCCGTCACCCGCGGGCCTGGTCTACTCCCCTGTCTCTCCATGGGAGTCACGATGGCTCGCTCCCTTTCACTCGCCCTGAAACTGCCACTCGTCGGTGTGAATCACCTGCGCGCGCACGTGCATTCGCCCTTCATCGCCGTCCATGGCCAGCATCCAGCCGGCTTTGCCGTGGCCCGCGCCGCACTCCTCCCCCACCTCGGCATCGTCATCTCGGGTGGTAATTCCCTCTTGGTGAAACTCGACGAAGACCTCCGCATCACCGTGATCGCGCGAACGGTCGACGATGCCGCGGGCGAAGCCTTTGACAAAGGCGCTAAATTGCTTGGCCTGCCCTACCCCGGCGGTGCACTGATTGAGCAGCACGCCCAGCGGGGCGACGTAAAGAAGTACCCCTTCCCGCGCGGTATCCCCGAGAAAGCCGATCTCCGCATGAGCTTCTCGGGCCTGAAAACCGCCCTACGCTACCAGCTCGAAAAGATGTCCGACGCCGAACTCGCGGTAGCCCTACCCGACCTCTGCGCGAGTTACCAGGAAGCCATCATCAGCCAGCTCGCCGCCAAGATGGCCGCGGCCCTGGACTTATCTACTTATAAATCCGTGGGGCTTTCCGGCGGCGTCGCCAACAACCGTACCTTACGCGCACGCTTGACCGCGGTCGCCCAACAACGCGGCCTGCCCATGCTCATCGCGGAACCGAAGCACTGCGGCGACAATGCGGGCATGATTGCCTTCGCGGCGTGGGCGGAGGCCGGATTGCCGACCAGCGCGGCGGCCGTGCCCGCCGCCAGCCTGACCATCGACCAAGTCTAGGCGGACTGCTTCACCAGCTCGCTAAATGCCCGGAATTGCGGATGGGTCGCATCGCCGAGCATCGCGTAGAAAATGGTCTCAACGGGAAGCACGTGCGCTCCAGCGGCCTTCAAGGCCGCCAGGCAGGTGCAGACGTCTTCGGCGCGGCGCCCGGTCACCGCATCGTCTAAAATCGTGACGCCCATACCCTCGCGGAGGGCATCCATGGCGGTCTGGTAGACGCAGACCGGGACTTCCAAGCCGCAGATCAAAAGCTGACTGACTTGCATCTTCCCCAAAGCCTCGACCAGCCCGGGAGCACCGAAAGCGGAGAAGGCCGTCTTACCGAACACCGCCCGCCCTTCGCCAGCGGCCTGGAGTAAATCGGGCTGCGTCGGGCCGAGTTTAGCAGGGACCTGCTCAGTGAAGAGCACGGGCACCCCGAGCAGCTGGGCGGCCGACACGGCCAGGCGGCAACGGCGGAGGCAATCTTCCCCCGCGGGCATTACTTTCAAGAAAGTCGGCTGGAGATCGACGACGAGCAACGCGACGCCAGCAGCGGGGGTTTCAGACATGCCCCGCAGACTGTCTCCACTGACCAATAAGTCAGCCGCAAACCATGAGGGAATGGGGTTGCCCGCCCCGCCCCGTCCGACTTCTCTTCATGCCCATGGACTGGCAGGTTAAACCTATCGCACGCATCTGCGCTGCATCCGGCAAGGATCTCCGCGTCGGCGACATCGTGACGTGCGTCGTCTTCAAGCCGCTCGGCGGCAATGTCGAGCGCTGCGACGTCCTCAAGGAGCACGCCAGCACCTTTAAGCCCGCCGGTATTCTGCTCGGTCGCTGGACTCGTGAAGTCAAAGAACGCGGCGAAGAAGAACAAGCCCAACGGGCTCAACTCCTCGCGTCGCGCGAAGAATTCTTCCTCTCGCTTTACGACGAGAATGACGACCCCTCGGGCGACAAGGGCGTCCTCAAGCACATCCTCGCGATGCTGCTCGAACGCAAACGCATCATCAAAGCCGCGGGCCCCGCCGAGAACGGCCTGATCACCTACGTCCACGCCTCGAGCAAGCAGACCTATCAGGTGTCCGCCCTCGACCTACAGCCCTCACATATCCTCCAAGTCGGAGCGACGCTCGACCTGCTGGTCGGATAATTATCATGACCTCTGCCCGCCTCCTCGCCACCCTCGCCACCCTCCTTCTGGTTGGCTGCAATACGCCGGACATCCCCTCGGAACTCGCCGCGGTTTATGTCGAAGCTCCTAATTCGGCGAGCAACTCATCGCGCCAGGAACTCAAACTTCCCGTGAGCGGCATCGTCATCCCGGTGCTCGTCCGACCGCTCGTCCTAGCTGAAGAAATCCTGAACACGACCCCCATCACCAGCGGCGAATCTGATTTGCGTCAGGAGTTCCTACTCGTCCAGATCGATCGTCGTTCCGCGACGGACGTGATGAATTACACCAAGGAGGCCATCGGCCGCCACTTCATCCTCGTGATCAATGACTCGGCCGTCGGCATTATGCCCATCGATGCCGTCATCACGGACGGTAACCTGATTTTCCACGTTGAGAAAAAAGGCATGTCCAACACCGAAGCGGTCATGGATATCAGCAAGCGTCTCAACATCTCCGCACTCAAGTTGCGCAAGATTATGGAAGCGGAAAAGTCTCGGTGAGCCCGCGCCGACCTTCAGTGCTGTTGATTGTCGCCCTGCTCGGCACCGTTTCGGCGGCGGCCATCGAGGTCGTCTGGCCCACCTCCATGGACCGCACCTCCATCCGCGTGCCGGAGGACTACCTACAGGCGACCATCTCCGAGATTCCTTTTTCCGGCTCCTTCGGAATGGTGCGGGAGGAAGGCCAACGCTTCCACGAGGGGGTCGATATCCGGCCGACCACGCGCAATGCCGCCGGCGAACCGCTCGATTTAGTTTTCTCGGCGATGGACGGACAAGTCGCCTACGTGAACAACGCCACCAACGGCCCCTACGGCAAATACGTGGTTCTGACCCACCCCAAAGCGGAGCTGCTGGTCTATACGCTCTACGCCCATCTCGCCAAGATCGACCCCGCGGTGAAAGTCGGTGAAGCCATGACGCGAGGCAAGGCCATCGGCCTCATGGGGCGCACTTCCGCCGGGGCCGCCGCCATCACGCCGGACCGAGCGCACCTCCACTTCGAAGTCGGCCTCATCCTTTCCACGAGCTTCGGGTCGTGGTACTCCGTCCAACCCGAAAATCGGAAATCACCAAACCAACACGGCCTTTGGAACGGCCAGAACCTCATGGGCATGGACCCCATGCCGGTGCTCATTCGCACGCGCGCCAACCTGCTAGACGCTGTTCGCAGCCAGACGGCCGTCGTCTCCGTGACCATGCGGACCGCCACCGCACCTGATTTCGTGAAACGTTATCCAATGCTCGTCAGCGGCGATAGCGAACATGCCGCTGGTTGGCGCGTGGACTTCTCCTGGCAGGGCATGCCGATTCGTTGGACCGCACTGGAGGCGGGTCATGCACTCCTCCCGAGCACCCGCTGGCAACTTTACGCCATCGACAACAGCGTCCGCAAATTACTCACCAGCCGAAAAATGATTACGCCGGATGCGAAGCGAGCCGGCGAACTGCTCACGCAGAACGTCGAAATCCTTCTGGCCGGGGTACGCTGAGTTAGTTCAGCCCGGGGTTTTCCGGGGAGTCCGCTTCGACGCGCAAATC
Source organism: uncultured Opitutia bacterium (assembly GCA_903889525.1). GTDB lineage: Bacteria > Verrucomicrobiota > Verrucomicrobiia > Opitutales > UBA953 > UBA953. The sequence continues at coordinate 7,388 of CAISXT010000051.1, read as the reverse complement.
CGGCCGATGAAGTTCCAACAGCTTCTTCCAGAGCTCAACCCCTTCATACTCATTGGTGGTGGCCGAGAAGGGGCAGACGACCCAGGCGTTCATCCGACATTCATTCTCGAGTTGGCCCGGAGACCAACCCGCATAGCCGATGAAAGCGAAGAGCTTGAAGCGCGCATCTTTCGCCAACTCCATCGCCTCCTCTTGCCCCATCCCATAACGAATCTCCGCCTGCCCGGTTGCGGTGAAGTTCCAGCCGCCGAACGCGAGTCGATCCAGCGCCACAGGGCCGCCCTGAAACAGTGGAATGTCCGCAAGGGAGGTTTCCGAGAAATCCGGCTGCATCTGACCGAGCACCCGACCGAAAGGCCGGTTAAGCACTACCCCAATCGTGCCTTCGGCGACCGAATGGGCGTGCAAGAGGATTACCGTCTCGCGGAAATTGTCGTCCTGCAACTGCGGGTGCGACACCAGCAATTGCCCCGCGAGCGATGGCGGAGGGCCAGCCATCAGGTAGTCAGTCGGGTCACCTTGAGCCCGGCCTGTGCGAAGAGTTCAGCTACCAGCGGATCGTTCTTATAGTCGTGCCGGTAGCGCACCTCGGTGATGCCAGCGGCCGCGAGGATCTTCGCGCAATTCACGCACGGGAAGTGGGTGACATAACAGATTGTCCCCTGAAGGGAGACGCCGCGCTTGGCGGCATCGGCGACGGCATTCTGCTCGGCGTGCACCGTGGCAAGTTCGTGACCATCGCGCATGTGTGAGTCATGCGGCGCACCGGGCAGGAAACCGTTATAACCAGCGGCAACGAGTCGGTTCGGATGCTTGCCGGTCGAGACGATGATGCAGCCGACGTGCAGGCGCTCGCAGCTGGAACGCGAACTGACCAGCACGGCGGTGGCCATGAAGTATTCATCCCACGTCGGACGAGCACCCCCGTTGACGAGGGCTTCGAGCTGTTCGGCGAGGGACTGTGGCTGACTCATCGCATCCATAGGCTGCCAGTCGGCACCCACCCGAGGCAAGTGGCAGTTACGCACAGGATGGTCGCGAGGAGCATCAGCACGGCGGCCCGGCCCAGAAACGGCAGGAATTCGGTCGGCTGGGCGGCCTTACGGAAGGCGAGGTGCTGCCAGATAGCCAAGGGCATCAAGGCCATGGGAGCCCAGCCGAAGACGTGTCCGAGGCAAGCTAGGCCGAGGAGGGAGTTACAGCCATGCAGGTTGCGCGCGAAGCCGCGGCCAAAGCGCACGACGGTGGTGCGCTTACCGACGGCAAGGTCGGTCTCGTAGTCGCGCGCATTGTTCGCGACGAGGATGTTATCAGCGAGCAAGCCGAGCCCGAGGCCGGCGAGGAGAGCGGGCGCCCAAGGCATCGGCGGAGTGTTGCAGCCACAGTCGCCTGGACTTGGTGTGCAAACCGCCCAGGCGGTCAAGACGGTGGCCTGCACGCCGAAGCAACCGACGACGAACACATCGCCGAGTCCGCGGTATGCCAGTGGGAACGGGCCAAGGGTATAGGCGAGCGCGCACGCAATCGCGAGCAGGCCCGCCAGCAGCAACCATGGCGAGAGTGCGGCGACCGGCGAACCAAGGAGAAGCGCGAACGCACACGCGATCCAGATGCCGCGGCGCATGGAGGCGGGCGTGATATCGCCGGCGGAGACGGCGCGGCGCGGGCCGATGCGAGCGATCGTGTCCGCACCGCGGAGCGAATCACCGAGGTCGTTGGCGAAATTACAGGCGACCTGCACGCAGAGCGCGAAGCCGAGGCAGCTTAGGAGGATAACTAAGAAAAACGGCTCAACCCAGAGACCAAGGGCACCCGCATAGGCGGAGACGACCGCACCGCCGAGCGCGATGGGCGCGACGGCCGCCACCAAGGTCTTAGGGCGGCAGGCGTGGATCCATGCACGGAAGTTCGTCATGCGCCCTCGAAGTTGGCAGACGCGGAACGAACGGAAACAAAAAAGCCCCGCGAGGCAGGGCTTTTCGATTCTGCTGAGCAGAATTAGTTCTGAGTGACGAGGGCAGCCGCCGGGGTCGTACCCTGAGGCACGCCCGAGGAATCCTTCCAGCTGGCGGAAGTGGTGCCATCAGCCTTGGTGAAGAAGTTCGTGCCCGTGGTCAGGGTGTCAGAGCACCAAGAGACGTGGCCGTCACCGTAGAGGATATGGCCGCCTTCCGTACCCCAGACGGAATCCGTCGCCGTAGCACCGGCAGCAGGCCAGTTACCACCGACGCCGAGACCACGGGACCAAGCAATCGGGGCGGTGACGGTGCCGACGAGCGAACGTGAGGTTGGCGTGTAGAGATCCCAGCCAGACTTACCTTGGGTAAGCGCGGCGGTGAAGGTGGCGTTGATCGCGACTGTATTACCGGTCCGGGTAATCACGTTCTTGGGAATAGTGGTGATACCATCGGCCGCCGGATCAGCGTCGAGGAACCAAAGCTCGCCAGAATCAAGGGAAGCGCCATCAGCGAGGATAGCCGCGTAGCCCGACAGGGATGTCGTCATGGTCTTGCCGGAAGCCCAGGTACCGTTAGCGATATTACGACTTCCTTTAGCCCAATTCATGTAAGCTTGTCCGATCGAACGCACCTTATTTAGGGCGCTGTTCTTCTTGGCGGAACGCATGACGCCTTGCACCCCTGGGAAGAGCACGGCGGCCAAGATACCGATGATGGCGATGACAGTCAGCAGCTCAATGAGCGTGAAGCCTGAGCGAGCCTTGGAGAAAGATTTCATAGGGGGGCGCAGTGAAAGTAGCTCAACCTGAGCTAGAGACAAGTAACTATTATCGGCGTAAAGTAAGCACAAAAAAGCCCCGCGAGGCAGGGCTTTTCGATTCTGCTGAGCAGAATCAGTTCTGGGTGACGAGGGCGGCCGCCGGGGTCGTCGCCTGAGGCACGCCCGACGAATCCTTCCAGCTGGCCGAAGTCGTGCCATCAGCCTTGGTGAAGTAGTTCGTGCCCGTGGTCAGGGTGTCCGAGCACCAAGAGACGTGGCCGTCACCGTAGAGGATATGGCCGCCTTCCGTACCCCAAACGGAATCGGTAGCCGTGGCACCGGCTGCAGGCCAGTTACCACCGACGCCGAGTCCACGGGACCAAGCAATCGGGGCGGTGACATTACCCACCAGGGAGCGGGAGGTCGGCGTGTAGAGATCCCAGCCGGACTTACCTTGCGTGAGGGCAGCGGTGAAGGTGGCATTGATCGCAACCGTGTTACCGGTCTTGGTGATCACGTTCTTCGGGATGGTGGTGATACCATCAGCAGCCGGATCGGCGTCGAGGAACCAGAGCTCACCAGAATCAAGAGCGGCGCCGTCGGCGAGGATGGCCGCATAACCCGAGAGGGACGTGGTCATGGTCTTGCCCGAAGCCCACGTACCGTTGGCGACGGACTTATTGCCACCGGCCCAGTTCATGTAAGCCTGGCCGATGGAGCGCACCTTGTTCAGGGCGCTATTCTTCTTAGCGGAGCGCATCACGCCCTGCACCCCAGGGAAGAGCACGGCGGCCAAGATACCGATGATCGCGATAACGGTCAGCAGCTCGATGAGCGTGAAGCCTTTGCGGTTACGAACTGGAGTATTCATAGATTTAGTAGGGGTATAGATTAGGATAGGTGGATTTGTTCCCTTGGAAAGGGTAAAAAGGCTTTTTATGATTAATATGGCAAAGGGAAGCGGGTGGTCAGTTCGGCCACAATGCCCTGCGCTTCGGCGATTTTCGCAGGATTCTGAGGGTCGGAGAGCACAATCGAGATGGCCTTAGCGATTTGCTTCATTTCCACCTCTTTCATCCCGCGTGAGGTCACGGCGGGGGTGCCCACCCGAATGCCGCTAGCCTGGAAAGGACTACGGGTCTCGTCCGGCACGGTGTTCTTGTTCGTGGTGATATGCGCGGCGTCGAGCGCCAGCTGCGCATCCTTGCCCGAAACATTGGGGTGGCTCTTACGCAAATCGAGGAGGCTGAGGTGATTATCCGTGCCGCCACTGATCAAACCGAAGCCGAGCTTCACGAGCTCATCCGCCAGCGCGCGCGAATTGGCAACGACCTGCTGAGCGTATTCCTTAAATTCAGGGGTCGCACACTGGGCGAAGCAAACCGCCTTGGCAGCGATGACATGCTCGAGCGGCCCACCCTGCGCACCCGGGAAGACAGAGGAGTCGATCGCCTTGGCGTGCTCGGCCTTACACAGAATCAGGCCGCCGCGCGGACCGCGCAGGGTCTTGTGCGTCGTGGTGGTGACGAAGTCAGCATACGGCACCGGCGAAGGATGCACGCCGGCAGCCACTAATCCCGCGATGTGGGCAATATCGGCGAGCAGGAGCGCACCGTTCTCCTTGGCAATCTTGCCGAAACGGGCGAAGTCAATTTCGCGGGCGTAAGCGGAGGCGCCAACCGTGATCATCTTAGGCTGCTCGCGCTTAGCCATCTCCTCGACTTCATCGTAGTTGATGCGCCCATCGGCACCGACGCCGTAATGGACGACGGTGTAGAGTTTACCCGAGAAGTTAGCCGCATTGCCGTGCGTGAGGTGCCCACCGTGCGATAGATTCATCGTCAGGATCTTGTCACCCGGCTTGATGGTAGCGAAATAGACCGCGGCATTGGCCTGACTACCGGAGTGTGGCTGGACATTCGCGTGGTCGGCACCGAAAAGTGCCTTGGCGCGATCGATGGCCAGCTGCTCGATTTGGTCGACATTCTCGCAGCCGCCATACCAGCGCTTACCGGGGTAACCTTCCGCATACTTGTTCGTCAGGATGCTACCCTGGGCTTCCATGATAGCCGGAAGGGTGAAATTCTCCGAGGCGATCAACTCAAGGTGCGTCTGCTGACGCTTGAGCTCGGCCTTGATGAGGCGGTCGATCTCGGGGTCAAGCTGAGCGAGAGGGATACGGCGAATGGCGGTCATGGTGGGAGTGGTGAAAGGGCAAATTGTGCGAGGAAGTGTGGCAACGGCAAATCGTCGGGGTTATCCACATGGGGGCTCCAGCTTATCCACGCGACGGGTATGGCGGCCGGCTTCGAATTCGGACGCCAGAAAGGCCTCGACGCAGGCCAGCGCGGTGGCGAGGTCGACATACTTGGCCCCGAAGCAGAGCACATTGGCGTCATTATGGCGGCGGCTCAGGCCGGCCGCATCGACGCCCTGTACCAAAGCGGCCCGGATACCGGGGACTTTATTAGCGGCAATGGAGATGCCGATACCGGTCGTGCAAACAAGGATGCCGAAGCGGGCCCGACCGGCGACCACATCGGCGCCGACCGCATGGGCGTAATCGGGATAGTCGCACGAGGCTTCGGTCTCCGTGCCACGGTCAAGAATCGTATGCCCTTTCGCCTTCAAAGCCTCGATCAGGCCACGGCGCAGGGCAAGTCCGCCGTGATCGCTGCCGAATGAAAGAGTGAGCGGGCTGGTCATCGTGGAAGATTCTGACGCAGAAACTCCACCATCGCGGGAATGGCTTCAACCATGGAATCACGGCAATCCTCGTAATCCCGATAACCACCACCGAAGGGATCGGCGATGTCCCGGGGGACATCGTCGGGCAACACGTCGCGGAGCAGTAAGACCAACTCCGGCAAGGACTCGAAGCGGGCATGCAGGGCGGCGAGGTGTGACTCGGTCATGCCGAAGATGACCGCGCTCCGGTCAACGGCCGCCTGTGTCAGCAAACGGCTCCGGTGCGAACTCAGGCCAAAACCAATCCGCTCCATCGCTTTGACAGAATGAGGCGAAGCCGTCTGGCCTTCCTGCGCCGCCAAGCCAAACGAGGCCACCTTGAGTCGCTCCAGCCCCTGCCCTCTTTTGCTTAGGGCCGCCAATAACAAGGCCTCGGCCATCGGGCTGCGACAGGTGTTTCCTGTGCAGACAAACGTGACGGTGTCTCGCTCGACGGCCATGGGCACAAGATGAGGGATATGTCCCTCGGTTCAAGAGCTCAAAGCACCCCGTCGCGCCGCAACTGACGATACCCAATATCTCGGCGGTAATGACACCCCTCAAACTTGACCAGCGGGACCACGGAATATGCCCGTTGGGCCGCCTCTCGGAGGGTCGCCCCATGGGCCACCACACCCAAGACCCGCCCGCCCGCCGTCACGACCTGGCCATCAGCCCTGCGTTTAGTGCCGCTATGCACGATATCCACCCCGGCCGGAAGGGTTGCGGGCAAAGTGATTTCGTCCCCCTTGCGAATCTCCCCAGGATAGCCGCCGGCAGCGAGTACGATGATAATCGTCGCACCCGGCCGGAGCTTCACCGAAGCGGAACGGAATCGCCCCAAGGCGATGTCCTCCATGATTTGCACGGGGTCTGTCTCCAGGGAAGGCATGAGCACCTGACACTCCGGATCGCCGAAACGCACATTGTATTCCACCACCCGAGGGCCCGTGGCCGTAACCATGATTCCGACATAAAGCGTGCCCCGGTAATCCATCCCGTCGGCCTTGAGCCCGCGCAATGTCGGCACGATGATTTCCGCGCGCAGCCGACGTTCGACTTCGGGCGTGACCACAGTGGTCGGCGCATACGCGCCCATGCCGCCCGTATTGAGCCCGGTATCACCATCGCCTACCCGCTTGTGATCCTGACTCGGAGGCAGCATCAGGTATTCTTCGCCGCAGACCATCAGCATGATCGAAGCCTCTTCGCCCTGCATAAATTCCTCGATGACGACTTCGTCACCGGAAGCACCGAAAACCTTTGCCTGCATCATGTCGCGCAAAGCCGCTTCGGCTTCGGCGTGCGTCGTCGCGATGACGACACCCTTCCCCGCAGCCAACCCGGAGGCCTTGATGACGATCGGTACAGGCTGCTGTCGCACATACGCCAACGCCGGCTCGAGTTGGCGAAAAGTCTCGGAAGCGGCCGTGGGCACCTTGTGCCGCACCATGAAGTCCTTACTAAAGGCCTTGCTGGCCTCGAGCCGAGCCCCGGCCGCCAAAGGGCCGTAGGCAGGGATACCCGCCGCCTCGAGCGCGTCCACCACGCCTGCGGCCAACGGGACTTCCGGGCCGACGATGACAAAATTGGATCCCGTCCGGCGAACTAGGTCGAGGACGGCGACGGGGTTGGCCGCATCAATCTCCAGGCATTCCGCCTCAAGGGCCATGCCGCCATTGCCCGGTGCCACCCGGACCTTGGCCACGCGCGGACTGCGCAGGCAGGCCTTGAGCAGCGAATGCTCGCGGCCACCTGAGCCAAGGATGAGGACTTCGAGTTTACCCTGCGTTGCCATGGCTCACAGTAGGGCCGCACCCAGCGAATATGTGAACCAAAAACAGGGCCGGCCCGTTTCCAGGCCGACCCATCCTAAATTGGTGCTCAGGCCGGGACTTGAACCCGGACACCTTGCGGCACATGCACCTCAAGCATGCGTGTCT
>CAISXT010000050.1 GCA_903889525.1 uncultured Opitutia bacterium | reverse complement strand
GCAGTGGAGCGCAAACCAGGCCCCGTGCACCGGATCGACATCGAGGAAGGTCGGCGCCCAGTCGGCGACTTCCTTGGCCATGCCGGCGAGTTTCTCTTCGCCGAGCGTGAACGGAATACGGGACTGATTGACGAAGAGGCTATCGCTCTGCGTACGTTGATTTAGGCTCAGCCAGCGGTTGTAGCAACTGACACCGCTGCACCCAGGGGTGGTCAGGACCGCGCGTCGGAGTTGGGCGTGGGCGCCGAAGAGCTCGGCGAGCAAGGGGTGCCGGACTAAAGTGCGGCGTTCCTGTTCGGCCCACCAAGTCTTGCCAAACACCACGCGGACGCTGGCTCCCGAGGTGCCTGAGGTGCTTTCCTCTTCAATTAAGCCGCGTGCCAGGAGGCTTGGGATATTCAGGCCGGAAGGCAGGAAACCTTCAGGTGAATGTTCGCGGAGCTGGCTCTTGGTGATGCGAGGCAGATCGATGAGCCGTGCCGTGGGCGCGGCTAACGCGGCTTGCCACTCCCTGGTGGCATAAAAGGGTGCCGTGGCGGCCTGACGTATGGCCACTTCTAGGTAGCCTAAGCAGTCCAGATAGGCTTGAGAGGCGGTGGTTGAACCGAGCATACTTTCATGGGTAAAAGGATGTTCGCCAAAAGCAAAACACGGATGTCTTTTAACGGCGGAATAGTGCCATATAACGGCATTCTTCATCGCGGGGGAACTATCGAGGTTGAACGAGGTCTTTCCTACTCGTAACACACCCCTATGCGATTACCCCGTCGTTCTTTTCTCCGTAAGGCTGCTGTCGCCGCACTTGGCTTCACCATCATTCCACGTCACGTCCTTGGGCGCGGCTTCATTCCGCCCAGCGAGACGCTGAATCACGTCATCGTGGGCTGTGGTGGCATCTCTGCCATGCACAGCGATCCGCGCATGACGGGCGCTAATCGTATCGTTGCGATTTGCGACGTCGACTCTGAGCGCGTGAAGCGAAAGTTAGAAAAAATTAAGACAGCGGGCGGCGGTAATCCCATGCAGGCGGAGGATTTTCGTGACGTCATTGCTCATGCCGACGCCGACGTGGTCCATGTCTGCACGCCTCCGCATTGGCACGGGGTCATCGCCGCTGCCGCCGCCCGTCGGGGTAAGGCTGTCTGGTGCGAGAAGCCTTTGACACGTACCATTGGCGAGGGGCTCGCCCTGAGTCGGGTCGTCCAGCAGACGGGGGTGCCGTTCCGGGTGAATACTTGGTTCCGGTTGAACCGTACGAACTACTACGGGGTGGGTCCGGCCCGCGAAATTCGCCGCGTCGTCGCCAGCGGGGTGCTCGGTGGTCCGCTCACCGTCCGGCTGGCGCCGGTCGGGGGTATTGCTTGGAAGGTGAATCTGTGGACCGGTCGGCCGGAATTGAAGCCCGTGCCCGTGCCGGCAAACCTGAACTGGGACCTGTATTGCGGGCCTTCGCAGCTCATCCCGTATCACCCGCACCGCGCCCACGGTTCTTTCCGGGGTTATTGGAATTTTGACCAGGGTGGCCTCGGCGATATGGGGCAACACTTTCTCGATCCGGTGCAATACTTCCTGGGTAAGGATAACGAGTTCCCGGTCACGGTTGAATGTGATGCGCCACCGCAAGATGCGATGGCCTGTGGCGTTTGGAAAACGGTCACGCTCACCTACAAGGACGGCACCCGGATTATTCTGGAATCCGAACTCGCGGATCGTAATCCCGATAACCCCTTCATGGAAGGGCCCAACGGCAAACTCTTCGCCGGGATGCGCGGCAGTAATCCCGCACTCCTCCGCAAGGCCGCCGAATTCCCGCTGCCAGAATATCAGGAAGACGATTTCGATATCTGTGCCCGCGAGAAGCGTCCGTTTGGTTATGGCGTTAACGAGGCGTTCCATAGCTCGACTTTGGTGAATCTTGCAGGTCTCTCGGTCCGACTCGGCCGCAAACTCACCTTTAAGTCCGATGGCAGTGGCTTCGTGGGCGATGCCCAGGCCGATCGACTGCATTCCCCTGTCATGCGTGGTAACTGGTCCATCTGAACCTCGTCACTCTCTCACGAATATGAAACTCCTTCTGTCCGCTGGCCTCCTGTTCGCCAGCTTTTGCGCCGCGCTCCTGGCGGCCACTCCTGCCGACGAAGTCTTCGCCGACCTCGGCGTGCCCGCAAAGCGCCTCGCCGCCCAGCAGGTGATTTTTGATTACTCCCGGTCGTTCGCTCAGGCTTCCAAAGAATCCAAGGCTTGGTTCAAGCGCGTGGATCTCGCACAGAAGTCGGTCGAAGATCCAGAGGCTAAGGCCTCCTTGGCGCAGACGCTCGCCTTGGATCCGGCGGTGCAGTCTTTTTTGCCGATGGGTAAGAAGACTCCCGTTAACTATCCTGCGCCGGAAGGTACGACGCCGGCGACTAAGTTGGCCGAAACCGAACGCCTGTTGGACCTTGGTCGCCCGGTTTCAGAAAACCCTTTGAGTGCTGATGAACTCGTCGCCCTCGCCAACGGGGACGATTTTATTCTCGCCCAGCGCGCTAATCGTTTGCTTCGCCGCGTGAGTCCGAAGCTGGCGGCGCCGTTGCTCTGGGCCCGCATGGCCAAAGCCACGCAGCGTTCGCAGGTCTTGGAGATCGAAGATGAGATTCTCCGTCTGCCTATCTCGCTGGCTGCCCAGACCACCCCGCTTGCCCCCGAGGGCACTTCGCTCGCCTCCAAGGCCGCCTGGGTGCGCATTGTCTCCGTCCGTGCCGCAGGCGGCAGTCGCATCCGCCAATCTGTCAAGGCAGCCATCCTGCCTTTGCTCAAGGGTTCCGCCAATGAATTGACCGAAGCAGCCTGGGATTCCGTTTCGCGCCTCTGTTCCGAGGCGGATCGAGCCGAATTGGCCGAAGCTGCCAAGGGCCTGTCCGAGCGACTTGCCCCGCGGGCGAAAGCGGCCTTGGATTCCTTGTCAGCGCAGTAAGCCCGACGCTTGTCGCTTGCCGTGAGGCGGGCGGGGGATTGCTATGGGGCTATGCCGCCTGTTGCGAACAAGGATAACTCGCCGAACCTCATCCTGGCCGGATTCATGGGGACGGGTAAGTCCGCCCTCGGACGGCAACTGGCGAAACGATGGAGACGCCGCTTCTACGATACCGACGAGTTGGTTGAGAAGCTGGCGGGTTCATCGGTGGCCGATATCTTCGCCGAGCACGGCGAGGAGCATTTCCGGGCGCTCGAGCGCAAGGTCGTCGAGGGGCTGTTGCCGGAGCACGGTGGCGTGATCGCCTGTGGCGGCGGTTTGGTCGTGCCGACGGGGATGGGCGAGCTCGTCCGCTCCAAGGGTATCGTCATCACGCTGTTTGCCTCGGTCGACACCATCTTGCGCCGCACGGCGGGGAACTCTCGTCGACCGCTGTTGAAGGGGGATGATCCCGAAGCTAAAATTCGCGATCTCATGAAAAAGCGTGAACAGGCTTACATGAAAGCGGGTATCGCAGTGTATACAGACGGCCGCTCGCTTCAGCAACTTTGCGTGATCGTCGAACGCGCTTATGAACGCGAGGCCCGGGCGATTCTCAAGGCGCGGCAGGCGGCGGAATAATCCACGCCTGCGGCGAAGGGGGCTGGTCGCGTTCGCCGTGGACGATTTCGAGGAAGTTTTTGCGATGAATGGCAAAGGCTCCCAGGCTGGCGAGATGAGGGGTGGGGACTTGGCAGTCGATGAGGACGTAGCCCCAGCGGATGAGGTTCTCCACGAGGGTAGCGAAGCCCACCTTGGAGGCATCGCTACGGGTGTGAAACATGGATTCGCCATGGAAAAGGCGACCGAGGGCGACGCCATAGAGCCCGCCGACGAGTTCGCCCTGCCAGCGGACTTCGACGCTGTGGGCGATGCCTCGGCGATGGAGCTCCGCGTAGGCAGCGACCATTTCTTCGCTAATCCAGGTGCCATTCTGTCCAGGCCGGGAGATTTCGCCGCAGCGCCGCATCACGGTTTCGAAGTCGCGGTCAAAAGTCACTTCCCAGCCAGACTTCCGCATCGTCTTGCGGAGGCTATCCTTCAGGCGCAGTTCCCCAGGGAGCAAAACAAAGCGCGGGTCTGGGCACCACCATTTGACTTTCTCGCCAGGTGAATACCAGGGAAATACGCCGACGCGATAGGCCGCAATCAGGGCATCCGCATCCAACTTACCACCGATGGCTACCGGGGCACGAGCCGGGCCATTAGCGGGATTACCATGCTTCCACTCGGGCATCGTCCCTTCATCAAGGGAACGATGGCCTCCGGGGCAAGGTTAGTCCTTGGTGATATTATAGACCGACGGGATGGAGATACCCAGCTCAGCCGCGATTTCGCGGACCGGGGCGCCTTTCTTGCGCATGACGGCGGCCTTATTGCGCATCGCTTCGGAGATCTGAGCGCGAGCGCGGTTGGGGCGAGAGAGAAGTTTCAGCAGACGACGGGCGAGCTCGTTCTTGGAAAGGCTGGCGACTTCGCGTTCCAGCAGGCTCTTGCGCTCGGTGTGTTCATCCTCCCAGCTCTGGACAGCGAGATCGCGAGCCTTGGAAAGGGCAGCGCGGACGTAGGCGTCCTTCGTGTTGAAGGTTGAAGGGTCGAGTTCGATTTTCATGTAGAGCGGTGATGGGTTGTCTTTAGCTATGGTCACTGAGTTAAGTTTTAGACCTAGGCTAGAGGGCTCAACATTTTATAATATCCCAAAATGTCAAACTTTGGTAAAAGATTTATACTTAGAATTTCCCCTTAAAGAACAAAATAGGCAAATCACTTACTCCACTCCAACATCTTACGAAGAGGCAACTCGGCGGCAAGGCGCACTTTTTCGTCCATCAGAATTTCAGGTAATCCGTCGCGAAGACAATCCCGCAATTTGAGTAGCGTGTTCATCTTCATGAACTTGCATTCATTGCACGAGCAGCGATCGGTGGGTGCGGCGACGAACGTCTTGCCGGGTACTTCGCGTCGTAAGCGGTGAATCATTCCAGATTCGGTGGTAATGATAATGGTTTGGGCGCTTTGTTCGCGGCACCAGCCGACCATGAGTTCGGTCGAGCAGACCATATCCGCCATCTCGCGGACCGCCTCGGTGCATTCGGGGTGGGCCACGACGGGCGCGCCCGGATGGGCTGCCTTGGCCCGAAGCAGAGCTCCCGGGGTGAATTGAACGTGGGCGTAGCAGTTGCCCGGCCAGAGTTGCATCGCTCGGCCGGTCTTGCTGGAGACCCAGCGTCCGAGGTTCTGATCCGGCACGAAAAGAATGGGGCGATCCGCTGGGACACGATTCACGATTTTGGAAGCGTTACCGCTGGTAACGATTACATCACTCAACGCCTTCACCGCCGCACTGCAGTTGATGTAGGCCACGACATACAGTTCCGGGTTCGCGGCTTTGGCGGCAGCAAGCTTTTCGGCTGGACACGAATCGGCGAGCGAGCAGCCAGCTTCGATGTCAGGCAGCAGGACACGCCGGCCCGGATTGACGATTTTGGCCGTTTCGGCCATAAAATGCACCCCGCAGAAGACAATGGTCGATTGCTGGGCGGCAGCGGCCTTGTAGGCGAGCCCAAGGGAATCTCCGACATAATCGGCGACACCTTGGATGTCTTCGCACTGATAATTGTGTGCAAGGATGATGGCATCTTTCTCTTTTTTAAGAGCGATGACTTCCTTCTGTAAGTCGGAGAGCGGTGTCCCGCCGACTGGAAGGGGAGGGAAGACGGAGGCGGTGGGAAAGGTGATCATGGTCGGGCGCTCTTGCGCTTCTGGCAGCGTTCACAAAGCGCGGTGACCTGGAGTTTTTGAGAGATGGGGCGCATGCTGTGCTTGGCGGCAACGGCTTTGCCGTACCATTCCATGAAAGGGGCTTCAACTTCAACAATGGTTTCGCAACTTTCGCAGATGAGTTGCGCGCGGAAAGTCGCGCTACCGGCTTCGGCCAGATAGTACTTATGATCTCTGCCCACATCGACTTCCCGGACGATGCTGCTGCCAATGAGGAGGGGGATGGCCCGGTAGATGGTCGCGCGGGAGACGCTGCGATCCAGGGAGCGGGCTTTCTTCATCAGATCCTCCGCGGTGTAGTGTCCCTGGATGGAACGGGCCGCCTCAAAGACGGCCATACGCTGTCGCGTCGCCCGAAGGCCTTTCTGGGCGATGAACGCCCGGAAGGCTCCGGATTGCTCCGCGGATTCATTGGAGAGGGGCTTGGGCATGCCGATTTGAGACACTTTTGATACTGAACGGCCCCGCGTCAATACGGGACGCGTCATTGACACGGGAGCCTCCGAGCCCTTCATTTACCCCCTTTTCCCTTTGGGAAAGGCCCTCCTCCTGATGTATCACAATACAGACGACCTTCGCATTCGCAGCCAGCACCCCCTGCTGACGCCTGCCCTCGTACTCCAAGACCTCCGCCCGTCGGAGAAGGCGACCGAGGTCGTGACGGCTTCCCGTAAGGATACCGCCCGAATTATTTCCGGACAAGATGACCGTTTGCTGGTCATTGTCGGGCCTTGTTCCGTTCATGACACGAAGGCCGCCCTGGAGTACGCCGCTCTCCTCCAAAAGGAGGCATCGAAGCATGCCACCGACCTTTTGGTGGTCATGCGGGTCTATTTCGAAAAGCCGCGTACGACCGTGGGTTGGAAAGGATTGATCAACGATCCCCTGGTGGATGGGTCTTTCCGGATTAATGACGGCCTGCGCATTGCGCGCCGCCTGCTCGCCGACATCGCCGAGATGGGCTTGCCCTCCGCCACCGAGTTCCTCGACCCGATCACCCCTCAGTATGTCGCTGATTTGGTCTCCTACGGGGCGATTGGCGCCCGGACTACGGAAAGCCAGATTCACCGCGAGCTGGCTTCCGGTCTTTCGATGCCCGTTGGCTTCAAAAATGGCACCGACGGTTCGATTCAGGTCGCCGTGGATGCCTGCCTTTCCGCCCGTTCTTCGCACTGGTTCCCTTCGGTCACTAAGGAGGGTGTCGTGGCTATTTTCCAGACCTCAGGTAATCCCGATGCGCACATCATCCTGCGGGGCGGGTCTCGCACCGGCCCTAATTACGGAGCCGAATTCGTCACGGATGCATCCGCCCGCATTCTTAAAGCTGGGCTGACGTCCCGTCTCGTCATCGATTGCTCTCACGGCAACAGCTCCAAGGATCATCGCCGTCAGCCGCTGGTCGCTGCGGATATCGCCGCTCAGGTCGCCCAAGGTTCGTCAATTATCGCGGGGGTGATGATCGAGAGTCACCTCGTCGAAGGTCGTCAGGATTGGAAGGGTCAAGAGGCCTCGACTTACGGCTGCAGCATCACGGATGCTTGCATCTCCTTTGAGCAGACCGTGCCCGTGCTGGCGGAACTCGCCGCCGCCGTCCGCCACCGTCGCCAAACCCCCAAGGGCTAATTTTCGCCATGAACTCCGTACTCAAGCTCATCCTCGACGGCGAGGCTCTCGACACTGCCCAGATCGGTAAGATTCTCGGACTCGGCGCCGAAGCCGTGGACCGCGAGCTCGCCGCGCTGCGTCAGCAGGGCGTCTTGCTCGGGATGCGCCCCGTCTTGAATCCGGCCTTTGAGTCGGAGCATCGCGTGCGAGCGGTCATTGAGATTAAAATCCGCACCGAAGGCGTCGGCGGTTTTGACGGTATCGCGGAACGCATTGCCAGTTTCGAACAAGTGGAGAGCTGCTACCTGATGTCGGGCGGCTATGACCTGCTGGTCGTTGTGACCGCGGACAATCTCTACAAGGTCGCTGGTTTCGTGCATGAACGTCTGGCCCGTATTGACGGCGTCCAGGGCACCTCCACGCATTTCTTCCTCCGTGCCTACAAGAAGGATGGCTTTATTGTGAATTCCGAAGCCGCGCATCGCGATCAGCCCTCAGTCAGCCCCTGATTCCAGCCTGACCATGGATTCCTCCAGCCGCTTCGTGGCGCGACATGTCGCGTCCTTGCCCAAATCGGGCATTCGCGATTTCTTCGCCATCGTCTCGAAGATGAAGGACGCGGTTTCGCTCGGCATCGGCGAGCCCGACTTCGT
>CAISXT010000049.1 GCA_903889525.1 uncultured Opitutia bacterium | reverse complement strand
CGGTCGCCGGGGACGGCGTGGTCGAAGTAGTTCAAGCGATTGAGGTCATGGAGATCCCACTGCAGGGACTTCTTCTCGCCGTTGATCTCAAACGTGTAGAGCGCCTTGTGGCCGCGGGCGTAGCGGGTCGATTCGAACTGAGCGAGCGAACCGTTTTCGAAGCGGCAGAGGAAGATACAAGCGTCGTCGATGGTGACGGGGTGAACCTTGCCGGTGGCGGTGTGCACGCGTTCCTTGATGAACGTCTCGGTCATCGCGGAAACTTCGGTGATGTCACCGTTGATCCAGCGGGCGGTATCGATGCAATGCGCGAGCAAGTCGCCCGTTACGCCGGAACCAGCGGCCGCCGCGTCGAGGCGCCAGAGGCCAGCGCCGCCCTGTGGTAGCTCAGTGGAGATAGTCCAATCCTGAAGGAAGTTGGCGCGGTAGTGGAAGACGCGTCCGAGTTCGCCAGCCGCCACGATGTTCTTCGCGAGCGTCACGGCAGGGAGGAAGCGGTAGTTATACCAAACGAGATTCGGAAGCCCGGATTTCTCGACGGCCTCCACCATCTTTTCACCCTGGGCACCGTTGAGGGCGAGGGGCTTTTCGCAGAGGATCATCTTACCGTGCTTGATGCACTCTAGCGCGATCTCGGCGTGCGAGTCGTTCGGCGTGCAAATATCGATGGCGTCGATGTCCGCGCGGGCAACGAGCTTGCGCCAATCGGTTTCATGCGAGGCGTAGCCCCACTTTTCAGCGAAGTCCTTGACCTTGGCTTCGTCGCGACCGCAGACGGCTTGGCGGACGATGTGGTGACCGGCGGTCAGCTTGTCCTTGGAGGGGAAGAAGTGGCCGACCTGAGAGTAGGCGTTGGAGTGGGTACGGCCCATGAAGCCGTAACCAATGAGACCGATGCGAATGGCTTGTGACATGATGCGAGGGGGTGAGAGTATGGAGTATCGAGTATGGAGTATGGGCAGCTGAGGACCTCAGAGTGCCTGCTTCACCTTGACCATCGCGGAGAGGATGGTGTTCCAGGTCTTGGGGCTCTCGAGGGTGGCGTTCGGGAACATGCAACCATCCCAGCAGATGTGCTTCATGCCGCGATCAGCTGCGCCTTCGAGCCAGACTTTGGAGCAGGCCGCGATATCGAGCTTTCCGTTGACGTCATCCGCCTGGCAGTGACGACCGGTCTTTTCGTGCGAGCCCGTGCCGTGCACGGTGCCATCGTTCTGGGCCACGTGGAAGTCGAGGGTCCAAGGACGGAGCTTGCCGACCATCTCACGATAGGCGGGCCAGAACTGTTCTTGGGTGTAGCCTTCCTGCAGCAGCGCGGCTTCGGGTTCATTATAACCCATCAGGTAGAGGTAAGTATGGGCGAGGTCGGCCTGGAAACCGAAGGTCTTCGGCTGGCCGACGCCTTCGAGGGTATCGAGCATCGCCTTCCAGGAGTGCATCCCGGCCCAGCAGATTTCACCTTCGGCGGCAATGCGCTCGCCGTGGTCGGCGGCAATCTTCGCAGCCTTCTTAAAGGTGTCGACGATGCGGGCCGTGTTGGCCTTCGGGTTTTCGCGCCACTTAGCGACGCCGAACTCGGCGGAGTCGACGCGGATTACGCCGTACTTACGGACGCCGTGCTGATTCAAC
The DNA here is from genome assembly GCA_903889525.1 of uncultured Opitutia bacterium. Lineage (GTDB taxonomy): Bacteria > Verrucomicrobiota > Verrucomicrobiia > Opitutales > UBA953 > UBA953. The sequence continues at coordinate 53,874 of CAISXT010000049.1, read as the reverse complement.
TGCTGCGCGATGCGGCAGGCCTTCTCGATCGCGAGGAGGAACTTCTGCTGCTGCTCATCGGTACCCATCGCCGAATCACCGACGGTGCCACCCCAAACCGGCGCCACGAGGGAGCCGACGTTGAGACCATGACCAGCAATCTGGTCGGCCATCTTCTTCAAGGCGTCCGTGCTGATGTCCGGATCGGTGTGAGGATGGAACAGGAAGAGATCGACGCCATCGAACTTATGGCCGTCGACATTAGCGGCGACCGTGAGCTCGAGCATGCGCTCGAGGGCGATCGGGGGGTGATCGGTGTTGGGCTCCTTGCCGACGAGGCCGGGCCACATCGCGTTGTGCAGTTTCATGATGGTTGGGGTGGGGTTAGGGGTAGTGGGGGGCAGGGCTTACTTCTTAGCCTTCTTGTAGGCGCCCATCGCGGGAGCTGAGGGATTCACTTCTGGGCCGAAGTAACGCAGGCAAACGAGCGGCTCGGTGGTGGAGGTGTTGCGGAACGTGACGCCCTTCTTGGCGCCGGCTTCGGTGCAGAAGTATTCGTCTTCGGTCAGTTCATTGAAGCGAATGAGCTTCGGGCTGTTGAGGACCTGTCCGTTGATCGAACCGGAACCCTGGACGCAGATGAGGCCGTAAGCACCGTTGTCGGTGATGGTGCACTCGGCGCCCGGCTCAACGGTGAGTTCCTTCGCGGTGAAGTACTGGAACTTATCGACCTTACCGTAGACGATCCACTTGTCGGAGTAGCCCTGACCCTCGACGGAGACGACCGGCTCGAGGTAATGGTTGTCCTTGAAGTTCGGGTCGACGTTCTTGTCCCAATCGAGCTGGTCGACGATGAAGTCGACGTCCTTGTGCTTGGACTTCGGCATATCCTTAACTAGTAAGGCCCACGGTACTTCGCGGCCTTCAACGAGATTCTGGTACATCCCGAATACGTCGGAACCCCACTGCGGCTCGTAGGTGCAAAGCGAACCAGGAGCGTGCAGGATGCACGGGTCAATCAACCAGCCAGTTCCAGGCTCGAGCTTGTAGGCCTTGGAGAGGGCGAGGATCTTATTGTCACCCTTATCCCAGTTGGCGATGCACTCGCGAACCTGAGCCTTCGTCGTGCCGGGCTCGAAGCCCATGAACGTGTAAGGGAAATTATTGCCGACGTTGTTATGCTGCGGAGGGAAGTAGTAGGACTCCGGCTTGCCTTCGAGACCGAGCAGTTTGGCCTGCTTGGCGTTCTGGTGCATGTGGTGCGGAATCGGACCCATGTTATCGAAGAACTTGGAGTAGACGGGCCACTTCTGGTACTTGCTCCAAATCTTAGAACCGATGAGCGCAGCGCCACATTCCTTGACGGCCTGCTTGAGCGTGAAACGGGTGTTGCCGATCACGACGTAGGAGAGGCCTTCGTCGGGGGTGCGGTTGTCGTTGGCGGCCTCGGTTGTGGAAGCGAACCAGCGTTCATCGATCCCGCCGCGGCTCAGGCCGAAAGCATAGAGATCATCCGGATGGAGCTTTAGGCGCTTACCCGGCTGCAGGAAGGAGCGCGGCACCCAGCACGGAGCGAGGCGCAGGAGCCCGCCGGTCTTGGCGAGTTCCTTTTCCACGAGAGAGGCGACGCCGCTCTTCTTGGTGGAGAGATCTTGAACAATCTTAGGGGAGGACATGGGTGGTAGGAAAAAGGGTGAGAGGAGTTCGGATTTAGGGGAGTCGCTGGATGGGGACAAGAATTGAGTGTCAGGGATTCAGGACTTCAAATACTGCCAATTAATCGGGGTGGTCACGGACTCACCGTTTTCGCCCGTAATCCGCACCTGTCCCGGGCCAGTAGGCATGATGGATTGGACTTGGCCGAAGTCTGTGGACACCCGTGTGGCGGCTTGGATAATCGGCAGTCGGACCTTCTGGTCACGGCGGAAGGGGCGACCCGTGGGGATGCCCCGGGCGGCCAGTCGGTCTTCTCGGGCCACGTCGACGCTGTCACTGAAATGGGAACAGACCTCCTCAAGGCCGAGCCGTCCCAGGTGGCGCTTTTCCCAAGGGTGACCTGGGCGACCGCCGTTCGAGATCCAGAAAAGCGTGGACGGGAAGTCGGCGACATTCTTGAGGGAGAACCAGACGTAACCGGGAAAGGTGACCGCGGTCCAAGCGAACGGCTGAGACTCCGTCGCCGGAGCGTTGACCAGCATAATGAGATCATCGTTACCGGGACGCGCCGGGTACCGGGAAAGGTCCGTGAAGGTACCGTCTTTCATCGCCACCGACTTCAGCGAAGTAAATTGAGCCGACGGACGGAGGGCCCCCGCTTCGCCGCTGGCGGGATTAGAAAACTCACCCGGATAGACGGAGCCGAAACAGAAGGCGCTCGTGGCCACACGGGCGGCACCCGCGGGAACCGACGAGAGGTCAAGCACCGGGTGATTGCCGTAATTCCACGTGCCCTCGAGATTCTCAATCAGGTGTTCGCAGTAGACGGCATGCTGACCAGGTTCGAGTGAAAGGGTCTTGGTGACGTGCGCCCCGGTATCCGTGGTCTGCTGCTTCAAGACAAGTTTCCGCTCCGTCTGCGCGACCAGTTGCCAATCGGCATTGGCGGGATCACCGTGAGGCGGGCCTTGCTTTTGGCCGCCAAAGGGTAGGCAGAGAAAATCCCCGCGCAAGTAGCGCAGCAATGCCGGTAAGCCAGCGTCGGCCTGACTGGGCGTCCACGGTGAAAGGGAATACGGCTTGGCCTGCAGGGCCCCAAGATTGAAAGTAACCGGAGCGAGGTGGCCCGCGGTCTGGGTGACAGCCAATGCTACCTCCGGTGAGCGTAAAATATAACTCGGGGCTCCGTGGATGGTTTCCATGGTGGTAGGGGAGGGTGATTTGCGGCGAGGCCCCCTCGGCTGTCAATGCCACGAGGGTGGCAACGGGTCTCCGCTTGCCATGCGCGTGCGAGTGAGGTTCGATGCCGTCATGCCACAACCTTTGCCGATCCTTTACATCAAACCTGGATGCCCTTGGTGCGTTCAGGCCCTTGAGTTCTTCGCCACCCAAGGCGTGAAGCTCGACGTCAAGGACGTCATCGCCGACATGCACCAGATGCGCCAAATGGTGGCCATCACTGGCCAGTCCAAATGCCCGTCTTTCCGCTACGGCGATTTCATCGTCGCCGACTTCGGCGTGGATGAGTTCATCAATAAGGCCCGCAAGCACCCCGCCGTTTGCGTAGACCTAGGTTTGAAGGTTTAATCCGCGAATTATCGCTTTAACCCTAAAGTTTACGCTTGGGGTATAGGGTAAAACCCCTAGGGTGTGTGGATGAGGTTCACCCCAACCTTGTGTCTATTCGTGTGCGGCTGCCTCTTTGCCGCACAGCCCAACGTCGTGCTCATTATGTGCGATGACATGGGTTGGGCTGATCCGGGTTGCTATGGGTCGAAACAAAACCCGACCCCCAATATTGACCGCTTGGCCTCCGAAGGCCTGCGCTTTAATAGTTTCTACGCCACCCAGGCTGTTTGCACCTCGTCGCGCACCGCCTTAATGACGGGGTGCTACCCGAATCGCCTTGGCCTTGGCGGCATGGCGCTCGGTCCGGCTTCCAAGATTGGCCTCAGCAACGACGAGCAGACAATGGGCACGCTGTTGCGTAACGCTGGCTACCACACCGGCGTCGTCGGCAAGTGGCACCTGGGCGACACGGAGAAATTCCTGCCACCTGCCCACGGCTTCGATGAGTCGATGATTCTGCCTTACTCGAACGACATGTGGCCGCTCGGCTATGTGCTCGGCGATGAGACGCGCCGGAAAATGTATCCCGAACTTCCGCGGTATGTGAACGGACATCAGCTGGGCACCATTAAAGATTGGGTCGACATGGATGCGCTCACTTCAGCTCAAGGTCTGCGGGCGGTGAAGTTCATCCAAGACAATGCAGGCAAGGGTAAGCCGTTCTTCCTCTACTTAGCGACGTCGATGCCCCACACGCCGCTGGGTGCGTCGGCGGACTTCAAAGGCAAACACGCCACGCCCTTCGCTGACACCATGGCCGACATCGATCGGGCGGTCGGGGCGGTTCTAAAAACCCTTCGGGATAGGGATGTGGAAAAAGATACCATCGTTATTTTCACCAGCGACAACGGCCCGTGGTTAAATTTCGGACGCCATGCTGGCTCCGCCGGACCTTTCCGCGAAGGCAAAGGCACCACCTTTGAGGGCGGCGTGCGCGTGCCATGCATCATTCGCTGGCCCGGCGTGACTAAGCCAGGCTCCACCACGGAAGCCCTCGCCGCCAATATTGATTTCGTCCCGACGCTACTCGAAGCATGTAGCGCGCCGAAGCCCAAGAACCCGATCGATGGACAGTCCTTCGTCCCGTTACTCAAAGGCGAAAAAGACACCGCCCGCGAAACGTTCACCTATTATTACGGCGATCGACTGGAAGCCGTCCGTAAAGGTCGCTGGAAGCTTCACCTGCCCCATGGCTATCGGAGCTATGTCGACATGGTGCCAGCGGCGAAAGACGGCCTGCCAGCTACCACGCACCAACGTCAGATTGGCCTCTCCCTTTACGACCTGCAGACCGACCCCGGCGAGGTGACCAATGTTCGCGAGGCCCACCCGGAAATCGTTCAGGAACTGAAGGCATTGGCCGAAGCGGAGCGTAAGGCCCTGGATGCGGGCAAACGTCCCGTCGGCCGGCTCTGAGTCGCTTAACGGGTCAAGACGATCAGCCGGTAGAACATGAGGGCGAAGCCTGCACCGGCGCCCAGGAGACACGTGGTCCGACGGAGCCGGGACTCATTCAGGCCAAGACGCACTAAGGCCCACAGCAGCCCAGCCAGTAGGCAAATAGACAACGCCTGCGCCAACTCCACGCCCAGATTGAAGCCGATCAGGAGCTGAACGATGCGGGCGCGATCCCAGTTCCCCAGCCGATCGCTGACCGCGGCCGCAAAGCCCAGTCCGTGGACGAGGCCAAAGACACCGGGCACGATGAGCATCTGGCGTTCGGTGGAGTTTGGGCGGTAGGCCATGATCCCAGCGACCCCGATGGTCAGGGCGATCATCGGCTCAATCCACGTCCCCACCTTGCCGACCAAGCCCAAAGCGACGACAGTTAAGGTGATGCTATGACCCACCGTGAAAATGAGTGAACGGTAAAGCGCCTGCCGGAGCGAAGCCGCGCCGGCGAACATCATCGCCATGAAGAGTAAGTGATCCCACCCCTCCGGAATCACGTGGGTGAAGCCTTCACCGAAGAGGGTCGCCACGTAACGCAGCGCAGACTGCCACCACCCCACATCCTCCGGATGCGCGGGCTCGTCGCTGATCACAAATTCCCCGGGTTCGTTCTTCGATACCGCCATGACGGTCTGGAATTCCATACCCTTGCGGAGATTAGTAAAAACCGTCCCCAGTTCCTCCGGAAAACGAATGACCAGCTGACGCGTGCCAGCGGGTACCCGGGTGCTGAACTTACCATTCAGGAGCACGGGGTAGCGATCAGCCTCTCCCTGCCGCTTAGAGGTCAGGAGAATATCGTCAGCCGATGGGAAACTTTCTAGTTTTAGCACCAGCGGCTTACCGTCGGCCATGACGCTGACCGCTTGTGCAAAACGGAGTCGGCCTGATTCCACCGCCGGAGCCAAAGAGCCCTGACCGAACATCAAGGCGTCCAGTTCCTTGACCGGAGCCTCCTTCGGCAACTTCCCGATGAGGTAAGAAGGGATGTCGAATTTAACGGTGAAGCGGAAGTCTCCCTGATCATCAATGACCCCGATACAGTTCGCCTCCTTCCACTCCGGGTGGGCCTGGGCCGCGATCCCGCAGAGCAAGGATAGGCAAAAAATAATGCGGCGGACCATCGACACTCCCAAGACCTACCCCCGGCGTGAGGTTGCAGGCAATTCGCAACCGCGATGAAAACTCACTCGCCCTTGGGGGCGGGCGGCGGCCCTTTACGGGCAGGGCGCTTTTCTTCCTCATCCGAATTGCCAGCTGAACGGGTATAAATCACGTTCAAGTCGGCGGCGCCAAGGACCTTACCCTTCATCGCGCCCAACAATGAATCAGCCGTGATGGGGTTGGCGGCATTCTTCAAGTCAGGCTGAGCGGAAAGGGCGAAGAGGGTGAGGACATATTTCTTGGCCCCAGGCCCTTTTGAATGCGGCGGGGCATACTCCACCCGATTATGGACGGTACTCATACCCATCTTACCGAAATCGGTCGCATTCTTGGCCACACTCGTGGTCTTCGGATCGATGTCGTACATCAGCCAGTAGATCTTCGTCTTACCTTCCGGATCGAGGTGATGCATCACGAGGGCGAGCGACTGCGTGCCCTTCGGGAGATTGGACCAAGCGAGGGGTGGGCTGGCGCTATCACCGTCGCCGGTATACTCCAGCGGAAGATTACCCCCGTCTTTCACCGCGGGACTGGTCAACGCGAAGTTCGGAGAAAGATTCGACACGGGCTTCGCGGCGGCCACTAGATCGATCGAGCCCTTGGGTGGCTCACCCCCTTTGCCGCCCTTGCCACCCTTACCTTTGCCGTCTTCGGGTGCGGCGGAGAGCAGGGAAGTCGAAAGCAAAGCGACTAGGGCGAAAGCGAGGGTAAGATGGCGATAGGTATTCATCGAAGTGAGCTAAGTATAGCAGAGGGTGCCTTAAGCGAAGGTTAAGAGCTTACTTGGGCGGACCTTTACCTTTGCCTTTACCCGCCCCACCTGGACCACCCTGGCGTCCCTTATCCGCCGGCAGTCCCTTCTTAAGCGCATCCATCGCGGCCCCCATTTTAGCGGCGAGTTCTGGCTGCTTAGGCCATTCATCCTTCGCCTCGGCGATATCGTTCTTAAGATTATAAAGGGTGCGTTGCCCGTCGGCCGTTTCGATCAGCTTCCAATCCCCGTCAAACAAAGCGATGTCATGGGAGGCGACGATGAAGGGCGCCCGCGGTAGGGGCTTGCCGGAGGCGATGGCCGCCCACTGATTAGAGCCATCAAGATTAAGTTCCGCCGGCAACTTGAGGTTAAGCGCGGCCGCAATGGTCGGATAAAGGTCGATGATGGCGATGGCGTGATTCAGGGCTACGCCCGCAGGAACATGGCCTGGCCAGCGGATAATCGCCGGGGTGCGAATGCCCCCCTCGTAGACCGTGTCTTTGTAACTACGCAGCGGGAGATTCGAGCCCGTGCGGCGGGGAGCTCCATTGTCGGAGACAAAGATCACCAAGGTGTTCTCGCGTAGGCCTTGTTCATCCAAGGCGGCCAAGATGCGACCGATACCAATATCAAGCCCTTCGACCACGGCGGCATAAAGCCCGTCGGACTTATGCTTGGCGACTAAGTCTTCCGGGGCGGCCAAATCGACATGCGGGGCGTTAAAGGCTACTTCGAGGAAGAAGGGCTTCGCCTTGTCGCGATTCTTAATCTGCTTCACGGCATCGTCGGCGAAGAGGTAGGTCGTGTAGCCTTCCTCCTCGATTTGTTTTCCATCACGCTGCCAGTCCGCTCGCCCGCGCTTGTCGGTGTGTTTGAAGTAATCCAACTCGGCGCTCATGAACCCATAAAAATGATCGAAGCCATTTCCCAAGGCATTGTTCGTATTACCGAGATGCCACTTCCCGACAAGGGAGGTTTGATATCCAGCGGCTTTGAGGCGGGCGGGCAGGGTGAGAGTGCCCTTCGGAATGCCCGCTTGGGCGGGGCCGATTACATCGACGATACCAAAGCGGCGTGGGAGGATCCCCGTGAGCAACGCCGCCCGGGCGGGACTACAAACAGGATAGGCATAGAAACGCTGCAACTCGACGCCTTCCTTCGCCAATCGATTCAGCGCCGGTGTGGTGATCTTAGGGTTACGCGTGCCGACATCATTCCAGCCCAGGTCATCGGCCACGATGATCAGCACATTCGGCGGCGTAACTGCCAACGGGGAGACGGCGGAAACTTTAGCCCCAACGAGGAAACCCAACAGGCAGATTAAAGGAAATCGCATCGGCTAGACTACTTGGCGACAGGAGGACCACCGCCGGGAGGGCCGCCGCCGGGAGGGCCCTTCTTGCCATCGCCCCCTTTCCCGCCCTTCCCACCCTTACCACCTTTACCGCCGTCTCCGCCCGTCTTGGTGGCATCGCAGACGTCCACGTCGCCGAGCGAGGCGGTGCCGAGGGGCCCCTTGAATCCCCCAAGGATATAGGGCCAGACATCCGTCACATGATAGTGATAACCGAGTCCGTCATGATCATGTCCGTGAATCGCATCAAGGTTCTTGGGCTTACTGCCGTCCGCTTCAGTCGGTCCGCGCACGGCGAAGCCATCTAAAGCGAAGCCAACGACCTTGCCGGATTTATCATTATCCATCACCGAGGGCGCCCGGTGATAATGGTATTCATGGCCAAAGCCCGTATGGCCGCCCTTGGGGTCAAGCGGGGCGATATTATGAAAGGCCGTAATTCGGTCCACGGGCTCGGGTGGGAAGAAGCGGACCCCGTTCGTGCTGAGACCCAAGCCGGAGCGAGGCGAGAATCGGGCCTGCCGCAACATCGTGAGTTTCGCCGAGGCCTGCGGGTTCTTGGGGAGGAAGATGGTCACGATTTGCTCGAGGGGTTGCAGTTCGATGACGGAGTTGGTGACCCCACTCTTCAGTGCGTCATCATAACTCCAGCCACCAAGTTCCTGCCGGGCCACCTTATCAAACTCGGTGCGATCTTTGGTGCGGTGGACCGTTCCATCCACTTCGAACATATTCCAGCCACGCGTGTTGAGTAGCTTCAAGTATTCGGCGTCGACGCGGTAGAGCTTCTTATCGATGGCGTCCTCCCAGTAGCCGCCTTTGTCTTTCAGGGTCGCCGGCGACCAGGGGCCCATCGCGTGGTCAGTCGGCAAGGAGCGAACGACTATCTTGTAAACGGTGGCCTTACTCCCGTCACTCAGCGTCCCCTCGATTTCGGTGATCGGTTTGACGAGGGCGCGCTGATCGAAGAGCGCGGTGACGTCTTGTTGGCTGGCCGCGGACAGAGCCGAGGTCGCAAGAAGTAGAGAGAGGAGGGGGCGCATGAATGAAATAAGTTTCCAATCATTGAAAACCGAAGCCAAGCGATAGTTTCCTTTGCCCAAAGATAAATCTGGCAGGCTTAATCCGGGCTTAAGGTTCACGCTCACTCCGCGGCTTGGGATGCGTGAAATCACCCGCGTTATAGAGCACCTTCTCCATAAACAATCCGCGCGCCGGGGCGGTCGGAACTTCAGAAGTGATGACCCGCTCCTTGCGGTACTCGATTAAGCGAGCGACGGTCATCTTGCCTTCGCCAACGCGCAGAAGTCCGCCCACCAAACGGCGGACCATCTTATAAAGAAAACCGCTGCCCTCCGCGATAATGGTGATGCGTTTGCCCCGACGGCGAACCTCCAGCCGATGGAGATTTTTCACCGGATTCTCCTGCTCCATTCCTTGGCCGTGATTGGCGCCAAAGGCGTAGAAGTCATGCTTACCCATCAGTAATTTAGCGGCCTTACGCATCAACTTCACGTCGACGACCCGCATGCCCAAGCCCAAGCAGAAGCGAGCCTCCCAGGGCGGGGGATAGCCATCGCAGATTTCATAACGATAGCGCTTGCCGGTCGCATGCCAGCGGCAGTGAAAAGCAGGAGAGACCCGGCGCAACGTCGTCACCAGTAAGCCATTCTGCTCACAGGAGTTAATCGCGTGCACGAGGTAGCTACAAGGATGGGGCCAAAAGGCGTCAAAGTGAAAGCGCTGACCCACGCTATGAACCCCGGAGTCCGTGCGGCCGCTCCCATGGATGTCGATCGGGGTCTTCAGAATCCGCGAGAGGCGCGCTTCGATTTCACCTTCGATGGAGACGCGGCCGCTCTGCACCTGCCAGCCGATGTGGTCCGTCCCATCATACGCGATCGTCGCCAAGAAGCGTTCCAACTTCGGCTTAAAAGGTTTCTTGGGCTTGGATGGAGGCATCATCAGGCACCGATACCGCGACTATTGAGATAATCTTGGAGCAGCACCGCGGCGGCACGAGAATCGCGCTCGCCTGAACGGGCCTGTTCCTGGCGCTCTTTGGCAGAGCGAGGCTTCCGCCCACCGATGTCATCGGCCGCCTGACTCGTCAGGGCTTCATCGACTTTTTCGATCGGTAAGTTGAAGCGCCGGTTCAATTCGGCCGCAAAGACATCCACCTCATCGCACCGCTTGGTCCGCTCGCCCTCGACAGACAGAGGGTAACCGAGCACCAGTTGCGTGACCTTCAAACGTGTGATCTCCTTACCGATCTGGGCGAAACGTATTTCGGGATCCTCGGCCACCGCGGCGGGCAGGGGAAAGGCGAACCCCAGATCATCGGCATGACTGAGCCCGACCCTGCGGGAGCCGTAGTCGATGCCGAGGAAGACCTTTGCCACGGACCCAAGTTGGGAGACCTTCGGCCAGAATTCAACCCGACACGTCGGCAGGCAGGTTTGACAGGGTTTGTTTGTGGTCTTCCTATGAGCCATGCCGGCGAATCCTCACCTCAGTGACCACGAGCGAGCCCTCTATGACCGCCAAATGCGTCTGCCCGGAGTGGGGGAGGCTGGTCAGATCAGACTGAGGGACGCCAAGGTGCTCATCCTTGGGGCAGGTGGCCTCGGTTCTCCCGCTGGCCTTTACTTGGCCGCCGCGGGCATCAGCCAGCTCGGCATCGCCGACCCCGATAAGGTGGAAATCTCTAATCTTCACCGTCAGATTATCCACGGGTTTGATACGCTTGGCCTACCCAAGACCGTTTCGGCCGCCGAGGCCCTCTCGGAAATCAATCCAGGTGCCCGCATCGCACTCCACCCGGAAGGGCTTAAGCCCGAGAATGCCGCCGAGCTCATTTCCCGTTACGACCTCGTCCTCGACTGCACGGATAATTTTGCCACGCGCTTCCTGGCGGCTGATGCCTGCGTCCTCGCAGGTCGACCTTTAATCCACGGCAGCGTCCTCCGCGGCGAGGGGCAAGTCGGGGTTTTTCTTCCCGGCCGGGGCTGCTATCGGTGCCTCTACCCGGTCATGCCGGATGCGGCCTCCGTGCCCACGTGTGCAGAGGCCGGCGTCTTTGGCGCCACCTGTGGGATAGTCGGGTCATGGATGGCCGCGGAAGCCATCGCCGTCATTCTCGGTCAACGGACAGACTCCAAAATGCTGGTCATCGATACCCAAGTGGGAACTTCACGGGTCTTGAAGCTTACCGCCGACCCTGCCTGTCCGGCCTGTGGGGTGGCCGCAGTCATTAAGGATCTTATTCCCGCCCGCTACACCGCCACCACCTGCGCAACCCCTTCCATGAGCGAACACCCGATTGAAGTCACCGTCGAGGAGGCCCGCCGCCAGCTGGCCACGACCACCCCCCCCCTCTTGATTGACGTCCGGGAGGCCGATGAATTCGCCCTCTGCCACATCGAGGGAGCCAGGTTAATCCCCATGAACAGTATCCCCACTCGCTTGGCCGAAATCCCCCAGGACGTCCCCGTGCTCATCCATTGCCACCACGGCGGTCGGAGCATGAAAGTCACGCATTTCCTCCGGTCCAAAGGGTATACTCAAGTCAGCAACGTGAAGGGTGGCATCGACGCCTGGTCGCTTAAAGTCGACCCCAAGGTGCCTCGTTACTGAACGAGACAAGGCTTGCCGACTCCGCGACCCCCTTCTTAATTAATTCCTACCAGCCATGAAGCGCCTCTCTCTTCTCCTTGCCCTGTCCGCCCTCCTTGTCGGTTGCGGACCTTCTCGCCTGCCTTCCGATTTCACAACCAATAGCGGCCCCAACAACGGCACGGATTCCCTCGACGGTCGTCCTTCGGGTTTCGACCGCATGGCCGACGCCATTCGCTCGGGTAATATTCCGCCGGAAGCCATTCTGGCCACCATCTACTTCGACTTCGATAAATACACCGTCGAATCCAAAGAGCGTGCTAAGCTTGATGGTGTCGCCCCGAAGGCCAAAGGCACCAAAATCATCATCGCTGGTTACACTGACCACTTCGGCACCGATGAATACAACCTCGGCCTCTCTGATCGTCGTGCCCAATCAGCTCGCGACTACCTCGTGAAGTTGGGTTGCAATCAGGCTAACTCTGAAGTGATGGCCCTTGGTTCCCAGCAAGCTGATAAGGCTGCCGCTGGCCGCCAGTCCGGCGCCAAGGATCGTAAGGCGATCATCGTCGACGTGAACTACGCCGGCCCGATCACCTCGGGTGCCAGCAAGGCGGCCGCCCCCAAGGCCGGCGCTTCTCGTGCGGCGCCTGCTGCTAGCTCGGACGCCCCCGCCCCGAAGTCTGCACTCTGAATCGTTTCGCTTTAGAAAATAAAAAGGCCCGCGATGCGGGCTTTTTTGTGCACCGACGGTACGCGCCTTAGTTCAATCCAGCGTAGAGATATCCGAGCGTACCCACGAACAATAAGGCCGCGAGGCCTTTACCGTAGAGGCGCTCGCGATCCGTGCGATGCGGGGCACCCCAGCGTCCCCAGATCCAACAAGCCGAAGCCAAGACAGCCATGCCAAGTGAAGCGTCGCGCACCCACGCCGCGTCATCGACGAGAGCATTGAGCACCCAGAGCAGATACAGCGCATAGGCAAACAACGGGAAAGCCATCGCTTGCTTTAAAGTCTCCATCCATTCGCCAGGCTTAGGCAGCAAAGCCGCGAGCCGGGGGAAGATTGAGAGGAAGAGGTACGGTAGAGCCATCCCCAGGCCGATGACCGTGAAGAAGAGGAGTGTCTCCGCAGTGCTCCGATCCTTATCCAAGGCGAAGCCGAGCGCGGCACCGAGCCCAGGGGCGGTACATGGGGTCGCCACCGCCGTAGCGAGCACTCCCGAGAAGAAAGCCCCCCACGAACCACCCTTACCATCCGCCTCGGCGGCCGTGCCCGCGAGGCCAGTGCCAATTTCAAAAATCCCAGCCAAACTAAGGCCGAGGACAATCATCAGGATACAGGTGCCCAGGACGAAGCCCGGAGATTGCATTTGGAAACCCCAGCCAACGGAACTCCCGCCAGATTTTAACGCGATAATCAAGCCCGCCAACGCGAGGAAACTCACAATCACCCCAAGCGAATAGAGCACGCCGTGCAGTACAATCGTCCGACGGGTCGAACCAGCTTCCCGGGCAAACCCCAGAACCTTCAAGCCGATCATCGGGAACACACAGGGCATCAAGTTGAGCAAGACTCCACCGCCAAAAGCGAGCAGGAGCCAGGTGAAGAACGAGTGGCTGGTCGCTGCAGCTTGGTAGGGCTTACCCGCTGAGACGGCATTCAAGGCTGCGATGACCTCCATGCCCGTGAGGGCTTCCGAAAGAATCGCCGGAGGCTGCCCAGTGCGCAGAATGACATTGAGCGGAATACCCGTGCGCCCGTACTTCAGCAGCTCGGCTGCGATGACATCATCCTTCTTGGTCCAATCAGCCTTGAGGCGGACGATACCCTTGGTGGCAAAGGCCTTGATCACATCATCCTGAGTATAGACACGTTTGTTAACCTGACAGGTGGCGCACCAGCGGGCCGTGAAATCGATGTAGACGATCTTGCCCTCAGCCAAAGCGGCAGCCTGGGCTTCCGGCGTCCACTCGAGCCAACCGCCGGTCGACCCCTTGTGAGCATCGGGCCCAGTAGTGGTCGACCCCTTCGTCGCCGAACCGTCTAATTTGACGTGGATGTCAACGAAACCGCCGTCTTCGGAGCGAGTCGTGAAAATCACGGGACCGGCGGCCAGCGTCTCGGTCGCTTCTTTAAGCTCAAAGGTTAATTTTCCGTCGACGACCTTCTGCTTAATCGCGGCGTTAGGGGTGACGAAGTTTCGGTCCGGAAACCAGATGTCCGACAGTTTGCGACCGGAGGGAAGGTCCACGGTGAGGATTTTCCCGTCACTCTTGCCATTCACGGCCAAGGAGGGACGGAGGGACGGGTAAAGCTTGGGGTCATACTTCTGGGCAGCGTTCCCGGCACCGATGTTCACCGTCAGCTCCACCAAGGAGTCATGCGGCCAGCAGCCCTTGTCATCGCACTCTAACCATTCAGCCTTCCCCTTAAGCGTGACTTGCCCCGTCTTGCCTGCAGGTATCGCCACTTCGAGGAGAATCAAAGTCTCAGCTTCATAGACAAAATTATAGACTCCTGATTGATCCAGGAACTTGGGGCCAGGCCAGATGAAATCACCGATCGTGGTGCCGGATTTCTCGGACCATTCGACGGTCGGTGAGGCGCCGGCATCACCAGGATTCTTCCAGTAGATATGGAAATGGGGATCACAACGGTAACGCAATGCGACGAGGGCTTTCTCGCCGGCACGTATTTCCGGGGTAAGGTTGACGAGGTCAACCTTGGTGCGCACGGCGGCAGCCAGATCGACGACCAAGGTCGTGAGCGTGAGCAATCCGAGGGCAAGGAGTCGCATGGACCCACCTTGGACATTAAGCGGACCGGAAGCAAGGCGGGGAACGCCTCAAGGAACCAGATGGCAGGGGAGCAAGGCCGCATCGCTCATCCCGTGGATAATCTTCTTATCCGCTGGGCAGAAAGTCGAAAGGATCCCCGAAATCTCAGTGGTGTCGCCGTTCACAAAGAAATAGGGGCAAAGGCGCACGCGTCCTTCCGCCGGTACAATTGACCCGTCATCAGCATAGACCGGGTGCGTTAAGCGCGACGGCTTGTGATACGCTTGCATCACATGGAAGGTCTCGTTCTCCGGGTTTAAGGCATTCTCGATTGCTTCGAGCCATTCTTCCCGGGAAACGTCGCTGCCCAGCGTCACACTGCGCGCACCCCAGGCGGTTTCATGAAAACCACTGGCTTTGATAATCAGATTCCGCTCCTTCTGGGAAGCTTCCGCCAGCTCGGTCCATTCGCGGATGGGCCGACCGGCGATTCCCGGGGCATGCAAGACGGCAGTAGGTGGCAACACGGTCTTCTCCATAATCCAAGTCTGCGGGACGATGCGGAAGAGCGCCTCATGATGGTCTTCCGGTAGGTTTTCCTTCCAGAATTCGGCAAGCTGAGGATGATGGAGGAGGGCGAGCCCGAGTTTCTCTTCCTGAAACGCCTTCATCGGCGGCGTAAGGGTCAGCGTGCCAGCCTCGACGGCATTGAAGACACCGTCCGCACCTTTGACGTTGGCCAAATCAAAGAGCTCGAAGAACCGGTAGAGAATGTCGACGCGACGGGGGGCCCCGTCGACGGGGATATACGATCCATCGCCCATCTGCATGATTTGGGCGGGCGTGATGATATGGACGTCGTGACCGAGTGAACGTAGTTTTTCCCCGAGCCATGTAAACTCCGGACGGTAGGTGGCAGCCTCGTCACTGACGACGATGGCGACGAGCGGGAACTTCTCCTGCGGGGTCAAGCGGGCGAGGGAAGCCATGAACCGATCTGGCATAACTGCTGATCCGATGACGCGCGGGAAATCCTCCGCATAGACTTCATTGAGGTAAGCGGTCAAGCCGACGCCGCCGGGCACACTATCCAGCTCAGTCATCGTAAAACCATGTTCAGTAATCAGCAGGTCAGGCCGCAGGACGACCGGACACTGGCCTTTCACGGCGCGATGGCGACCATGGGCAATGAGCCCAGCTGGCTTATACCGATCAAGATATTCCGCGACCCAAGGGGCGTAGACTTCGCGATTGCGGAGGATTTTCTTACCCGTGAACGAGCGGACGTAGAGTCGCTCCAAGGCACGATGGTAACTCAGGCAGGCGGCCCCGATGCGCTTAATGTCGCGAAGCTGCAGGTCGGTGATGGGCCAAGGCTCTGGAGAAAGCTTCCAGATTTTCTCTGCGAACAGAGGAGTATCGAGGAGCTTATGACGAAGGGTGTCCCGCGAGGGCATGGCACGGGCGACGATTAATCGTCGATCTTGATATCCTTGTTTCGAGTGCGCGGGCCACCGGCCCGGAGCCAGCCGTTGATGAACGCATCAATGTCGCCATCCATGACCGCTTGGATATTCCCGGTTTCGACCCCCGTCCGGAGATCCTTGACCATCTGATAGGGCTGGAAGACGTAGGATCGAATCTGGTTACCCCAACCGATGTCGCCCTTTTCGCCGTAGTATTTCTCCATCTCAGCTCGCTTATCATCGAGCGTCTTTTCGTAAATACGGGCCCGCAGAATCTTCATCGCAAGGGCGCGGTTCTTCACCTGGGAACGTTCACGCTGACACGCCACGACCAACCCGGTCGGAATATGCGTGAGGCGGACGGCGGACTCCGTCTTATTGACGTGCTGGCCGCCCTTACCGCTGGAACGGTAGACGTCCACGCGCAGGTCGGCCTCGTTGATCTCGATATCGATATCGTCGTCAATTTCCGCAACGACGTCGACGGAAGCAAAGGAAGTATGACGCCGGGCATTAGCATCAAACGGGGAAATCCGGACAAGGCGGTGGACGCCGCGTTCAGCCTTTACGTAGCCGTAGGCATTGGGACCCTCGAGGCGGAAGGTGGCTTGGCTGATACCGGCGCCGTCACCTTCGGCGATATCTTCGACTTCAACCTTGAAGCCGCGGCGCTCCGCCCAGCGGGTGTACATTCGGAAAAGGAGATCCGCCCAATCATTGGACTCCGTGCCGCCGGCGCCGGCCTTAACGGTCACGATAGCATTGGACTTGTCGTGAAGGCCGGAAAGAAAGGAGGCGATTTCTAATTCGGAGACCGCGGTCAGTAAATCGGTGCCCAACTTACGCAGTTCTTCGACTTCGGCATCGGCCGTGCCATCGGGGGATTCGGTGATCAATTCGGCGAGGGTTTTCGCGTCCTCGATTTGGCGGCGAAAAGCCACCTGGGGGGCGACGACAGTTTTATAGCCGTTACATTCTGAAATGACCTTCTGGGCCGCTTTCTGGCTGTCCCAAAAATTCTGAGCCCCCATCTGCTCTTCCAGCTTAGTGATCATCACTTGCTTCGCCGCCACATCTAGGAACTTCCAAAGATAACCGGCGCGACGTTCGACTTCCTCGAGGTCGGCACGGATTTCGGGAGGGATGTACATGGAGCGGGAAGGGTGATTGGTCGGTTGAGCCTGACGTGAACGTTGGACATACGGTGCTGATAGCCCGTTTTCAATGTCAGATTAAGCCCGCCCCCCCGGCGAGACGATTGTAGTGGAACCAACCTGATGGGCCGTGTTTTCCGCTCAATCAAAGCCACCCGGAATCGGCGCCACGCAGCGAGCCTGAATCCACTCGCACTTGCACCCGGCCGGGAGAGTGGCATACCAGCACCATGTCTCATCTTGAAGGCCTTAGTTTCCATGAGATCGCCGGCCCACTCCCCGTGCGCCAAGTGCTAGCTAATGGACTTGAGGTCATTTATTCGCATCGACCCGGGATCGGACTCTGCACCGTCCAAGCCTGGGTGCGCACCGGCAGCATGCACGAGGGCCGCTGGGAGGGTTCCGGCATCTCCCATTACCTCGAACACATGGTCTTCAAGGGTACGGGTCGCTTCACGAATCGCGAACTGACCGATGCGGTGCACCGTTGTGGCGGTAATTCCAACGCTTACACGACTTTTGATCGGACGGTTTATTATATCGATGCACCGCAAGAAGGCTTCGAGACCGCCATGGAAGCCATCGCTGACATGGTGTTTGATCCGCTCATCACCGATGCTGATGCCAAAATGGAGCGCGAAGTGATTCTCCGGGAAATCGCTATGTGCGACGATGAGCACGATCAGGTTCTCGCCAAAAATGTCCTGCAAGAAGCGGTGCGCACACACGCCTTCCGTCAACCCGTCATCGGGCATCGCGACCTGTTCGTGCGCATCAGCCCGGAAGACTTACGCGCCTACCATACTCAACGCTACGTCCCGAGTAATGTCGTGCTCGCCATTGGTGGATCCATGGCACCAGGGCTGGTCTTTGAGGCGGCGGAACGATGGTTCGGTCGCTTTGGCCGCAAACCCCTCATTGAAGCCCCAGCGGCCGCCGAACCCCCGCAAGGCGGTATCCGCCGCACGGATTTAACCCGTGAAATTAATACCTCTAAAGGCGTAGCGTGCTGGCGCGTGCCAGGTCTCTTCGACGATGGAAGATTTGCCGTGGACCTTTTCCTCGGCGTCCTCGGCGCCGGCAATAGCTCGCTCCTCTGGGACGAGATTCGCGAAAAGCGAAAGCTTGTATTGTCGATCGATGCTTCTGCTTTTGGTGTACGTGAGTTTGGGCTAGCTTGGTGTAGCTGGTCCGCTGAGGCCGCCGCTTCGGCCGGGGCTATTGAAAAGTCAATTTGGGAGGTGATCGATGGCCTCCTCCAGAAAGGCGTCACCCCCGCACAATTCGAAAAAGTCCGCCGCCAATCTGTGGTGAGCATGGTCAATGGCCAGAAGAACATTCACGGTATCACGTCCCGCAACGCCTACGCCGCTGCGATCGGTCACGACATCAACTGGCCGCAGCGCGGCGTGGAAAACCTCGCGAAGCTATCGGCTGAAGACCTAACCCGGGAAGCCCGCCGCTGGTTCAAACCAGAGGCGGTTACTTACGGTACGATGAAAGGCGCCCGCACGGAAGCCAGTGCTTCGACCCCCCTCTCAGCCAACACTCCGGACCAGTTTGAGACCCTCGTCCTGGATAACGGCGTGCGCGTCGTGCTTCAACATGACGCGACTATTCCGAAGGCAGGCATCGGGGTTTTCCTTGCAGCGGGTGCCGCTTATGAATCCGCCGACATCCGGGGGACCACTGGACTGCTTTCCACGCTTTTTGCCCGCGATACCGCTAAGCGAAGCAAAGAAGAAGTCGCGCAAGCCGTTGACAGTATGGGAGCGACCTTCGCCGACCACGGCTCGCAGGTCTCCTGCGGCCTCTGGGGCGAGGCGCTGAGTTCTGATTTCAAGCGGATTGCCGAGCTCGTGGCCGACGGGGTGCTGTGTCCGAGCATCCTGCCGGAAACCGTCGCTCTGGAACGTGCCGCGACGATTAATGCCTGTCGCGAAGCTGAAGATGATATCGTCGAGAAGGCTCGCCTCCGCTTGCAGCGTCAATTCTTTGGCGATCACCCGTTGGGCGTCGATGCCGGCGGCACCCCCGAAACCTTAGCCCGCATCCTCCCAGCGCACCTCAGCGAGCTGCATCGCACCCTGGTGGTGGCGGATAACCTCGTCGTCGGAATTAGCGGAGCCTTTGACCGACAAGCAGCCATGGATTTCATCATGGAGCGCTTCGGCAACCTGCCTAAAACCCACTTGCAACGCAAAGGCCTACCGATGCACCGGACCCAAGTCGCCAGCCGCTTCCTGGAGCACGCCAAGGGCGAGCAAGCGGTCGTCGCCATTGCCTTTCCTCACTGTGGCTTCGGCCCAGATTCTGTGGTGGCGGCCAATGTCACCGAAGAGCTACTCAGCGGCATGGCCAGTGGTCTTTTCCGACGTGTCCGCGAAGAGAAGGGCATGGCCTATTTCGTGGGGGCCTCCCGCGTGGAGGTCGTCGACCAGGGCATGTTCTATCTTTTCGCCGGCACCGCTCCCGCTTCGGCCCAGGAAGTCGTCAAAGAGATGCGACTCGAACTCGATCGGCTGCGTAAAGGGCAGTTCGGTAAAGATGAGATCGAGGATGCCAAACGCCGCATGCGGGTGTCCCGCCGCCAAGGCCGCCAATCCGCCGGCGCCCGCATGCAGGGTGCTCTGATTCGCGAGGTTGCCGATCTGGGTGCTAATTTTGACGTCGAATGGGAACGCCGCATGAACCTGACGGATGCAGCGGCCGTGCAGGCCTTTGCCAAGCGCTACCTCGACGCCAAGTTTGAGCAGGAACTGATTGTCGTACCGAAAGAGTAATTAGGCCTCTGGGAAGTGCCGCTTCGCGACCCAGGCCGAGAGGATGCCGGGGATGGCCAGGCTGAGCGCGAACAAGAAATATTGGGCGTAGCCAAGCTTGTCGGAAAGGGAACCCGCCCAAAGCCCGGGGAGATAATTAGCCAGCAGTGCGAAGGTCGAAAGTGCTGCGTAGCGGACAGCCGCGCCTGGACCGGACGCTAGCTTCATCATCGCTAGCAGTAACGCGCATAATCCAGCGCCATAGGCCAAGTATTCAATGAAGAAGACGGTACCAATAAACCGAAGGTCATGCGAACCCGTCGAGGCCAACCAAGCGATGGCCGCCAGTGGCACGTGCATGGCGACACCGAGCGGAATCAAGGAGCGACCCAAGCCTAAACGGGCCACAATCTGAGAACCGATAACGCCGCCGAGGGCGAGGCCGCAGACCGCCGTGGCGATGCGCATGATCGCGTAGGTTTCGTTGCCGAGGGCGAGTCCACCTGGCGTGGACGAGGTCGCGAAGAGCGGGAGGATTTTCCCCATATGAATTTCGCTGGCTCGGTAGAACAAGATTAACCCGAGGACGGCGAGAAGTCGCGGGTCGCGAAAAAGCGCCCCCAGCCCCGACCACATGTCCTGGAAGCGTTCGCTGACCGTGCGATCATCGGTGACTTGGGCAGGTTCAGCGCGGAGCCCGAGGGCATTGGCCAGCACAGCGAAGAGGGCCAGCACGGCCGCGGCCAGGAGCGCCCAGGACCAAGCGTCGGCCGACTGCGGTCCGTATTCCATGATGCGGCCGGCCAGCCAAATCAGGCCCGGACCGGCCAGCACCATGCCGAGTTTGGAGGCGAAGTTAAGCAGAGCCGAGTGCGTGGCGCGCGAGCGGTCATCGAGGGCGGACACGAAATAACCGTCTAACGCGAAGTCGTGTGCAGCGGCCACAAAGGACAGGAGAATTAAGCAGGCGATGATTGTGGGCGACGACGGGTGTTCCGCCGCCACTTGCAGGGCGAGGCCGCCGAGGAGCGCCGAGATCGCCAGTTCGGTAACTAGGATGAAGCCGCGGGGGCGGTAGGCGGCGACCAGCGGTGCGAGGAGGATCTTGAAGCCGAAGATCAGCCCCAGGTAGGCGACAACCTTGGTGATATCCTTATCCGCATAGCCCGTGTTCTTCAAAGCGATCGGCAGGGCCTCATCGCGGACCGCCGCTGGTATTGATTGAAATAGGTAAGCGGCGAAAACCCAGAGCCACGCCCGACGGGGGAGTGCCGCGGGCTCTTTCATCACTTAGGCCCCTTCACCGAGCTGAGCCCGACCGAAGTGATCAACCGAGCGGAGCAGACCGTCGACGAACTTGGCGACGGTGATGTTCAGGCCCAGTAATTCATTGTCAGACAAATCGAGCATTTCACCGGGACGGAAGGTCCGCTGCGTATCAGTCAGTCTGGCAACCGTCTTAGGCTTAGTGTCACCCAAAGCTTCGTTCTTGATGACGCCTTCGACCGCCTCGCCCGGACCAGTTTGAGCCGCTGCCGCCGCAAGCTCTTCAGCCGAGAGTTCGAAGTCCTTCATGGCTTTGAATTCCAGAGTCAGGGCACCGTCTGGGGTGATATCATCGTTCGTCACGAGGCCGCCGCGAGCGATGACGCGAAGGGCGGCCGCGAGGCTGAAAACACCGTCCTCGAGTTCACAGACAATGCCAAAGGATTCCTCCAGCTCGGTGAACCGATCCTGCAGCGTCATCCGGATGAAGGCCTGCTGCTTGTCGCCGATATTCTTTTCGATGATCGGGTTGCGTTCGCGCTGATGACCCTGCTCCCGAATGAAGAGGCAAAGCAAGTGGCATTGCACCATACATTCAGCCGACAGCGTGAGCAGATCGTTGATGGTCGTGCGCAGCATCAAGCCGCGCGCATACGCCAGCATCTGATCCGCTGGCAAGTGAGCCTGCGGCACGGGCATCACCCGGGTGAGCGTGGAGAAGTGGTCGTAGGCCTTCGGATCAGCGGTATGTAAGCCAGCAATACTGAAGGCCAGCATGTCATGTTGACGCTGGAGAGCCGTAAAGAAATTACGGCTGATATTCTGGAGCGAGATGACGTTCTCGCCTGGGCCGGGCTGGGGCTGGGACATGTGGAATTAACTGGGGGAATTGGAATCCTTACCCTTCACATGGCGAGCCCTTTTACGGGCCAGGAAGCCATCCGTACGGGGCATGGGCGTCGAGGCAAACCAAGCGACCGCCATCGGGGCGACTTCCGAAAGGGTAAGGGGCGTCTCGCTCATTTGGCCTGGGAAGCGATAGCAATGTTCAACTCGGGGTTGAATGTCAGGGTCAAGTTTACCGCCTGGAATCAACAAGGCCAGATGCCGGCCAGGCACGCGCACCGGGGTGCCAAGATCAATCTTTCGACCGATATCAGGAGAGAGGGCCACCACGCAGCAACGGTCTTCGACGAGCTTCAGCAAGCCACCCAGGGCCGCCGCCCGCATGAGTCGTAACTGCTCCATCGCACCTCGGGAAAGATTCCACGCTTCCGGATGAAAGGCAATTTTCTCCGTACCACCGGAGAGCAGCAGTCGCTTCAAGCCAAAGGCGGCCATCGACCGGGCAATGGAGGCCAGGGCCGCGGGATCCTGAATGCCGTCCGCAATAACGATACTCTCGCTCGATTCACGCCATTCCGAGAAATCTGAGACGCGGGCTAGGCCGAAATCCGGGCGCATGGTCAGGGCACAGACATCTTCGCAAGGGCCTTCCGCGGTATTGGCTAGCTCGATGGGCCCGACGATGCGCGTCTGGACGCCCAGCTCGGCGAAAGCCGCATCATGCGCTACTAGATTAGGCGCAAAGGCCGCCGTGGCGACGACTTCACGCAGGGCCTTCGGATGGTGCCGGAGGCAGGCCAGCACGGCGTTGATGCCTCGGATGACGAGGCGATTAGGATGGGGGTCAGGAGTGTTCACAGAAGGCGGCCCTCATCGAAATCGATCATGTCGGCGAAGGAAATTACATCCGTGCGCGCGTCGGCGCCCATCTTGTGCTTGGCTTCATTGAGGACCCCGCGGCCCATTTCGCTCATGCCCTTTTGGACAAGTTCGCGATTCCAGACATGGACCCGGAGGTCGGGAGGAAAAATAGCCAGCAGGCGGGCATCGAGATCCCGGTCATCCGTGGCAGTACGGACACACTCGACGACTTGCTCGGGATTAACGCCGAGATGTAGGCAGAGGAACCGATCGAAGCCTTTGGTGAAATTACGCTGATAGGATTTGGGCAACTCGCCCTTCAAATGCTTCCGAATCTTAGCCAGGAAGCGAGGCAGGTGCAACAAGCCCGTGGCGGGGTGAGGGACGTAGGCCGAAGGCAAATCGTAGCAGATTTCTCCCGTGACTTCTGAGAAGCCATTAGGTTTGGGGTCGGAAGGGGAGGTCATCGGGTCAGTTTAAGGTCAGGGGGCAGCGCCTGGACGAAACTCACACAGGCATCAGCAAGATTGGCCGATTGGGTCCGAACATATTGCTCGGGGCTAGTCTCGCTCATAAGCGCGCTACGAATGAGGGTCTTCTCGAGCATCAGGGTGCCATCCGCGGCTTCGAGGCGGAAACGGAGTTCCAAGACCGCCTGCTTGCCTGCCGTGATGCTCATATGGTTAACATCCAGTAACAGCGTTAGATGGGATTCAGCTGGGGCCTGCATGGCCGAAGGAAGGCCGGTCAATTGAGTAAGATGATGAGCGACGGTTTCGGCGACGGCTCGGTCGAGCGGATTAATCCACCGGTGCGCATCCTCCACGCGCACCCAGCCGGCTTCATCAAGCATCACTACGTTGGCGCGGCGCAGCGCCGATGGAATCATTGCCCGTGGGACAAAAATTGCTGGTCCCACGCGCGTCGGCGACCCCTGCGGCGCACTCAACTGGTGGAACGTGACCGCTTCGCTCTTCTTGTCGAAAATAATGCAGCCCGTAAGAAACGTGGCCAGCAATCCAGCTAAGATAAGCTTTCTCATTTAGCGGACTCCTCCTTCGGCTTAGCTTCCCGGGTCTGATTTTTACTTCGACCCTGAATGATGGTTTCAGGATTACGTTCTATAAAATCAGCCAGTGAGCGAATGGCCTGAGCGGCCTCGGAGACATCCGCAAGTGCCTGGTCCAGGTCACGACGAGCCGGAGAGCCGGGCTTAGTGAGCGTGCGTAAGTTTTCCGACGTTTCGTTGAGACGTTCGAGCGCCTTGCGCCCCGCGGCGGCCATCCCTTGGATGTCTTGGGCGACGGGATCGACCTTGCCACTGAGCCGCTTCACGAGACCGTCAATCCCTTGCATGGCCGTCGAGAAATCGACCACCGCCTTTGCAATCGCTGGGTCCCCGGTGATTTTGGTGATATTAGCGGAAGCCTGGACGAGATTGGTGTTAATCTTACCGAACTCGATTTCGGATGCGCCCTTATCGATTCGACCCAAAATCGAGTCCACCTTCTTCGTGATGGCGACAAAGTCGATGCGACTCAACTGGTCGAGGGTCTGCGCGACCGCCCGGGTCAGCGTGCCGAGATTGGACGGCTGCGTGGGGATCTCCGCCATCTCGCCTTTTACTTCATGCAGTTTAAAGGCGGTGTCGGGGAAGTAATCGAGCTCGACGTATAAGACGCCCGTGATGACTGACTGCTGTTGAAGCTTGGCGCGCAGGCCGCGTTCGACTGAACCGCGCAGGCCTTGCTTCTGAAGCAAGGCCTCATCAAGGCCGCGACGCGTCAGAAGGTCAGGGGCGAACTCCAGCACCACGGGTACGGAGTAATCGCCCGCCGCCTGGTTGGCCGTTCGAAGGAGGACTTGGGAGACCTTACCGATACTCACTCCCCGGAACTTCACGGGAGCACCAATATCCAGGCCGCTGACAGAATCGTCGAAATAGGCGATAGCGGTAGGCTTAGCGCCCGTAAACGAACCTGCGCCAAGCAGCACGACGGCGGCAATAATCAGCAGGATGCCGCCGGCGACGAAAGCACCGATGAGGGTCATATTGGCAGATCTGCGCATGGTCAGTCTAAACGGTCTGCTTAAAGAAGGCGTGGGCTTTGGCGTGATTGCCAGCCTGAAGAAATGTTTTAGGCGCCGCATAGGCACCCATCGTGCCGGCATCGGGGTCCAGATAGACGCATAAGTCGGCAATCCGCAGGATACTGGACACCTCGTGGCTGACTAAAACAACCGTGGTCCCGAAGGATTCACGAATACGGAGAATAAGCTCGTCGAGGCGTCCAGAGCTCAAAGGGTCGAGCCCGGCATTCGGTTCGTCGAGGAAGATGACCTCGGGGTCTAAGGCGATCGCCCGGGCGATACCGGCACGCTTGGCCATACCACCGCTGATTTCGGAGGGGAGCTTATCCATGGCATCTGCCAGCCCCACCAACGCTA
This sequence comes from uncultured Opitutia bacterium, assembly GCA_903889525.1. Lineage (GTDB taxonomy): Bacteria > Verrucomicrobiota > Verrucomicrobiia > Opitutales > UBA953 > UBA953. The sequence goes on along the minus strand of CAISXT010000049.1, from coordinate 28,687 downwards.
ATTTATATTCCGCCAGCTGCCTAATCTCGCGCTGGGGGGCTTTCAAAAACTCGCGCATGGGCATTTCGACATTCTCCCGCAGGGTGAGAGAGGAGAACAGGGCGGAACCCTGAAAGAGGAAACCTGTGCGACGCAGGACGGCAGCCCGATCTTTCGACGAAGCCGTCACCAGATTAATCCCAAAGAGGGTGGACGTGCCAGCCAGCGGCTCGTCTAACCCGCCCAGGGCGCGCATGAGCGTGCTCTTACCACAACCGCTGGGACCGACGACCGCCAAGATCTTTCCAGGAGCCAGACCAAAAGTGAGTCGCTCCATGATCACCTTACTGCCATGGCCGATGGCTAGACCATCGCAGGTCAGAATGTCAGCCAAGTCCGCGCTCATAGGTCAAACAAGTTGAAGATCACGGCAAAGATGGCGTCCGACACCACGATCAAGGTGATGCCCAGCACGGCGGCGGAAGTGGCCGCCTCCCCGACGCCGAGCGCCGAGCGCTTGGCTACCGAACCACGGTAACAACCGGCCCAGGCCGCAATGAAGCCGAAGGCGATGGATTTAATGAAGCCGACCAGGAAGCTCTTGAAGGTAATCGCGCGGACCGCCTGCGTCAGATATTGCTCGATACTGAGGTCTCCGGCGCACGCGACGATCATGCCGCCAAAGACGCCAATGAACGTCGCAAAGGTCGCCAGCAAGGGAACCATCAGGGTCACCGCCAAAATTCGGGGCACGGCAAGGTATTCCACGGGATTAAGACCGAGCGCACGGAGTGCATCGGTCTCTTGACTGACATTCATACTTCCAAGCTGGGAGGCGAAGGCGGTGGATGTACGACCGCAAGCGATGACGCCGGTCATTAACGCACCCATTTCTCGAGTCATGGCCAGAGAGACGAGATTGGCCACGTAAACCGTCGCGCCCACTTGGCGAAGCTGAATAAGTCCCACGTAAGCCATGATAAGACCCGTCAGGAATCCGAGTAGGGCCACAATCGGAAGGGCATCCACCCCCGCGGTCTGGAGTTGCAGCGCGAAATCCATCCAATTGACCTTGGCTCGACCGACGAGGACGCGGGCGAATCCCATGAAGGTATTGCCAATATGATTAAAGGACCGTCCCCAGGAACCCGCGCTCTCCATCCCCCATGAGCCAAACTGGGCGAGAACTCCCGGGACTTCACCCAGATGGTCATTGACCGACGCCTTCTCAGCGATGCGCACCAGCGACTGAAGACGCGGCGGCAAGGAGCCTAGGTCCAGCTGACGGACATTCTTGAAGTTACCAAAAATCCAAGCGGGCAGGGAGGAGTCGAAGAATGTGAGGTCAGAGGACTCAATTCGGACACGGTCACCCTTGACGGCAATGGTCGGTAGCGGGTCATCCAGTCGCCAGGTGCCACCGATTACGACCCGCATCAAGCCGTCGGTCATCATTTCTGACTGGACGATTGGTGCGCTGGCGGGAGTTTGCGACATCCTGACAGTCAAATACTTGGGCAAGGGGTTATTCACAAGTCAGAAAGGCGTTGTCCCTGCATAACAAGCCCTCTTTGCTAACCCTCCGACGATGCCCATGCTGCGCCTAATCGCCTTCCTTTCGCTGACCGCTGTCGTCCGTGCCGCAGAGTCATTGCCTGTCGCCGTGCCGCCACCGCCTTGGGTGGTTTCGCTGAGTGAGGAGAACGACAAATTCGGCCCTAAGAATAAAGACCGTTATTACACCCAAGGCCTCAAGCTAGCCGTCAACACCAGTGAACATAACTTCTTTTCGCTGACACAGGAAATTAACACTCCCTCAGATACCACCACCCCGAACCCACTTTCGACAGACATGCCGTACTCTGGGGCACTCTACCTAGGTTGGGGTTATGGGCGAATCTTGGATCGCGGCGGACGCAAGGACTGCATGTTCGCCGTTGAAGCCAAACTCGGGGTAATCGGCCCTTCCTCTGGCTCTGAAACTGTTCAAGATAAATTCCATACGCTCATCAATACGCAAGCGGCAGCTGGCTGGGGCACCCAGCTGCCAGATGAACCCCTCATCAATTTTGACGCGGAGTTCCGTCGACGGTTCGACTTAGATTCCACCGGCCGAGGTTATCGTGACCTCATTGCCCGCATGATGGTGGAGTTAGGCACCATGCGAACCGAGGTACTGGTCGGCGCCCAATTGCGCTGGGGCCTTAATCTCGATAAGTCATGGGGCCATTCCTACATCCGCCAGTCTACCGGCTATGACCCGATCACCGCTCTCAGCAGTCCGGATAATCGACCTAATTTCGCCTACTGGGCTTTTGCCGATTCCCAACTCGAAGTGGTCGCCCGTAACTACGCGACCGACGGGACCAACTTCCGCGAATCGCGAGCGGTCACCCGCCGACCCATCGTGATGCAACTCGCCCTGGGCACGACCTTCCAGTTCCATAAATTTTCCACCACCTATTTTATCGCGATGCGCACGAAAGATTTCGAGACTCAAGAAGCCGTCCACTTCTTCGGCGGAGTCAAAGGCCAGTTAAATTTCTGAACATGTCAGCCATTGCCATAATCGACGTCGGTTCCAACTCCATCAAGGTGGCGGTGGTCGACGCCATTTCCCGGGCCGAACTGGGCCGACAGACCGAAGCGGTCCGACTGCAGCAAGCGGACGGCGACGAAGGGCTTTTTTCGGCTGAATTGCAAAAGGAAGCCGTTGAAGCCGTCGTCCGACTAGTCGCCTTTGCCCGCAGTAAAGGGGCCGAACAAATTGTTATCCTGGGTACCAGTGCGATTCGCGAATCCGCCAGTCGCCAGGCCTTCGCTCGTCGCGTGAAGACAGCGACCGATATCCCTCTCACCATCGTCTCCGGCGAGGTTGAAGCTCGCCTTGCTGCTGCGGGGGTGCGGACAGATCCAGCCTACCAAGCATATGCCAATATTCTCTCCTTCGATCTCGGCGGTGGTAGCCTTGAGGTCTGCGCCCTCCGCGGCCCAAATTGCATCCTCGCCCGCAGCTTCCGTATCGGCTCGGTTCGCCTGACGCATGGCTACCTGCGAGGGGGATTAAGCCGCGTTGATGATCTCGACCAAAGCTCCATCCGCACACATCTCCTCGGTGCCCTGACCACCGTCATTCCCACCGCTGCCGCCGAGAATTATCTAATTATCGGGGCCGGAGGTGCCTTTGCGGCCATCGCGCTCTACCTTGAAGCCATCGGGGAAACTCCTGCCGGTGGACGCCTGCCGGTCTTACGGATTCGCGAACTCAAGGACCGCCTCTGCGCGTTAACTTCGGACGAACGTAAGAAGGTGCCGGGCATTCCCGCTGATCGTGCTGACATCATGCCCGCCGCACTCATCACCCTATGCGTACTCGCCGACCTCACCGGTGCGGAAGCCTTTCATTTGAGCCATCGAGGAGTGCGCCACGGGATGGTTGAACTCATGCTCAGCCAATCTGGCAAACTTCTGTGAAGCATCTGTTCGCCATTCTGCTCGTCGGGGCATGCTTAGTGACGCAGGCGGCCGACAAGCCGGTCGTGCGGACAGGGAAAGTCACCTTAGTCGATCCAGCCACGGGGCTGGCCACCTTGCAATTGCGGCCGGTCGGCGCACCCGCGTCGAGCGAAGTCGATGCTACCCCCATCGTCGTTCGCTTTTCGCCTGGTGACGTGAAGGTAGGCTACGCGGGAAGGGAAATCGCCTTACATCTTATGACCACCGCGGAGGGCCCTCGACGTGCTGATACGATCTTCCCGAACGAACCGGAATCCTTGCGACGCATCGCCGAAATCTCCGATTCACTGCATCGCGAGACTCTGGACAAAGGTCGGCTGGTGACCCGCATGCCCGCGGACCTCATGCCCAACATGGCCCTCTGGGATCAAGACGGCCGACTGGTAATGAAGAAAGATTTCTTGGGCGCTCCGCTCGCACTCAATTTCATCTTCACCAGTTGTCGCTCCGCCCGGATGTGCCCCGCGTCAACGGCCTGCATGAAGCAACTTGGCGACTTGCTAGCGAAGCAACCAGCCGCCACGAAGGTTCGCCTCCTCACGATCACCTTTGATCCCGAAACCGATTCGCCGGGCTTGCTACGTACTTACGCGGATGGGTACGGGATCGACCATGGACGCCATCGGTTCCTGACCGGTGATCCGGTGCAAATCAAAGATCTCATGCGCCACTATGGCATCCAGACTTTGCGTGACGACGGCACCATTGTGCACAACGCCGCGTTGCTTCTCATCAGCGCCGAGGGGCGCATTCTCCAACGACGCGAGGGTGCTTCCTTTGACCCAGAGGATGTGGCCAAGGCATTAGTTCAGGCTACCGCCAACAAATGACTAAGCATCGACAATTCTTGGTCATCACGGGATGTGCCTTGCTGGCCTTTCTCGCACTGCGCTCACTGCCGGACACCCAGTGCGCCTTTCTCCATTCCGATCACCAGCCGGTCGTGGTAGGTGGTGTTGAGTTTTGCGGCATCAATGAGGAGGCAAATTACTACCACCCCAAGTCGCTGCAGTTCCCCGTCCGCCTGAATATTCGCCTCGCCCCGAGCGGTGACAAGGGATCGCTCCAACTCATCCGCGAAGATGGTACCGCTTACCTCAATCACGAGGTTGCCCTGACCCACACCGAAAAAGTCCATTTGCACTTACGTCAACTCGGCGACCGCCTTGCTTACATCCACCTGCACCCGGAGGCCCAAGAGGACGGCACTTGGAATTTCCAATTTCCACCGGAATTCTCCAACGGAAACCCCGGCGGAAACTACCAGGCCTTTGTCGACTTTGCCGATCAACGTTCGGGGCGAGTATTACTGGGAGAGGCGAAGATGAACTCACCAACCACGAACGGCTCGCCCGCAACCCCATCGGCACGGAATCAGATGGTCAGCTTGCAAACCTCCTCTCAACGCACCGGCGACTCCGCCGTTATTCGGGTAAAGCTCTCTGGGCCCGCGGGTGCGAAACTCAAATTGCAGCCCATCATGGGTTCCCTGGGCCACGCAGTCCTCATGGGCCCGATGGAGGCGCAACCAGGCTACGCCCACATGCATCCCTCGCTGGAAGGCGGGGAGTACGGCGAGGCGCCTAGTTTGGCCTTCAGATTAAGGCTGCCGGCACCGGGTGTTTACGACTTCTGGCTCAATATTTCGGACGGCATGTCCGATACGCTGCACGCAACGCTCACGGTCACCCGTTGAGTGATCGGAAATAGCGGATGGTCGCAGCGAGCCCCCCGGGCACATCATAGGCGGGCAGCCAGCCCGTCTGACTAAGCTTGTCGGCGGATGCCACGGAATGCATCACGTCGCCCGGCCGCCCGGGGAGGAAGCGGAGGACGGACTTTGAATCGGTCAGGTGCAGGATTTCTTGGGCCAGAGACTTGATCGAAAGGCGGCGGCCATAACCCACGTTATAGGTCCCGACTGACGCAGGAGATTGCGAAATGAAATCGAGTGCCCCGACGATATCTTTGACGTAAATAAAATCGCGCGTCTGCTCGCCATCACCGTAGATAGTGATGTCTTCAGAGCGTAGGGCACGAGCGATGAAAATCGGGACCGCCGCCGCATAGGCAGATTGAGGGTCCTGGCGCGGCCCGAAGACATTGAAAAAACGCAGGCTGGCGGTCGCCAAACCGTGCACCCTCTGAAATTCCTCAAGCAGTTGCTCCCCAGCAAGCTTCGTCTCGGCATAGGGAGACTTGGGCTCGGGTGGCATGGATTCGAGTTTAGGGACCAACGGATTGTCTCCATAGATAGCCGCCGAGGAGGCAAGGAGGACTTTCTCGACGCCGGCCTGAGCCGCCGCCGCAAGGACGCGACGGGTTCCCTCGATATTCAGCTCCGCACATTCAGCGGGTTTCTGGACAGATTCCGGGACGGAAATCATGGCAGCTAAGTGAAAGACGCGCTGAACCCCCTGCATGGCCTCGGCCAGTGCAAGATCATCGAGGATGGATCCTTCCATCAGGCGGCAGTCTAATCCTGCCAAGTTACGCCGAAAGCCGGTACGGAAATCATCGAGGACGATAATTTCCGCTTGGCCTTGAAAGTGTTCAACGATGTGGGACCCAATGAAGCCGGCCCCGCCCGTAATGAGAATCCGGGGTTTCATTTTTGGTCAACAAAGTTCTGCATCGCCGAGGCCTGCGCTTCAATGGAAGCGACGAGCTTGAATTGAGTCCGCAACCGATCTAGATTATGCATCGGGCGTTTGATTTTAAAGTAAGTATCTCCCTCGAGCCAATCCGTGAGGAACCGTAGCCCGATTTCAAAGGTGATGAGCTTACCGGCGAACGGGAGGAGTCGTTTCTCAGCGGAAGTCAGGAAGCCATTCGCGGAACTCAAGTAGCCATTGACCAAGGCTTCGAACATGGGGAATTGCATCGTGACCAATGCCAGATCCGTCTCATCCTCCGCGGCCGGGGAGGTCGAAGTGCGCACTAAATCGCCGAAGTCATAAAGCACCGAACCCGGCATGACCGTGTCCAGGTCGATTACACAGATGCCTTCCTGCGTAACATCATCCAGCAATACATTGTTCAACTTGGTATCGTTATGGGTGACACGTTCTGGCAATTGGCCGGCGCGCAGGGCATCAACCACGCGGCTGACTTCCGCCGCGCGGGCCAGAGCGAAAGTAATTTCCGGTTTGGCTGCGTCGGCCCGTCCATGGGCGTCCTTGGCCAGCGCGGCCTGGAAGCGAGCAAAGCGAGTAGGGGTGTGATGGAAATCCGGGATCGTCTCGTGCAGGCGGCCCCCAGGCAGGTCCGCCAGCAAGGACTGGAAAGCCCCGAATGCCCGGGCCGCTTGAAATGCCTGATTGGCATTTCGAACGACATCATGTCCCGTGGCTTTTTCGACAAAATCATAACAGCGCCAGCGGTTTCCAGCGGCATCAATAAACCAAGACTTACCGTCGGTCGTCGGAATCAAACGAAGTGCTCGGCGATGGGCATCAGGCTGACCACTCGCGGTCAATTTACGCTGAGCGTGGGCGCAAACCCGCTCCACGTTTTCCATCAGTTCATCCGGGCGCTTGAAGACCAAATGATTGATACGTTGTAAGACATACCGAGCCTCCCCGCTTGCGAGCCGCACCGTCACCGCGAAGGTATCGTTAATATGTCCACTGCCATAGGGCGAAGACGTGATGAAGTCGCCACCCAACTGAAAGCGGCCAGCGATACTCGCCAGATCAAATTGGGCGGTGGGAGTCATTAATTAAGACCAAAGATTAGCCGGGTAATCGCCCGAGGCAACTTGCTCCAGAATGCTCGCCTGCACGATAGGTTTGTCTTCGCGGTAGGTAACCCCAAACCAAGTAGAGTCCGTCCGTAAGACTCGACACGTAGCCGCATGGGCGCGAATCAGATTACCGACAGACATCGGGATGTATGCCTCACTCTTCATTTCCGAACCACGAGCGGTCAGGAAATTCCGAAAGTCGTCAGCTAATTGCGGAAAGATTGCGGGCGTGAACCCCCACATATTCATGGAAACTGGCTCACTTCCATTAAGTGGCGTGACGAGACCGTCGTCGGCTAGGTTTTTAGCTCCGGAGGCGAGTTTAGAGATCTTGGTCAGCTCCTGAATATCGGTTAGCATCCCGGCCGCATCTGTTTGGCATACCCCGCGGGCCACGGTGCCATGTTCTGAAAGGGTATTACGCAGGGTGAAACCGACCATCGCATAATCCGTTGAGCTACCTTGAGCAAGGCTGAGGAACTTGCCGAGGTTGGCGTAGGAATCGCGTCCATAGAAATCATCGGCGTTAATGACGGCGAAGGGTGTATCCACGGCTGTGCGGGCGCAGAGAATCGCATGGGTCGTCCCCCATGGCTTATCCCGGCCAAGAGGCACCAAAAAGCCTGTGGGCAATTGGTCGATGGTCTGAAAAGCAAAGCCGACATTAATCCGCCCCTCGAATTTAGCGGCGATACGTTCGCGGAAATCGTTTTCGAAGTCCGGCCGGATGATGAAGACCACCTTGCCGAAACCAGCCCGAATCGCATCGTATACCGAGTAATCCAAGATGGTCTCACCCGATGGTCCCATCGGGTCGATTTGCTTGAGGCCGCCGTAACGGCTACCCATACCAGCAGCGAGAACGAGAAGAGTTGGCTTCATCATCAGAGGGATTGGCGCATACGGCGGATAACATCTTGCTTCAGGCGTTCAATGAACCCGGCAGCATACTCGACTGGATCCAGAGTCTCATCTTGCACCAAGGGCGTCAGGTTCATCGCCCATTGCATGGATGTCTCCTGATCGGTAGCGTGCGGGTTGCCGAATGTCGCATTAGCCGCCCGACGGCCGAGCACCGCTAAATCGTAGCGCTTGCCGCCCGCAATCTGGGTCGCGAAGACCGCATTGATGGTCTGAGCGAGTACAGGATGACGAGACACAGGCATCGGGGTTTTCTCATTGTCGACAAGCCAATCCAAGTCACGCCAGACCTCACAACCATAGACCATCTTGGGACGCTCCGCTTTCGGCATCAGCCGGATTGCCTCAAGCGCCCGCAGGGCACAGCCCACGTGGGTATCATGCTTGTCCGCGAGATTATGAAGGTAAACCACTTCTGGTCGGCTCGCCTCTAGAACCTTGCGAAGTTCGTCGCGTACGGCCCCCTGGGAGGCATCGCGGACCGCGGAACTCGCGAAGCCGAGTTGAGCGACGAAGGAATATTGACCGATGACAGCTGCGGACTCTTGTTCGCGGACGCGTTCCTCGGCGATTTGATCGTCAGACCATAGGGCAAAGGGGCCGGCGCGGGAACTTCCCCGGCCGTCCGTGACCGTGACTCCACCGAACCATCGGTCTGGGCGTTCATAACATTCTAGGATACCATGGAACGCCATAAATTCTAAGTCATCTTGATGGGCACCGATACCCAAGTGGGTGGTCCGGCGAATACTCTCCGGACCATCCAGCCGATCAGGGATCATCAAGCGGGCCGCTGGGTTAAGTTTAAGCATCATCGAAGGGAGGGCAGGGAAGCGGCCGCGATAGCCTGGCCGTGGCGCTTATCTTTCTCATCGGGCACGACGAGGTCGATGCGAAGTTCCGGGAATTCATCGTCCAGAACCTCACGGGCGCGCTCAAGGATCGCCTCCCCGCCGCGACCAGAGGTGACTCGACCCATAATGAGTAGGCAGCTGAAGGTGTAGAACTGGGCGAAATGGGCGATGGCGTACCCGAAGGCAATCCCCACCGCCTCATAGACCTGCATGGCACGAGGGTCGCCGCTGATCATGAGTTGTTGCAGGAATTCCAGACGCTCGGGCAGACGCATTTCCGGTGGGGAAATAATGCCGGCTAAAGGCATCAAGCGACCGATACCTTGTTGGCTAAAATACTGTACCGCGCAGCCACGATCACCGGACCATTCGTCCGCGGGGCCGTCCTGCCGGTAGTCCACAGGCACGAAGGCCAGTTCGCTGAGCCAGTTCGTAAGGTTTCCGACTTTGTCAACGTAGCCAGCAGCCACGCTAGTGCCCATGGCCACGCCGAGGACGGCGTTACGTCCGAGGGACATCGAGCCAGCGAGGGCGGTGACGTCGCCGTCATTGAGCACTTCAAACGGAACGCCGTAGGACTTGGCGAGGCCTAGGAAGATATCGCGCACCTGGGAATCAAAGACGCTCGCATCGGTGATTCCACGGAAGAGCGAGGCGACGCGCACCTTGTTGTTCACATAGACGCCAGCGGAAGAACCACCAATGGCGTCCACACGTGGCAGATGCCTGGCGGCGAGATCCAGCGAGTGGCGGATGCCGGCGAGGTGATAGGCTGGGTCGGACTGGAAGTAAGGATCCCACTTCACTTCCTCAGAGAAGACCACCTTACCGTGGATGAGGGCAGCGCACTTGCGGTCGGAGCCCCCGAGGTCGAAACCGATACGGCAGCCGTCCAGATTGCGACCAAGGGGCAGATGCGCGGCGGAGGCGACTGGAAGTCCAGATACGTCGCTCGCTTGGAAGGTCAGGGTTCTCTCGAAGACCTTGCGAAAGAAATCGGCGTCGAAAGCGCGGCAGCCTGCAGGCGAGTAATCGGCCTGCAAGCGGAGGGCAAGTTGGGCGGCTTCAGGGCCGCAAAGCAGGATGTCGGAGGCTCCGCGGGACCAGAGTAGGAACTTTACGGTGCGTTCGACGTGAAGATAAGTCGCGGCATCATCGACCCCGCCGGCGAGGACCCGGGTGTGGAATAGGGAGGCGGTACCATCTTCGCGGCGCAGCGCGATGGTAAGGTCGGATGTCGCAGCCGTGGTCGCGCAGTGGCGCAGGTAGGCGCGGGTCCAGAGTACCGCCGGGACAAGGCCTGGATCGATGCCGGAGCGATGGCGGGGGGCGACGTCCATCTGACAGGTCAAAGAGCCTTGGCGGCGGCCGCGTCGAGGTGAAATGTGCAGCCGGTATGCTGTTGCAACCATGTGGCCGGACAGCTCGGGGAGGGGGCTTCTTTTATCGCACGTCGGACGATTTCGGCCTTGGCCTCGCCGAAGGCGATGAGTTCGACGCGACGCGCTTCGAGGATCGTGGCGACCCCCATTGTCAGGGCGCCGTGCGGGACTTGGGCAAGTTCACCGAAGAAAACCGAGTTGTCGCGGCGGGTGACTTCATCGAGGTGCACCCAGCGGGTGCGACTGTCGGCAGCCGAAGGCGGTTCGTTGAAGCCGATGTGGCCCGTACGACCGATGCCAAGAACCTGCAGGTCGATGCCGCCGGCTTCGCGGATGGCCGCTTCGTAGTCGGCGCAGTTCTTCGCACGGTCTTGTGTAAGTCCGTCCGGGATGTGGATGTTAGCCGCAGGAATATCCAGGTGGCGGAAGAGGTTTTCTTCCATGAAGAATCGGTACGACTGCGGGTGCGTCGGGCCAAGGCCTTCGTATTCATCCAGATTGAAGGTGCGGACTGAACGGAAACTCACGCCAGCTTCACGATGAAGGCGGATGAGTTCAGCATAGAGCGGGAGCGGCGTGGAGCCAGTCGCTAGTCCCAGTACCGTCGACTTGCCCGATTTCGAGCGTATCTGAATCAGGTCGGCTATCTCCCGGGCAATCGCCTGCACGGCGGTTTGTTTATCGGGGTGAAGCCTGGTCGCGATCATCTTAGCCGAGTGTGGCGAGCATGCGCGCAATCTCGTCGCGCTTGGCCTTGGCGTCGTCGAGCTGCTTGCGGGCACCTTCGAGAATCTTGGGCGGAGCTTTCGAGACGAACGCATCGTTAGTAAGCTTAGCTTCGCCGGCGGCGACCGCCTGTTCGAGCTTCGTAAGTTCCTTGGCGAGACGAATCTTTTCTGCGGCGACATCGACCGTACCCGAGAGCTCGAGTAAAACCGTGCCAAGGGAGTTAAGTGAACCGGTGCGATCGCCGGCATCGTCGGCGAAGGTGATCTCGGCCAGACCGGCCATGCTGCTGACCTTGTCACGGTTTGACTGGAGGAGCGCTTTGGCCGCGGGGTCCTTGGCGACAATCGTGATAACCGAATCGCGTCGGGTCGCCTGGTTGGCCTGCGACTTGAGGCCGCGCACCGAGGCGACGAATTCGCGGAGCAGGGCAACATCGGCCACCTTGGCGGCGCTGAGCTTGATGCCGTTCTCGCGAAGGACGCGGAGCAGGTCGCCGCCGGAGCCAGTGTGATGGTTCTGGATAAAGTCCTTTTCCGTGCCGAAGCCCAAGAGGTGCCAGAGTTCTTCGGAGATGAACGGAGCGACCGGGTGGAGAAGTAGGAGGAACTGGCGCAGGACGAGGTCCTGGACCGCGAGGCAGTTGTCGACCAAGGACGGGTCCTTGAGGCGGGCCTTCGAGGCTTCGACGTACCAGTCGCAGAAGTCGCCCCAGAAGAAGGAGTACAGTCCCTGCGCGTAAGCGGTGAACTCGTGCTCTTCCAGGTTCTTGGTCGTGCTGTCAGTCAGTTCGGCGAGCCCCTGGAGGATGGCGAAGTCATCATCGTCAAGCTGCGGGGCTTTGATGCGGCTGACCACGGCGGCAAGCGTCGAGTTGTCGGCCATCGGGCCGGACATTTGGCGGAAGCGGGCGGCGTTCCAAAGCTTGTTGCAGAAGTTACGGCCTTGGCCGACGCGATCTTCGTCAAAGAGGATGTCCTGGCCCTTAGGGGCGATGGAAAGTAGGCCGAAGCGGAGACCATCGGCGCCGAACTTCGCGATCAGATCGAGGGGCTCGGGCGAGTTGCCGAGAGACTTGGACATCTTGCGTCCGAGCTTGTCACGGATGATGCCATTAAAGTAGACGCGCTTGAACGGGATACGCTGACGGATCTCCTCGTCGGTGAGCGTCTTCTTTTCCGGACCGTGCAGTTCGAGGCCGGCGATAATCATGCGGGCGACCCAGAGGAAGATGATGTCCGGGCCCGTCGCGAGGGCGCCAGTCGGATACCAATGCTTAAGTTCTTCGGTCGTTTCGCCAGGCTGGCGCCAACCGATGGTCGCGAGGCACCAGAGCCAGGAGGAGGCCCAGGTGTCGAGCACGTCGGGGTCCTGTTCCCAATTGGCGTCGTCGGCGGGGGCCGTGAGGGAGACGTGAAGGTTCTTCGGGTCGTTGCGATCGGCGCCCTTACGGTACCAGACCGGGATACGATGGCCCCACCAGAGCTGGCGGCTGACGCACCAGTCCTGAATATTTTCTAACCAGTGGAGGTAGGTCTTCGTCCAACGTTCGGGGTGGAACTTAATCATGCCCGTCGTGACGGCACGCTTGGCTTCGTCGATCTTTGGGTAGCGGATGAACCACTGTTCGCTGAGACGAGGTTCGATCGGCACGTCGGCACGTTCGGAGTAGCCCACCGTGTTCTCGTAGGGCTCCGTTTTCACCAGGGCGCCGAGCTCTTCGATGAGTTTTTCGGCCATCGCGCGAGCCTTGAAGCGTTCCACTCCAGCGAGCGGTCCGGCGTCGGCGTTCATCGTGCCGTCCGGGTTCATCACATCGACAACCGGGAGGCCGTGGCGCTTGCCGATATCAAAGTCGGTGCGGTCGTGGGCGGGAGTGACCTTCAGGACGCCCGTACCGAAATCTTTCTCGACGGCCAGGTCGCCGACGATGGGAATCTGGGCGCGAGGGAAGGGGCGCCAGACGTGCTTACCGATGAGATGCTTGTAGCGTTCGTCGTCGGGGTGGACCGCGACGGCGGCGTCGCCCGGAATGGTCTCAGGGCGCGTGGTGGAAATCTCGAGGAACGTGCCGGGAATCTCAGCGACCTCGTAACGCATGCGGTAGAGCGAGCCCTTGGAGGGCTTCATGATCACCTCTTCATCGGAGAGTCCAGTCTGTGAGACCGGGCACCAGTTGACCATGCGTTTGCCGCGATAGACATACCCACGTTCGTAAAGCGTGACGAAGGTCTGCAGCACCGCCTGCGAGTAGCCGGCGTCGAGCGTGTGGACCGTGCGATCCCAGTCGCAGGAAGCGCCGAGCTTGCGGAGCTGGCCGAGGATGATGCCGCCGTGTTTATCACGCCAATCGGACGCGACCTGAATAAATTTCTCGCGACCGAGGTCGTGGCGCGTCTTGCCTTCCTTTTGGCGGAGTTCCTTCTCGACGCGGGACTGCGTGGCGATGCCGGCATGGTCGGTACCCGGAAGCCAGAGGGCGGATTTGCCTTCCTGGCGGGCGCGCCGGACCATGATGTCCTGCAGTGTATTATTGAGCAAGTGCCCCATGTGCAGGACACCCGTGACGTTAGGCGGAGGGATCATCACCGCGAACGACTCGCGGCTATGGTCTACCTTGCCCTTGAAACAGCCGGCCGCAACCCAGCGGTCATACCACTGCTGTTCGACGCCTTGTGGCTCATAAGATTTGGGGATTTCGGCCATCGGAAAGGGTAATGATTAGGGGTTAAGTTGGGGATTGAAAAGAACGGACTAGGCAGGCATGAAGATAGGTAAGCTAGGCCCCATGCAATGGGTGACTGACGAACCCCGCCAGGTCCGGAAGGAAGCAACGGCAGTCAGTTTACTCGTGTGCCGTGGTAAGCCTGGCCCCTTATCTTTTCACGATGCCAAGCGGTCGTTTGGCCAAGCGAACAGGCAGAAGAAAGGGTGCTATTCGCACCCTTTCGTTCGAAAAACTGTTCTTAGGTTCAGAGCGAGTGGATGCTCGACTTGCTGACGGCCATTGCAGCTTCCTTGAAGGACTCGCTGACGGTCGGGTGGGCAAAGCAGGTGCGGGCGACATCTTCGGCGCTGCCGCCGTATTCCATATGAGCGCAGGCGGCGGCAATCATTTCCGAGGCGCCCTTGGCGACCATCTGGACGCCGAGAAGTTTGTCGGTCTTGGCGCAGGCGATGACCTTGACGAAACCGTCAGTGCAGTCGGAAGCAATCGCGCGGCCGTTGCCGGCGAGATGGAACTTACCGATGGCGACCTCGATATTCTTGGCCTCGGCCTCGGCTTCGGAGAGACCGACGCAGGCGACTTCGGGGTCGGTGTAGATGACGCCCGGGATGATGGCGTAGTTCACGTGGCCATGCTTACCGGCGAGGTTCTCGGCGACGGCAACGCCCTCGTCTTCGGCCTTGTGGGCGAGCATGGGGCCGGCGACGACGTCACCGATGGCGTAGACGCCTGGAAGGTTGGTCTGGAAATGCGCGTCGATGACGATGCGGCCGCGTTCATCGAGCTTGAGGCCGGCTTCTTGGGCGCCGAGGCCGGTCGTATTAGCCTTGCGGCCAACGGCGACGAGGATCTTGTCGGCCACAAATTCGAGGGCCTTACCATCGCGTTCGACCGTAAGGGCGGAACCCGCGGCACTCTTTTTCACGCCGGTGACCTTGGCGCCCATCTCGAATTTAATCCCCTGTTTCTCAAAAGCACTCTGCGCGGCCTTGGCGACGTCCGCGTCATAGGACGGTCCGCCGATGGAAGGCAGCATCTCGACGACGGTGACCTGAGAGCCGAGACGGGCCCAGACGGAACCGAGCTCAAGGCCGATGGCGCCGGCACCGACGACGACCATCTTTTCGGGGACGGCCTTCAGCGAGATGCCGTGGTCGGAAGAGATAACGGTTTCTCCGTCGAACTTCATGAAGGGCAGTTCGATCGGCACGGAACCCGTAGCGATGAGGATGTTCTTTGTTTCGAGAGTACGATCGCCAGCCGTACTGCGGACGAGAACTTCACCCGCCTTAGCGAGACGACCGAGACCGCGCACAATCTCAACGTTACGCTTCTTGAGGAGGGCGCCGACGCCCATGTTCAGCTGGGCGACAACCTTGTCTTTATTCGCGAGCATCGCAGAGACATCGAAAGTAATCTTCTCGGCACCAACCAGGCCGTGCTTCTTGCCGTGTCGGGCGTGCTGGTAGACTTCGGTGGAATGGAGGAGCGCCTTGGAAGGAATGCAGCCGACATTGAGGCAGGTGCCGCCGAGGGTGTTGTCCTTTTCCACGAGAGCCACCTTGAGACCGAGCTGGCTGGCCTTGATGGCGGCGACATAGCCACCGGGACCGGAACCGATTACGACGAGATCGAATTGAGACATTGAGGTAGGATGAGGAGAGGGAGATCAGACGCCAAACAACAGGCGCTGCGGGTCTTCGATAAACTGGCGTACCTTGACGAGGAAGGTCACAGCTTCCTTGCCGTCGACGATGCGGTGGTCGTACGAAAGGGCGAGGTACATGATTGGACGGATCACGACCTGACCGTTTTCAGCGACGGGACGTTCGACGATATTGTGGAGGCCCATGATGGCCGCCTGCGGGTGGTTGAGAATCGGCGTCGAAAGCATCGAGCCATAAATACCGCCATTCGAAATTGTAAAGACGCCACCTTGTAATTCTGGCAGCTGAATTTTTCCGTCGCGGGCTCGTTTGCCAAAATCGCCGATAGCCTTCTCGATACTGGCGAAGTTCAACTGATCGCAGTCGCGCACCACTGGAACCATGAGACCTTTATCAGTCCCCACCGCTACACCGATGTCGTAGAAGTGATTCTCGACGATATCTTCGCCGTCAAGTTGGGCGTTGATGGCCGGGACTTCCTTCATGGCCTGGACGGCGGCCTTCACGAAAAAGGACATGAAACCGAGCTTCACCCCGTATTTCTTGAGGAAGTCTTCGCCGTGTCGCTTCCGTAATTCCATGACAGGTGCCATGTTGACCTCATTGAAGGTCGTGAGCATCGCGGTCTCCGTCTTAGCCTGGACGAGACGTTCCGCAATCTTGCGGCGCAAAGGAGACATCCGCTTGCGTGAGGTGCGACCGTCGCGGGAAGGAATGACAACTGGGGCAGCAGGGGAAGACACCTGAGCAACGGCAGAAGGGACAGGGGCGGCGGTAACGGGAGCCTGGATCGGCGTCTGGCCAGTAAGCGCAGCCAACATATCGCCCTTGGTCACGCGACCCGCTTTGCCCGTACCTTCGATACCAGCGGGATTCAATCCAGTCTCAGCCGAGAGCCGACGAACGGCCGGAGAAACTTCCGCCGCGGCGCCAACCTTCGCGGCAACGGGGGTAGCAGGAGCCTTGGTGGCAACCGCAGGAATCTGCAACTTAACCGCCGAGGGGGCAGCGACCGGCGCTGATGAAGCCGCCCCGGCTACCCCGGCTTCAATGGAAGCGACAACTTGACCGACAAGCACTTCGGTGCCGGCTGACACTGTAAGGGTGATCCGGCCGTCAACCTCAGCGGTGCCTTCCGAGGTAACCTTATCGGTTTCGTAGGAGAACAGCGGCTGGCCCTTGCGGACAGCGTCACCGTTTTTGACCAACCAAGTGGCAAGGAGGCCCCCGGTGATGGATTCGCCCATGGGAGGGATTTTGACTTCGACGGCCATGAAAATTAGGTAGGTCAGACCTTGGAATCCCTTACGGTCCGTTTCAACGGGGAAATAACCCTTTAATCGACCTTAAGCGGTCACCCAAGGGATAGTAGCCCCCCTCGTTTAAGGGACAAATTGTGCTACTAGGCCCTATTAGGCTGAAAAGGCCTGCCGGAGGACATCTGCCTGCTCAATCTTATGGACGGCAAGCGAACCCACCGCCGGGGAGGCAGCCGCATCCCGACCAGCATAGACCGGGCGGATACCGATAGCGTCTTCAATCATCGAAGAGACAAAAGTCCAGCCGCCCATATTGCGGGCTTCATCCTGCACCCAGACAACCCTGGAAGGAGATCCGACCGCGGCGTGAAGTTTCTTAAGCGAGGCGGCATCGAACGGATAGAACTGCTCGATACGCAGGATAGTTGTGGTGGCATCCTTTCGTGCGACCCGCTCGGCATCGAGTTCGAAGAAGACCTTACCGGAACAGAGTAACAGACGTTCGGTCTTTGTCGCAGGGGTCGCGTCCGGCAAAATTGCCTGGAAATGACCAGTGGTGAAATCGTTCAACGTGCTCACACAGGACTTATGACGCAACAGACTCTTAGGCGTCATGACGACGAGTGGCTTGCGAAGTTCCGATTTCACCTGACGTCGAAGGGCGTGAAATAGCTGGGCCGGCGTGGAGGGCTGAACGACCTGCATATTGTTCTCAGCGCAAAGCTGCAGGAAGCGTTCAATCCGAGCAGAGGAGTGTTCGGGACCCTGTCCTTCGTAGCCGTGCGGCAGCAACAACACGAGCCCGCTATCCTGACCCCATTTCGATTCAGCCGAAGCTAGGAACTGGTCGATCATGACTTGGGCGCCATTAGCGAAGTCGCCGAATTGAGCCTCCCAAATGACGAGAGAATCCTTCGCTTCCAGCGAGTAGCCGTAATCAAACCCCAGGACGGCATACTCCGACAGCGAAGAATTCACCAATTCGATTTCAGCCCCGGAGATCGAGCCTAGCGGGCAATATTCGGCATCGTTGGAAGGGTCGTGCAGGACCGCATGGCGGTGGGAGAAGGTTCCGCGCTCACAATCCTGACCGGAAATGCGGATAGGATATCCTTCGGCGAGGAGCGAGGCAAAGGCGAGCCCTTCACCGAGGCTCCAATCAAAGTTGGTACCGGACTTGAAAGCTTCGGCTTTGATGTCGAGCAATCGCTTGATTTTGGGATTAGGCGAGAAATCCGGCGGGATCTGCCACAATACTGGGGCGACTTTGGCGAGAAGTTCAGACGGGGCGGAAGTGTCAACGACGTGTGCATAGGGAGCAACAAACGGACGGACGCCCGGCGGGTTCTTCTTGTGATTTTCGACCTCCAAGGCGAGTGCGGCCTGCGCTCGGTCTTGCGCGGCGTTGAGGAGCACTTCGAACTCCGTCCGCAAGGTGATCAGTTCGCCATCAGGGGCGGAACCGGATTCGGTCAAGCGCGACGCATACAGCTCGGCCACGGAAGGGTGGGCGGTAATATTCCGATAAAGCACCGGCTGAGTGAAAGCGGGCTCATCAGTCTCATTGTGGCCGTAGCGTCGATAGCAGACGATGTCTACCACCGCATCGGCGGAGAACTTCTGGCGAAACTCGAGGGCAAGCTCCGTGGCGAGAATAACGGCATCCGGATCATCGCCATTGGCATGGAAGATGGGGCATTCCGTAAATTTCGCGATCTCCGTACAATGGCGACCGGTGCGACCCTCATCGGGATTCGTGGTGAAGCCGACTTGATTATTACTGACGAGGTGGAGTGTGCCGCCCACCCCGTAGCCCTTGAGTCCGGCAAGGTTAAGGGTTTCCATCACGATACCTTGGCCGGCAAATGCCGCGTCGCCGTGAATCAAGATTGGGAGGGCCTTCGAGCGATCGCCGCCCCCCTGCAGGTCAACCAGCGCCCGGGTACGACCCAAGACGACAGGATTAACTGCCTCTAAGTGACTGGGATTATAAGCGAGGGTGATGGTGACTTCCTTCCCTCCGACCATGCGGGCACCGGCATAGCCGAGGTGATATTTGACGTCACCGTCACCATGGGAGGTGTCGGGAATATGATTTTCTGAAAAGGCCGCGAACAGGGCTTCGGCTTTTTTGCCGCAGACATTAACGAGCACGTTAAGGCGGCCACGGTGGGCCATGCCCAAGATAATATCGTCGATGCCAGACGAGGGGGCGCGTTCGATAATTTGATCGAGAGCCGCGAGGAGCACTTCACCTCCTTCGACGGAGAAACGCTTAGCCCCCACAAATGTTTTGTGTAGAAAGCGTTCAAATTGCTCAGCCTGGACGATGGAACGGAGGAAGCGGCGACGGGTGGCCGCTTCATACGTTGGGCGAAGACCGCAGGACTCTACGCGCTCCTGCAACCAGCGGCGGCGCTCGCCGTCTTGGATATGGGTGAGCTCAACGCCGATGGGGCCGCAGTAAGTGGACTTAAGCTTCGAGATGATTTCCGACAAGGGCAGTAACTTGCCGCCTAAAAAATCGCCGGTATGAAAAACACGGTCCGCCGAGATTGAATCCAAACCGAGAGCCCTCTCGGTGAGTTCGAAGTGGAGGACGGGGTCGAAAAGCGGGTTAATCCGGGACTGCAGGTGGCCGAGCACACGGTAAGCTTGAATGGCCGCCAACACCTTCCACTGGGCAACGGCATCGACCCCGGTAAGCGGAGCGGCACCTTTAGCCAGCTTGGGCGGAAGACTCACGCCTAACTCGAAGCCCTCGAAGAAGGCACGCCATTCCGCATCCACGGAAGAGGGGTCCTTGGACCACTGTTCATGATAAGCGGCGACGAGATCCGCATTCCATCGAGTTCCGACACTAAGATGTTTCATTTCTTTGCCTGTAAAAGGGAAGTAAACCTTACAGGATTAACGGCATGTTCACAAGCCCAGACGCTGTCGAAAAAAAGCCAGACTTTGGGGATTGTAAGGACAAAAACGTGGAGGTTTAATGCGGTTCCGTCGATGTCGTCCCCGCGTCCGGCCAATCGTTCCTACTCTACGGAAGCACTGGAGAGGTGGTTTGCGTCCCTACCAGAAGAGTGGGAAGCCGGATTCTCCGAACCGGATTTAGTCGAAGGCCGCCGACTTTACACCGAAGGCCTCGTGCGCCAAGTCGAGCTGAAGGTCGAGAATGCCGAAGCACTCACCCGAACGGATACGCAGACCGTGCGGGCCGTGATTGAAATTAATAACGGGAAAATCGAGTGGCGCACCTCGCTGCCCGAGGAAGAGAACGGCGCACCGTTCGCCGTCGCTTCGATTTACGAAGTCGAGGAATTACTCGCCGACGAAATCCCGGCGATCGACGACACCGCTCCGAGCGCAGAAACGACCGCCCCCAAGGAACCTGAGCGCAAGGATAGCGGAGCCCGGACGGCACTGAAACTTCAGGTGACCTTTAATCTCACTTCCGACGGCTTAAAGACCTCCGCCGCCTGGGGTGGCCGCGGCGGCCATTCCTGGAATTGCTTTGGGCCGGGGGCCATCCCGGGTGACGAGCTCTCGGATGAACAGCGGCAGACCCTTTTCCGCTTCAGCAACGTCGCACACCGCTCCAACTTTGTGTATAGTAAAACCGCTGGCACCTGGGCGATGGACAACATCGGGCGCATCGAACGATTTGTCCGCGAAGAATTACCCGAATGGCGGAAGCGTTTCAAACTTATCGGCGAAGACGCTCTCAATATTTTCCGCAACGAACAGCTGCAAGTGGCCGTTGATGCGGAGGCTGAATCGGCCGGCGATCGCAAATCCTTCAAGTTGAACTGGCGACTCAAAGCAGGGGGACACCGGCTATTGGCAGAAGAACAGAGGCTCCTACTTAAAGCGGGGGGACGGCCGGTCATCCTACCCGGGAAGGGGGTCGTCGCCTACAACGCCGCAGTGGCGGACTTCTCCGAAGACTGGAGGGCGAAAGACGGCGAAGTGCCGCGCTACCTATTGCTATCGCTCTTCGATCATGCGGCGGTCGGGGCGCTCAAACTTAATGATGACCTCAAGGAGTGGAAGGACCAGCTCCTGCATGAGCCGGCCGCACCAGATAATCTCCCCGCCCACCTTCGTCCGTATCAGGCCAAAGGCGTCGCGTGGCTCGGTCGGCTTTGCGATCTTGGTTCGCATCCATTGCTCGCCGATGAAATGGGTCTAGGCAAAACCGTTCAGGTTCTCGCCTTGCTGGCTTCGCGTCCGATAGGCGAACGCTCAATCATCGTCTGCCCCGCGAGCGTCATCCCCGTTTGGCTCGGCGAAATCAAACGGTTTCACCCAGAGATGAGCCCCGGGGTGGCCGTGCTCACGGCCGACGACGATTTCATCACGAATCCTGCGGCCAAGCTGTGGATCTCGAGCTATACCCAGCTGCGTCGCCATGCTGACCTACTGGCCAAGTCCCGGTTCGGTTACGCGGTACTCGACGAAGCCCAGGCAATCAAGAACCCCGAGTCCAAGACGACGCAGACCTGCGTCTCGCTACAGGCTGACCATCGCATTGCGATCACCGGCACCCCGCTCGAGAACCGCCCGACTGACCTGTGGACAATCTTCCGCTTCTTGATGCCAGGCTTACTCGGTAAGCGCGCCAATTTCGAACGCATGATGATGCGCGATCCTTCGATTGCCCTCGGCAAGGTTCGTCGCCAAGTTTCACCCTTCATTCTGCGTCGTCTCAAACGCCATGTTGCTTCAGACATTCCGCCCAAGATGGAAGTCGTCTTGCCCTGCCCACTGACGCACGAACAACGCGCCCTCTATCAGCATCTCACCCAAGGCAGCGGACTCTCGGGAGAGCTTGCGAGTTTACTTTCGAAGGATGCGACCTCGGTCCTCACCCTTTTAATGCGTCTACGCCAAGTGTGCTGCGACCCCGGCTTATTGCCTGACAACTCCAATTGTCCTTCATCGCACTCCGGCAAGGTTACGCTCTTGGTTTCAAAGCTTTCGGAAATCGCGGCCAACGGCTCCAAGGCCGTCGTCTTCTCGCAATTCGTCTCACTGCTTGAACGCGTTAAATCGGCACTCGCGAGGGACCTACCCAATCTGCCGATCTACGAGCTGACCGGCGAGACCAAGGATCGTTCAGCCCCGGTTGAGCAGTTCAAGGAGACCAAGGGGCCTGCCTTGTTCCTCGCCTCGCTGAAGGCCGGCGGCACGGGCATCACACTCAACACCGCGGAATACGTCTTCCTGATGGACCCGTGGTGGAACCCCGCCGTCGAGGCCCAGGCCGTCGACCGCGTCCATCGTATCGGCCAGAAGAACCCGGTCCTTATCTATCGGATGATTGCCCCGGGCACCGTCGAGGAACGCATTGAAGAACTGAAGCAGGAGAAGCGCGAACTCTTCTCCACTGTCGTCGGCGATATCCCTGACATGACCGATTGGACGCGACACTTCACCTCCCTTGATGCCCTGATTCGCCTAAGCGACTCGCCCGCCTCCGCCGCAGCCTCGGAAGCTGCGCAGGAACGCGATCAGGAAGGGTAGTTACTTTGCGATCAAGTCGTACTCCGAAGCACCCGTAACCGTGACTTCGGCGAACTGACCAACCGCCAGCTTGGTGGGGACCTGGACCACGCCATCAATTTCCATCGCGTCGCCGGTGCTACGGGCAACCCCCGGACGCTCGACAAGCACGCGCAGTTTCTTGCCGACGAAGCGTTCGCCGCGTTCTTTGGAAAGTTTTTGCAGGAGGAGCATGGCGCGGGCATGGCGCTCCGTCTTCACTTCGTTGGTGAGATGGCCTTCCATCTTCGCACCACGGGTGCCTTCTTCCTTCGAATACTTGAAGACACCGACGCGGTCGAACTTGGTCGCGGAAAGGAATTCCAATAGCTCCGTAAAATCCTCCTCGGTCTCACCGGGGAAGCCGGCGATGAAAGTCGTACGGATCACCAAATCGGGGATCCCGGTACGCATGCGGCTGATAAGGTCCCGAATATATGCGCCATCTGTCTCGCGCTGCATAGCCCCGAGCATCCGATCGGAGATATGCTGCAAGGGGATATCGACGTAACGGACCACGTGTTGGGACTGACCAATGGTCTCAATCAGCTCATCGCTCCAGTGCGCTGGATGCGTGTAAAGAAGACGAATCCAGAAATCGCCTTCGATTTTATCAAGTTCGCGGAGCAAGGAGGCGAGTGACTCACCCTTGGAGGAATCTACCTTACTGCGAGGGTTCGGACGGGCGTCGGTCCAGCGATCCATGCCGAAATAAGTGGTATCCTGAGAGATTAGGTTAATTTCTTTCACGCCTTCGGCGACGAGCTGGCGGGCCTCCTTGACGACGGACTCCACCGTGCGGCTCCGATGGCGGCCCCGGATGCGCGGAATGATGCAGAAGGTACAGGGGTGGTTACAGCCTTCAGCGATCTTGATGTAAGCCGAGTGCTTGGGAGTGAGGCGGAACCGAGGGGTGTCAAAGTCCGGAATAAACGTCGTCGTTTTGGCGAGAAACTCCGTCATGCCAGCCTCGCCGCCCATGACCTTATGAATCACCGGGACAATGTTAGTCACCTGGTCCAAACCGATGAATGCATCGACCTTCGGCAATTCAATCCGACCCTTAGCCCCTTCGACGGTGGGAATGGCACCTTGGTAGCGCTGCGACATACAGCCTGCCACAATGAGCTTCTGGCCTTTCTTGCGGGCCGTAGCCTTGCCATCACTCATCTCATAAATCGCTTCGAGTGCCTCATGCTTCGAGGCATCAATGAACGAACAAGTATTAACGATGACCACGTCCGCCTCGGAGGCATCCGGGGTCATGGTCATGCCGGCCTTGGCGAGGTGGCCAATCATGATCTCGGAATCGATGAGATTCTTGGCACAGCCAAGGGAAACGAGGCCTACTTTAACGGACATGGCGGGATAAGGAGCAGAGTTCCCCCGGAAAGCAACCTTTGGCGTGGCTTAGAGGGTTAACCAAGCCTCTGCCGGGATCGTTTCGGGGCGAGCCAGGCTGGTTAGTCCATAGCGGGGCAAATCCGCCAACCAGGCCGAAACATCGGGAGCATCGGGAAACAGATTTTTGGCCGAAGATCCAACCTGCTTGCGGCGTTGCGTGAAGAACATTCGGGCAACCTCGCGTGCCCGGGCCGACAGCCGCCGAGCATCGGGGCGGCGGCGCAGCACCAAGAGGCATGAATCAACCTTGGGAGGAGGGTTAAAAGATTGGGCGGGGACCGGGTGAACCCGAACCTTTTCAAAAGCGAGGTGCACCTGGGCGGTCACCGCTGACCAGTGACCCGTGCCGACATCCGCAGTCAAGCGCTCGGCGGCTTCGCGTTGGAGCATGAGCACCATCATCGAAGGGTGTGGGCCGGCACAGATGCCATCCATCCATGGGGTCGAAATCGCATAGGGAAGATTGGCGACCACTTTAAAAGATCCATCCGGAGGGCGCTCTAGACCCGCCCGCGGGAAATCGACGGCATCCCCCTCCTTGAGGTGAAAAGTCTGAGGGAAGCGCGGCAACAGTGACTCCGTGAGATGAAAGTGCATCGTGCGGTCGGCCTCGATGGCGTAGAGATTCACCCCAGCCCCCAACAAGGTTCTGGTCAGCGTGCCGAGACCAGGCCCGACTTCCACCACGGTGTCGCCAGCCTTGACCTCACCCAGTTCAAGCGACTTACGGACGATATTGCCATCAATCAGGAAATTCTGCCCGAGCCATTTCTTAGGCATATGGGAGAGTCGGGCCAGGAGATCTTTTGTCTCATTGGCGGAGAGTGGACCTTCGTTCATGCGGCTTGGAAGGCCCGGATAAGGTCGTTCACATCAGAGGTCCGCATGAGTGATTCACCGACGAGCAAGGCTTGCGCACCCGCTTGGCGCATCCGGGAGGCATCGGCGGCCGTCTTCAGGCCGCTTTCCGCCACCTTTAAGACCGAGGCTGGCATCTGTGGCATCACACGCTCAGCGAAAGACAGATCGATATTCATCGTCGAAAGATTACGGTTATTAACGCCCACCATGTCAGGGGAATGATGCATGGCGCGTTCAAGCTCCGCCTCGTCGTGCACCTCAAAGAGCGTATCTAGGCCCGCGAGCTTAGCGGCCCGATGAATCGGCACGATTTCCACATCAGTCAAGCCACGCACGATAATCAGAATGCAGCGGGCACCGGCTTGAGCGGCTTCCAAAACTTGATACGGGTGCACCATGAAATCCTTGCGAATGCAGGGCAGGGGACGGGCAGAGCCCACCTGGTCGCGGGTGACCTCAGCCAAATCAGCCAGCACCCCCTTGAAGTATTTGGTTTCCGTGAGCACGGACAGGCAGTCGGCACCGGCGAGGGCATAGGCACGGGCCTGGGCAACCGCGTCCACGTTATCCCGGATTTGACCGACACTTGGTGAGGCTCTTTTGACCTCCGCAATGACACTAAGCCGTCCGGGATTAAGGAGAGATTGGCGAAATCCGGGGGTTAAGTGCACGCCGGCGAACGCCGTCAATTCGGCGTCCGTGACATCCCGCACATAGGGGGCGATTTCCCTGCGCTTGGCGTCCATAATTTCGGTCAGCTTGTCCACAGATACCTACGGAAACGCTCCGGGGGCTTCTGGCAATCGTTTTGACTCCACCGCCGCCTGCCTCCTGCATCCTACTATGCCCGGCATCGACCTTCTGATTGAGACCACCGCCCGACTCCGGGCCCCCGACGGCTGCCCGTGGGATCGCGAACAGAACCATCGCACCATTTGCGACTGCCTCGTCGAAGAGGTTGCGGAACTACTGCAAGCCATCGACCGCAACGATGATGCAAACCTCCGGGAAGAACTCGGTGATCTCCTTTTTCACGTCGTACTGCACGCGCAGATAGCTAGCGAAACGGGTAAGTTCACTTTTGACGATGTTGCCAGAGAGGTGAATGAGAAAATGGTTCGGCGTCACCCGCACGTCTTTGGAGATGGGGTCAAACTCGGGAGCTCTGAGGCGGTCATCACCCAGTGGGAACAAATTAAATTAAAAGAGAAAGGCGCCAAGCCTCCTTCCGTGTTCAAGGAATTACCTGCCAGCCTGAACGCCATCCTGACGGCCCGTGAAGTCTGGAAACAGATTCGCAAGAAACAACTCGATGCTCACCTCGCGGTCGATATTCCGACCGTAGACAAACTCGCGACCGGCCTCACCGAAGAAGCCGCTGGCCGACAGTTGTTCGAACTTATTGCGGCGTGCCGCGATGCCGGTATCGACCCAGACTCCGCTCTTCGTCGCCAGACCGCACAGGTCGTCTGCGAAGCGCAGTCCCGCGCCCTCAGCGCGTGACGATGAACGCCGGAGCGCCCATCGTCATTCATGCCGCCGGCCGCGCCTTGCAGGTCTGGCCCAAAGTATCCGCTCGGACGACCCGCGTCCGCCTCTCCGTCCGCCCCGGACCCAAGGTGATTCTAACCTACCCCGAACACACTTCACAGGCCTCAGCCTTGGCTTTCCTGAGGGATAATCTCCCTTGGCTGGAGAAAGTCCTCGCGAAGGCGCGTACCGTCCAACCCTCACTGACTTCCCATATTCTGAAATTCCCTTGGATCACGATGGATGACCGATTGCTCGAGGTTGAGGTGACGGTCGGGACACGCGGCACCGCTCGCATCTCCCAAGCAAATGAATCCGTCGCCATCGTCCTCCCAGCCGATAACCGGGAGACCGTCGCCGTAAGAGTCATCCGACGTCTGGCCGAAACCGGTTTAAGCCTAGCCGTAGAGCGGCTGAGCCAACGCGTAGGCGTGACCATTAAGCAAGTCAGCGTCCGCGACCAGACGACCCGTTGGGGATCCTGTTCGACGGAAGGAACCCTCTCCCTGAATTGGCGCCTAATTTTACTACCCCCCATGCTCCATGACCATGTCATTCTCCACGAACTCTCCCATCGAAAGCACATGGACCACTCCGATCGCTTCTGGCGACAGTTAGAAGCTTGGGATCCTGACTGGAAAAAGCACGATCGGGAATTAACTAAACGTTGGAACGTCATCATGGACCTCGGCCGATGAACCGTCCAGAAGTCGGCCAGCATCCTGACGAGACCTTCGACATCGTCAATACGCACGACCAAGTCATCGGGGCGGCCTTTCGCGGCGAGATCCACCGCCGAGGCCTAATGCACCGGGCCATTCACATCTTCTGGCTTCGGAGCGATGGTATGCTGTGCCTCCAGCGGCGTTCTTTCGCCAAGGATAACTGCCCCGGACTCCTGAGCTCTTCCTGCGCAGGCCACGTCGATAGCGGCGAAGAATATTTGACCGCGGCGGTCCGCGAGTTGGGCGAGGAGCTCGGCATCCACATTTCCGCCGCACTCCTCCGGGAAATTGATTATGCCCCCCATCACCCTGAACTCGGCAATGAGTTCGTGCGGTCGTATCTTCTCCGGGGAGATTTCCCGACCATCTTGGCGCCGTTTGAAGTGGATACTTTACTTTGGCGAACGCCCGTTGAGATGGACCGCTGGATCGTCGAACAAGGCAGCGCCTTCGCCAAGCCGCTGATTCATCTGCTGGGTCGGCCAGCAGTGCGGCGTGCGCTCGGCCTGGCTGTATAAGTGTTTGAACTCCTCAATGAGCGGTGCGATACATAGGACGTGTCCGAACCCGCCCAAGAACCTACCGACAGCCCCGCCGAGGTACCATGGTATCACTGGATCTGGGTCGTTCCTGCGGCGATGGCCCTCCGGCTTTGGCTGGCGACGCTCCGTGTCCATTCCAACGTTCGGCACATTGATGACACGGCTGGTCCGGTCGTCATCCTGCTTTGGCATGACAAACTTTTCACGTCATCACTGATTGCCAATCGGCATTTTTCCCGCCGGATCACGGCACTCATCAGCACGAGTAAGGATGGAGCATGGCTGGTGGCATTCTTCAGAGTCATGGGCCTGACCGCAGTGCGCGGCTCTTCCAACAAGCGTGGAGCGGCCGCCTTGATCGCCCTGACGCGCAGCATGCGTAAAGGAAACAATGCGGGCATCACGCCCGATGGCCCCAAAGGCCCCGTCTACAAGTTCAAGACCGGGGCCATTGCTTTAGCCAGACTCACCCGCAGCCCCTTTGTCGTCATGGGCATTCACTACCAACGTTGCTGGCGACTGCGTAGTTGGGATAACTTTGCCCTACCAGTCCCATTCTCCCGGGTGGATGTGGAATTCGTCCAAGAGCCTGCCCCGCATCAAGACGAAGCCGACGAGGCTATCGCCCAGCGACTCGAGAACAGTCTGAATCGGACCTCCGGCGTCGCAGCATCCTAAAGGGATTACTTCCGGAGAAGCTTCTCCGCATACTTGGCGAGCAAATCGGATTCTAGATTCACCCCGTCACCGGCTTGCCGTGACCCCAGATTAGTCACCTCTAGCGTGTGCGGGATGATCCAAATCGTAAAAACATCGTCTGTGACCGCGGCGACCGTCAATGACATGCCGTCGACGGCGACACATCCCTTGGCCACGATATGCTTTAGAAAGTCGGCCGGAGCACGAATATCAAGCCGCCAGTCAGCCCCGACTTTTTCCCAGCGTGTAATCAGACCCCTGGCATCAATATGGCCAGTGACAAAGTGGCCACCCAGCCGATCGGTCGGCAGTAAGCTTGGCTCAATGTTCACGACGGAGCCTGCCGTAAGCACCCCTAGGTTGGTCAGACGGAGAGTCTCGGCCAGAAGGTCGAAGGACACATGATCACCTTGGGGGTCGACGACCGTCAGGCAGCAACCGTTGACGGCGATGCTATCGCCTGGCTTAGCCGAGGCGAGGAGGGCGTGCGCCAAGGTAAGGCGAGCACCATCCTTTTCCCGGGAGCTCAGGCTCACGACTTGAGCAGCACCTTGAACAAGCCCCGTAAACATCTGGAAATAAAAAGGGGCCTTTAAAAGGCCCCG